>NZ_AP014945.1:604984-907476 GCF_001548275.1 Caldimicrobium thiodismutans
TCTGGAAGAAAGTCTGCGAGGAGAGGAAAACTAAAAAATCCTTGGGTGGAAGGGTTTATCTTGAAAAGATTAGAGAAAAAATTGGAAAGGACTTCAATCTTTCAACTGAGGAGATTTTTATCTTAGGAACAGCAGCTGATATGGATAATTTAGCAGTGGTAACCAAAACCTGGGGTAGTTATGTAGTTACAGCTTTAGTTACAGCTGGAGCAAAGACTAATGCTTTAAGAGCAGGGTTTGATGAGGGAAATTATACAGAGGAAGAGAAGCCTCAAGGCACAGTGAATATAATAATATTAACAAATAAGAAGCTAAGGGAGTCTGCCATGGCAAGAGCTATCATTACAGCCACAGAGGCAAAAACTGCTGCCTTTCAGGATTTAAAAGTTCCAAGCTCATATAATCCACAGGTTCAAGCTACAGGAACAGGCACAGATAATATCATTATAGTCTCAGGAGAGGAACCTCCAGAAATAACTTATACAGGAGGCCACAGCAAAATAGGAGAACTTATTGCAAAAGCCGTTTATCAAGCAGTAAAAGAGGCCCTAATTAAACAAAATCATTTTAAATAAAAGTTTTCATGCTTAACTTAAGCTCCCTCCTTCTTAATCACCCCCTCTATTAGATTTTTTCCTATCCATGCTCTATCAAATTTCACCTATTCTTGTGAAAAAATTTTCAAATGCTACTAATTTTTAAATCGTAGCATAAAGTTTTATTAAGATTGGATACATAATAAGGGGGGGCATGAGGAGATTTACTTATGTAGGGGCTGCGCTATGGGGATTTTTAGCAAGCATAACTCTGGTTAAAGGAGCCCTTTCAGAGGAAATTAAGGAAACAAAGGAACTTCCTGAGGTGGTTGTAAAAGGGGAGAAGCTTATTCTTCCTACTAAAGAGACTGGGGAGACGGTCTATACTGGTGTTGAGATTACCCGGGAGGGGATTGAACTTTCAGGAGAGCGAGGAAAAGGAAATGTTTGGGAGGCATTAAGTATCATTCCTGGGGTAATTTTTGAGAGTGTTGATCCAGCCAATCTTTCCGCTGAGCAATCTAATGTAAGAATAAGAGGGGTCAGAGGATATCTCGGTGGTCTTACTGTGCAGGGAGTTCCCAATTATGGGGCAAATCCTATTGGGCCAAGGGCTTATCTATATGACCTTGAAAATTTTGAAAGTATCGCCCTTTATAAAGGAGCAGTTCCTGTTAATCTTGGGGCAGGAGTTGGAAACAGGGCAGGTCTTAATAAATGCCTTTGATGATAGTGTTGGGGAAACAAGTTATGGAGCTGGAGCTCCTTTTTCTGTAAAGGGGATTATAGAATTTAACTTTTAAATAGGGAGGAGTTTTAAGGTGTCTAAAATACTTGTCTCAGGAAAAGGAGGAGTGGGAAAAAGTTTCTTTTGTGTAGCCCTTGCCAAAGCCTTTGAAAGAGAGAATTTCAAGGTGCTTCTTATTGATGCCGATGAGAGCAATCAAAGTCTTTACAGACTTCTTGGTTTTGAAGCGCCCGTTCTTTCTTATATGGATTATCTTGGAGGAAAGAAGGTCTTTAAAGAGAGACTTCGTAAGGCTTTTCAGAGTGGAACCAAAGAGCCTCAAATTGAGATTTCAAATGAAAATATTCAGGGGATTTCTGCCCTCCCTAAGGAGATTCTTTTACAGAGAGGAAATATCTTTTTGCTTTCTGTAGGGAAAATAAAAGAGCCTCTTGAGGGATGTGCCTGTCCTATGGGGGTTCTCGGAAGGGAACTTTTAGAGAGATTTAAACCTCTTCAAGGAGAAGTTGTTATAATTGATACTGAAGCTGGTCTTGAGCACTTTGGAAGAGGCCTTGAAAAAGGGGTTGATAAAATTATTGCCCTTTCAGAACCCTATCTTGATGCCCTTGAGGTAGCCCAAAAAATTTTAGAATTTGCCCAGAGTATGGGAAAGCCTGCCTATCTCATTCTAAACAAAGTTCCTGAAGAAATGAAAGAAAACCTCTCTTCTTTCCTTCTTGAATGGGGTCTTAATCCCCTTTTAATTTTGCCCTGGAAAAAGGAGATCTATCTAAACTCCCTTTATGGAAAAAGCTATGAAGAAGAAAGTATTCTTCTAAAATTACAAAAAATTATTCCAGAAATTCTTTAGATTAGGGAGGAATCTATGAGGATAAAAAGGGTTTTTATGGGAATGATGCTTTTTTTCTTTTTTTGGGTTTCTTTAGGTCTGGCAGAGGAATTTCAAATTATCAAGGATCAATTTGGTAGAGAGGTAAAAATTCCAAAGAAAATAGAAAGAGTTGTTGCTATTAATGGAGCCTTAAGGTATGTGGTGTATTTACAGGCTATGGAGAAGGTAGTTGGAGTTGAGGCAGTTGAAAAGAGAGGCCTTATGAAGGGCCTTATAGCTTCAGGGAAACCATACTGGTCAGCCATAAAAGATAGAGTTAAGGATCTTCCTGAAATTGGAGAGGGAGGACCAGGGAAATATCCTGATGTAGAAAAGTTGTTGAAAGTAAAACCAGATTTAATCATTGCCCTTGAGCCCGATATGGCAGATTCCCTCATGAAGAATACCGGGATTCCCGTTGTGGTTATTAAACATGCTGGAACAAGTGGCTTTGATGTTGAAGAAAATAAGGAAACCTTTCTTTTTCTTGGAAGGCTTCTTGGAAAGAGTGAGAGAGCTAAAAGTTTATGTGCCCTTATAGATAGTTATCTTAGTGACTTAAAAAAGAGAGGGGGAACTGAACAGAAATTTTCTGTTTATGTGGGAGCAATTTCAGCAAGGGGTCCACATGGAATCACAAGCACCCAAGCAAAGTATCCACCCTTTAGTTTTCTGGGAATTAAAACTCCTGTAGATACTCTAAAAGAAGAAGGGCATCTTTTCATTGATAAAGAGAGGCTTCTCCTTATGGATCCTGATTATATCTTTATTGACACTGGAGGGCTTTCTATTGTTTCAGAGGACTACAAAAAAAATCCCTCTTTTTATGAGGCTTTAAAGGCCATAAAAAATAAAAAGGTTTATACCCTCTATCCCAGCAATTTTTATAGAACCAATGTGGAAGTAATTTTTGCCAATGCCTATTTTATTGGTAAGGTTCTCTTTCCTGAGAAATTTAAAGATATTGATCCTCATGTCAAGGCAAGAGAAATAATAAAAAATTTTGTGGGAAAGGATGTCTATGAAGAGCTTAAAAGAAACTATCCAGGCTTTAAACAGCTCAAATTTGAAGGAGGAAGCCTCATTTTTAACTGAGCCCACTCCTTTAAGCACTTTAAAAGAACTATATAAGAAAACTCTTTTTAAAAAAACCCTTTTTGGTATTTTCCTTCTCATTTTTCTTTTTTTAGCTGGATGTATCTCTTTATTAGTAGGAAGTGGAGTATTTAATCCCTTTACTCTTTTCTTTTCCCAGGGGGAGTATTCAGGCCTTATTTTTAAGTTAAGAATGGTAAGAATTGGTTCAGCCATAGTTGCCGGAGCAAGCCTTGGGCTAACAGGGGCAATTATGCAGACTGTTCTTCGCAATCCCTTAGCTTCACCTTTTACTCTTGGGATCTCCCACGGAGCAGCTTTTGGGGCCTCCTTTGCCATAATTGTCCTTGGAGCAGGAAAATTTCACGCCTCCATTACTGCAGGCCTCAGTATCTCCTCCTATTTCCTGGTAGTCCTTTTTGCCTTTCTTTTTGCCTTTCTTGGAACCCTCCTTATTCTTTTTCTCTCCTTTGTTAGGAATCTTAAACCTGAAGCCATTATTCTCTCTGGAGTTGCCTTAGGAAGCCTTTTTACCTCAGCAACCATGATACTTCAATACTTTGGTGAAGACTTTCAGGTTGCAGCAACTCTCTTCTGGACCTTTGGAGATCTTGGAAAAGCTGGCTTACAGGAGTTAAAAATTATGGGATTTTTCTTCTTAATTCTCTTTCCCTTTTGCCTTTTTCTCAGTTGGAAATTGAATGCCCTTCTCTGGGGAGATGAGATAGCTCAAAGCTTAGGAATTGAAGTAAAAAAGTTGCGTTTAATCAGTCTTTTGATTTCTGCTTTTTTGGTTTCGGTATGCACATCCTTTCTCGGGATAATAGGCTTTATAGGATTAATTTCTCCTCATATAGTGAGACTTCTTATTGGGAATGATCATCGCTTTCTCCTTCCTTATTCTGCCTTAACAGGAGCTCTACTTCTTACCCTTTCTGATCTCCTTTCTCGCATAATTCTCTCTCCCCATACACTTCCTGTTGGAGTCATTACCACCTTCCTTGGAGCACCTCTTTTCTTTATCCTTTTGATAAGAAAAAACCGGAGCTTTTGAAGAAGTGATAGAGGTTAAAAATTTAAGGGTTTTTTTGAAAAAAAGGGAGATTCTTAAGAATTTAAGTTGTTTCTTTCAGAATAACAGGCTCTATGCCCTTCTTGGACCAAATGGTGCAGGAAAAACTACTTTTTTAAAAACCCTTTGCGGAATTCAATCCTACAGAGAGGGCGAAATTCTAATTATGGGAAGGTCCCTGAAAACCCTTTCTTCCACAGAGCGAGCAAAAATTATGGCTTACCTTCCTCAAAGACTAAATCTACCTCCCAATTTCTCTGTGTTTGAATCAATTCTTCTTGGAAGGATACCCCACTTCTTCTTTGAACCCAAAGAGGAGGATTTAAATAAAGTTGAAGAAGTTATAGAGCTTTTAAACATTAATGATTTTGTAAAAAGAAGTGTTAGAGAACTTAGCGGAGGAGAATTTCAAAAGGTCTTAATTGGAAGAGCCCTTGCCCAGGAACCCAAAATCCTCCTTCTTGACGAACCAGTAAATCATTTAGATCCAAAAAATCAAATAGAAATCATGGAACTATTACAAAAAATAATATCTATTAAAAATATACTTGTTATAATGGTGCTTCACGATCTCAATCTTGCTTTAAGATTTGCTGATAATTTTCTTTTCCTTAAAGATGGAAAACTCCTTTATGAAGGGGACAGTGAATCTATTGATGAAAACTTATTAAGGGAGACCTTTGAAATCTCGGGTATCTTTCTTCATATTGAAAATAGGAAATTCTTTCTTATAGCCCCTTAAGTATCCCCTCAAGGTTTCTCCTGAAATAAGGGGGCTTGAAGAGAAGAAATGAGTTTATGTTTTTTACCATGCCAGAGAGAAGTAAAGACTGGTTAAATCAAGCTTTAAAAGATTTGGAGCATGCTAAGCTCTCCTTAGAGCATAAAAATTATGAATGGGCCTGTTTTGCATCCCATCAAGAAGTAATTGCAAAAGAAACCCTTTGGGTGATATAGCCTTCTAAGTCTCCCCATTCTATTTCTTGTGAAAAAAATTTCAAATGCTATTCATTTTAAAATCGTAGCATTAATTTTTATTAATCTTCAAAAAATAATATCAAAGGTGGGAGGGGAGTATGAAAAAGGGATATCTTATAAGTTTTGCAGTTTTAGGATCAATAGCAAATTTGATAGTTGCAGGGCATGGATTTTCTGAGGAGGTTAAGAAAGAGGAAGTAAAGAAGGCTGAAGAACTGCCTGAGGTTGTGGTTACTGCAACAAGAACAGAAATCCCTGTTGAGGCCTCTCCTGCAAGTGTGAATGTAGTAACCAAGGAGAAAATAGAATTAAAAAAGCCAAAGACTATTGATGAGGCCTTAAATGATATTTCTGGGGTGATGATAAGGAGAGGAAAGGGTCTTATGGATACCTTAGCTTCCATTCAACTTAGAGGGTTTGGGGAACAAAAACGCTCTCTTATCTTGTTAGATGGGATCCCCTTAAATAATGCCTATACAGGAGGAGTTAAGTTAGGTGGTTTTTTCCCGGAGGATTTAGAAAGGGTTGAGGTAGTAAAAGGGCCCTTTTCTTCTCTCTGGGGTGGCTATGCTATGGGAGGGGTTGTTAATTTTCTTACTAAAATGCCTGAAAAAAGAGAAATTACCATTAAAGCTGGATATGGCTCCTCCTTTGATAGAGGAGATGCTATGGATGATTTAAAAAGGGTATATGTAAGTTATGGAGATAAAATGGGAAAATTTAGCTTCTTTTTAAGTTATGGAAGGCATGATACCAACGGATATCCTACAGATTTTAATATTAGACCAGGGGGAGAATATAAAAGTATTGACCCGCCACCGAATTATCTTTCTGGATGGCGTATAACTCAAGATAGATATGGTAATCTTCAGTATTTAATTGGGGACAAAGGTGATAATAGATGGTGGGATGATGGTATAACTATCAAGGCTCAATATGAGTTTGATAAAAATACAAGACTTAGGCTAACTTATCTTAGAAATCGCTATGAATATAATTATGATGAACCTCATACTTATTTAAGAGATGCTTCCGGAAATCTAGTTTTTAATGATGACACATGGAAATATACCACCATTGATAATAGAAAATTTAAGATGGTTTCTGAATATACTTATCTTCCTGGCGCAGGTGGAAGGGTTCAGAACATCTGGGGTGCCCTTTTTGAAACAGAATTATTCAAAAAACTTAAAACCAAGTTAAATCTCTCTTACACAACTGCTGAAAAGGATTGGTATGTATCTGTAGGAGGTGGCGCAAGGATTGAAGGGTGCCCTCCTGGAACTGCTCCTGAACAGTGTGGTTATGTCACTAATACTCCTCAAAAAGCCTTTCAGGGAGACCTTCAGTTTAGTGTGCCAATTTTTAATAATCAAATTCTTACCTTTGGTTCTGCTTATAGATGGGAGTATGCAGACACTAAAGAGAAATACTTAAAAAACTGGAAGGATGAAACCTCAACAGTAAAACTTAAGTATCAATCCAAAGGAAAAACAAGAACCTGGTCAGTTTTTGCTCAAGATGAAATTATGTTAACAGAAAAAATAACTGCCTATCTTGGGGTAAGATATGATAACTGGAAGACCTATGATGGTTATGTGAATCAAGTTGGAACGCCAGGTTATCCCAAGGAGTATCCTTCAAACACTGAAGAGTCCTTCTCTCCAAAGGTTTCTCTTGTTTATAAGCCCTTTGAAGGAACCCTTTTAAGAGGGTCCATAGGAAAGGCCTTTAGACCTCCAACAGTTTATGAACTTTATAGAACCTGGACTACCTCAAGGGGTATCACCTATGCGGGAAATCCAAATCTTAAGCCTGAAACTACAACTTCCTATGAACTTGGAATAGAGCAAAAACTCTGGAAGGGTGCCAAATTAAGTTTTACCTATTTTTATAATGATATGGAAGACCTTATTTACAGAAAAACAGTTAATGCAACTTATCAGGAATTAATCAATGTTGGGTCTGCAATGTCACAGGGATTTGAAGCAGGCCTTGAACAGAAATTTGATTTTGGATTAAGGCTCTTTGTCAATCTTACTTATACAGACTCAGAAATTAAAGAAAACAAAGTAAAACCTCAAACTGAAGGGAAAAGGCTTACTTATCTCCCCCTTTGGATGGGAAATATTGGTGCTGAGTTTAAAAGAGGTAAATGGTCTTTCTATGTAGTGGGAAGGTATAGAGATAAATGGTATATGGATGACGAAAATAAAGACAAAAAATCAAGGGTTTATGGCTCTTATGATGAATACTTTGTAGTTGATGTAAGAGCAAGTTATCAGGTAAATAAATGGATAAATTTCTCTATTTCAGGAGATAATATTTTTGATAGAGATTATTATTATTACTACAAAGCACCAGGTGCATCATGGTTTGCAGAACTTACTTTAAAATTCTAATTTTAATTATATTTATATTTTGCTTAACTGAAGAAGGTTTTGCTAAAACCTTAAGTGTTACTGATGTTCTTGGGAGGAAAGTAACTGTTAAAGTTCCTGTTAAAAGGGCAGTTATAGCTATAACTCCTGAGCTTATTCCAGCTCTTGATATTTGGGATCAGGTTGCAGGAGTTTCAGACTGGGCAGAAAAAAGTTGTAGTGTTTATCAGGCCTTTGTCTTTAGTGGTTTAAAGGTAAGAAAGCCAACTGTTGGAACAGGGTCAAATTTAAATATAGAGGCCATTTTGAAATTAAATCCTGATGTGGTTATTACCTGGAGTTACAACACAAAGGTTATAGAGTTTCTTGAATCAAAAGGTGTAAAGGTTATAGCTATCTGGCCCGAAAGTATTGGCGAGCTTTATGAAGTTATTAGACTTCATGGGAAGCTCTTTGGAAAGGAAAATCAGGCAGAAAGGGTAATAGCTGAAATGGAGAAAATGCTAAACTTTATAAGTGAAAGAGCTAAACAAATTCAGACTAATAAGAGAAAGAAAGTTCTCCATCTTGGAGGAAAGCCCACAACTGTTTCTGGGAGAATCGGGATTACCAATGATGTTATAAAACTAATTGGGGGGATAAATGTAGGAGCCGAAATTCCCTCCAGAAATGCAGATGTCTCAGTTGAGAGGATTATTAATTGGAACCCGGATATAATTTTTATTTGGGGGTCTGCTGGCTATGATGAAACTTGGATTTATAACAATTCTCAGTGGAAATTTATAAAGGCGGTAAGAGAAAGAAAGGTTTACAAGCTTCCTCATTGGTCAACCTGGTCTCCAAGGCTTGCACCCATTGTTCTTTATATGGCAATAAAGACCTATCCTGAAGTTTTTGGTGATGTGAATTTTGAAAAAATGGTTGATGAATTCTACCAAAAGGTCTTTGGCCTTTCCTTTAAAGAGGTAAGAAAATATGAAAAGTTATAGAGGATTAGTGATTGCTATTTCTCCTATTTTAGTAGGGTGGGTGGCGTTATTTTTAGGAGCCTATCACATAAGTCCTTTTTTTGTTTTAAAAATTCTTGTCAATGAAATTTTACATATTTATAAAGTTGGAGATATTCCAGAAAAAACTATTGTCTGGGATATAAGACTTCCAAGGGTTATTATGGCCTTTTTTGTTGGGGCAAGTCTTTCTTCTGCAGGAGTAACCTTACAGGCTATTTTTAGAAATCCCCTTGTTGACCCCTTTATTCTTGGGATTTCAGCAGGAGCTGCCTTTGGATGTGCCATAACTATAGGTTTTTTAGAAATATTTCCTATTCAGTTTATGGCTTTTGTCTTTGCTCTTTTAGCTGTTCTTCTTGCTTATTTTGTTGCAAGGACTCAGGGTGAGATAAGTAGACTTCCCCTTGTTCTTTCTGGAGTTATAGTTTCAGCCTTTTTCCAAGCTCTTGTTTCAATTGTTAAATTTATTGTTGATCCTCATAGACTTCAAAGTATTGTTTACTGGCTTATGGGAAGTTTTAGCCTTTCAGACTGGCAAACTGTGAAATGGGTTCTCCCTGGAATTATTCTTGGAATCTTTCCCCTTTTACTTATGCGCTGGAGGTTAAATGTGCTAAGTATGGGAGAGGAAGAGGCTAAAATGCTCGGTATCAATGTAGCAAGAGAAAGAGCTCTCTTTATTGTTTTTTCAGCCTTAGCAGTTGCAATAGCCACATCTGCTTGCGGAATAATTGGCTGGGTTGGGCTTATGGTTCCCCATCTTATAAGAATGATAGTAGGGCCAGACCACAAAGTGCTTTTACCACTTAGTCTGTGTGGAGGAGGAGCCTTTATGATTGCTGCAGATACTCTCTCAAGAACTATTACAAATTTTGATATTCCTGTAGGAATTATTACGGCTTTAACGGGTGCTCCCTTTTTTATCTATCTTATGAAAAGAGGTGGGAAAGAAGCTTGGGGAAAATAAAATGCTTGAAGTAAAAAATTTAACCTTTAAACATAAGGGTGAAAATCGGGAAATCTTAAGGGAGATTATCTTTACTGCAAGCCCTAAGGAAATTATTACTATACTGGGACCTAATGGGGCTGGGAAATCAACCCTTTTTAAATGTATTTCTGGAATATGGAATGATTATGAGGGAGAAATTAGATTTCAGGGAGAGAGAGTAGATAAGTTTTCCTTTGAGAGGAGAGCTAAATTTTTTGCCATAGTTCCTCAAGAGCATGAGCCACCTTTTTCCTATTCAGTATTAGATGTGGTTCTTACAGGAAGAGCAAGTTATATAGGACTTTTTTCAAGCCCAAAAAGGGAGGATTATGAAAAGGCAGAGGAGGCTTTAGAGCTTGTGGGAATTAAACATCTGAAAGATAAAGCTTATACTAAAATTAGCGGTGGAGAGAGACAGCTTACTCTCATTGCCAGAGCTCTTGTTCAAGAGGCACCCGTTCTTCTTCTGGATGAACCCACAAGTCACTTAGACTTTAGAAATCAAGTCATAGTTCTAAACACAGTAAAAAAACTCGCTAAAGAAAAGAATCTCACAGTTATAATGACCCTCCATGATCCCAATCTTGCAAGCCTTTTTTCTGATAAAATTGTAGTTTTAAAAAAAGGAAAAGTATTTCACAATGGATGCCCTTCAGAAGTAATTAAAAAAGAAATACTTGAAAAAGTTTATGAAATACCAATAGAAACTTTAAATAATGAAAAATTAACTTTTGTATATCCAAATTTAGAAATATAACATAAAAATGTGGGGGACTAAAAAATGAAAATCATTGTTATTACTTGGCAATCTTATTATAACATGTTTTATAAGATATCTAAAAAAATTAAAGATTTGAATATAAAAGTTTACTCTGCACGAGTTCTTGAAAAAGAAGGTGAAAAATTAAAAGCAGTTTTAAATGAGATTAAGAGTAGTGATCTTTTATTAGTTTATAGATCTACTCAAGAAAGCTTTTGGGAAATCTTAGAAAAAGAAATAAGAGAGGGAAAAATAGGTAAAAAAATTGTCTATCTCTCAAGTGATCCTTCATTTTGGACCTATTCCACCGTAAATCCCGAAATATTGATTAAGGCTCAAGAGTATATTTTGAGAAATGGAGAGGAAAATATAGAAAACCTCTTTTACTTTCTTGCAAAGGAGGTGTTATGGCTTCCTGTAGAATATCGAGAACCTGAAGAAATACCCTGGGAAGGAATTTATCATCCTAAGGCAGAAAGAATTTTCAAAGACATAAAGGATTATTTTTCCTGGTATAAACCCAAAAAAGCTCCAACTATTGGAATTCTTTTTTCAAGACATTATTGGATAAACGATAACTTAGAAGTAGAGAATTTACTTATTTCAGAACTTGAAGCCAAGGGTTTTAATGTAATTCCTATTTTTGCTTACTCTATTAAGGATAAATCTCTTGGAACAAGGGGAACAGGAGAGATTATTGAGGAATGGTTAATAGATGAAGAGGGAAATTCAAGAATTGATCTCCTCATAAAGCTTATTTTCTTTTTCATTCAGAGCAGTAGAGAGGTAGGTTTTGAAAAAAAGGAAGTGGCTGAGAGGGGGGTTGAGCTTTTAAAAAGACTTAATGTGCCTGTTTTAGCACCAGTTATTTCTTATTATAAAACCATAGAAGAGTGGGAAAAAGAGGAGTTAAATCTTGATATAGGATGGGCAATAGCAATGCCTGAGTTTGAAGGGGTTATAGAGCCTATAATTATTGCTGGTCAGGTTGAAGGAGAGGCAGATGAAAGAAGGCGCATGCCTATTCCAGAAAGAGTTAAAAAACTTGTAGAAAGAATTGAGAGATGGATTGAGTTAAAGAGGACCCCTCCCAAAGAGAGAAGGATAGCTTTTATTCTTCATAATAATCCCTGTGCTTCTGTTGAGGCAACAGTTGGTTCAGCAGCTCATCTTGATAGCCTTGAGTCGGTAGTTCAAATTATGAAAAGGATGAAAGAAGTAGGTTACGAAGTTTACCCGCCTGAGAGCGGTAAAGCTCTTATTGAGGAAATTATGAATAAAAAAGCCCTTTCTGAGTTTCGCTGGACAACTGTTGAAGAAATTGTTAGCAAAGGAGGAGCACTTGCTTTAGTTGAGGTAGAAGAGTATTTAGAATGGTTTGAAGAGCTTCCAGAAAAAACAAGGGAAAGGATGATTTTAGCCTGGGGGAATCCTCCTGGGGAATACAAAAATGGAATACCACCTGCCATGGTTTATGAAGGAAAAATTGTGATCACAGGGGTAAAATTCGGAAATGTGGTAGTTTGTGTTCAGCCAAAAAGGGGATGTGCAGGACCAAGATGTGATGGTCAGGTCTGTAAAATACTTCACGATCCAGATGTGCCTCCCCCTCATCAGTATATAGCAACCTATAAGTGGCTTTCAAGAAAATTTAAAGCCCATGCTATAGTCCATGTGGGAACCCATGGGAATTTAGAATTTTTACCTGGAAAGGGAGTTGCTTTAAGTTCAGCCTGTTTTCCTGATATAGGAATAGACACAGTGCCTCACCTTTATATTTATAATGCTGATAACCCTCCTGAAGGAACCATTGCTAAAAGAAGATCCTGTGCGGTGCTTGTAGATCACATGCAAACTGTTCTTACTGAATCAGGCCTTTATGAAGAACTTGAGGAACTTGATAGACTCCTTGGAGAATATGAAAGTGCAAAAAGAAAGGATCCTGCTTTAAAACACACTCTTGAACACCAGATTTTGGAGGCAGTTAAAAAAGCAAAATTGGATGTTTCTACAAAAGTGTTTTATAAAGGTAAGAAAAAAGCACTTTCTGAGCTTTCTCCTGAGGAAACCCATGAAATTTCTTTTGAAGAAATTGTATCTGCTTTGCATTCTCAGCTTTCTTTAATAAGGAATACTCAAATACAGGACGGTATGCATATTTTTGGAAAACTGCCAGAAGGGAAAAGAAGGGTTGAGTTTATCTATTCCATTTTAAGATACGATCCAGGAGAAGAAATAAGTTTAAGAAAGGAAATTGCTAAACTTTTAGGATACGATTTAAAAGAACTTCTCTCTTATAAGGAAAAAGTTGATGAAAGGACAGGGAAAAGTTTTGGTGCTCTTTTAGAGGAAATAGATAGACTCGGGAAAGAGGTTGTAGCAGAGATTTTAAAGCAGGAGGGAATAGCCTATGAATAAAGAGGAAAAATTAAAAAGCATAAATTGGGAAGAGCCCCATTGGAGAGCTATAAGGGAAAAAGTTTTAGATTTAAATAAGAGAATTGAGGAATCAAGGGAGATTGAGGCCTTATTGAAAGGGTTTGATGGGGGTTATATTCCAGCAGGGCCTTCGGGACTTATAACCAGAGGAAGGGATGATGTATTACCGACAGGTAGAAATTTTTATAGTCTTGATCCCCATAGAGTTCCAACTAAGTCAGCCTTTGAGGTTGGGAAAAGGCTTGCTGAAAAACTTATAGAAAAACATCTTCAAGAAGAAGGAAGGTATCCTGAAAATGTGGCTATTTTCTGGATGGCAAATGATATAATGTGGGCTGATGGTGAGGGAATGGGACAGATTCTTTGGCTTTTTGGAGTAAAACCAAAGTGGCTTTCAAACGGAAGGGTAAAGGGTTTTGAGATTATTTCTTTAGACGAGCTTAAAAGACCAAGAATTGATGTAACCATAAGGGTTTCAGGAATAACAAGAGATAATTTCCCCATGTGTATAGAATTAATAGATGAAGCTCTACAAGCTGTAGCAAGTTTAGATGAACCTGAAGAGATGAATTTTGTTAAAAAACATGCGTTAGAAATTCTTAAAACTAATGGTGGAGATTTTAGGTCAGCAACTTTGAGGATTTTCTGTTCCATGCCAGGGGTCTATCAGGCTGGAACTCAGCTTGCAGTTTATGCCTCAGCCTGGAAGACAGAAAAGGACCTTGCAGAAGTTTTTCTTTATTGGAATGGCTATGCTTATGGAAAAGGTATCTGGGGTGAGGCAAAACACAAAGAGTTTGCCAATATTTTAAAAACCGTGGATATTACCTATAACAAGGTGGTATCTGACGAATATGATCTTTTCGGATGCTGCTGCTATTTTGGGACCCATGGAGGAATGACCTCTGCCGCAAGATATCTATCTGGAAAAGAAGTAAAAACCTATTATGGAGATACAAGAGACCCTGATCATGTTGAGGTGAGAGATCTGGCAGAAGAATTAAGGAGAGTGGTGAGGACGAAACTTTTAAACCCTAAATGGATAGAAGGAATGAAAAGACATGGATATAAGGGAGCTGGAGACATTTCTAAAAGAGTGGGAAGGATTTATGGCTGGTCAGCAACAACCAAAGAGGTGGATTCCTGGATCTTTGATGATATTGCAAGAACCTTTCTTATGAATGAAGAAAATAGGAACTTTTTTAAGGAAAATAATCCCTGGGCTCTTGAAGAGATAGCAAGAAGACTTCTTGAGGCTTGGGAAAGAGGACTTTGGGATCCCGCTGAAGAGGTAAAGGAACACTTAAAGAAACTTTATCTTGAAATAGAGGGTTGGCTTGAAGAGGGAATGGGGGATTTAAAAGGGAATTTTCAAGGAGGTAGCATAGATATTATTACGGCTGAGGAGGTAGAGACTTGGAAAGAGAAGATGAAAAACCTTTTAGGGTAATCTATCCCTTTACAGCCATTGTGGATCAGGAAGAACTTAAACTCGCTCTTATTTTAAATGTGATTGATCCTCTAATTGGCGGAGTTCTCATTATGGGAGAAAAGGGAACCGGGAAAAGCACTGTAGTTAGGGCTCTGGCTGATCTTCTTCCACCCCTTGAGGTAATTAATTGCCCTTTTCGATGCTCTCCCCATGGTCCTTACTGTGATCTCTGCAAGGAGAAACTTGAAAGGGGAGAACCCCTGGAAAAAATCAAGGTAAAAATGGAAATGGTTGAACTTCCCTTGGGTATTACTGAAGATCGCCTTCTTGGAAGCATTGATCTTGAATATGCCCTTATCACTGGAAAGAAAAAGTTTGAACCCGGCCTTCTTGCCAGAGCAAACCAGAATTTTCTATATATTGATGAAGTTAACCTTCTTGAGGATCATATTGTAGATCTTCTTCTTGATTCAGCTGCTATGGGGATAAACCGGGTGGAAAGAGAGGGAATTTCCTTTACCCATCCTGCCCGTTTTGTGCTTGTGGGAACCATGAATCCTGAAGAGGGCGAACTTAGACCTCAATTTCTTGATCGCTTTGGCCTCTGTGTGGAGGTGCATGCCATAAAAGATAAAGAGCTTCGTAAAGAGATTCTAAAAAGGCGTCTTTCCTTTGATACAGACCCAGAAAGTTTCATAAATCTCTGGAGAAAGGAGCAGGAAAACCTTGCAAAAAAAATTTATCTTGCCAAGGAAAATCTGTCAAAGGTTAAAGTTCCTGAAGAGATCTATGAAAAGGTAGTTGAAATAACAACAGAGTTAAAACTTGATGGCCACAGAGGGGATCTCACCTGGATTAAGGCAAGTAGAGCCCTTGCATCCCTTGAGGGAAAGGAAAAGATTACCAAGGAAGAACTCAAAAGGACAGGACTTATGGTTTTAAGGCACCGACTTAAAAGACTTCCCTTTGAAGACATAGAAAGGGAAAAGGAGAGACTCTATGAACTTTTGGAAAGACTTTGAAGAGACCTTTTTTCCAGAAATAAAGGGAAATCTGAGTGTAAAACTTGCCTTAGTGCTTAATCTCATTGATCCAAATTGTAGCGGAGCACTAATTCTTGGAGAGTCTGGCACAGGAAAATCAAAACTTCTTATAAACTTTTACAAAATGGCCAAGGCCTTAAGTTTACCCTGTGAATATCTTCCCCTGGGGGTGAGTGAAGAAAATCTTCTTGGAGGCCTTGATCTTGAAAGAACCTTAGAAAAAGGAGAAATTATCAACTTTGAAGGGATTTTATCTAAGGTTAAAGGGGGATATTTACTTGTAGATGACCTTTATCTTCTCTCTGAATCCCTTCTATCTATTATTTTTAGTAAGATCCATACTTTTACCCTTATTGCTACCCATAATCCCCTTGAGGGTGAGATAAACCCCCATTACCTTGAAAAAATAGGACTTATTGCCTTTACTGAGGCCTTTGGAAATAGAGCGCTTCGCAAGGATCTACTGAAAGAAAAATTTAATTTAAATGATGAGAAAGAGCCCTCTCAAAGGGCCCTAAGAAAAATAATTCTGGTAAGAAATCTTTTAAAAAGGGTAAAGATCCCTGAGTCTATGTGGGAAAAGGCAGTAAATCTTGCCTTAAAAGAAGGGGCTCTATCCCACCGAAGTGAAATCATCCTTCTTCTCTCTGCAAGAGCCTTTACAGCTTTAAAAAATGAAGAGTCCATAAAAGAGGAGTATCTCTCCTTCCTAGCACCCTTAGTCTTCACCCATAGAAAAAAATTAAAAGAAGAAAAACCTGTAGAACCTAAACAAAGGGATATAGAGAGCAAAGGAGAAAAAAAAGAGGAGTCTCAAAGAAGAGAAATTAAGCCTGAAGAGAGCCCTAAGGATGAAAAAGTGGGAAATTTCAATTTTTCAATGGATACAAAAGGTAAGGTAAGTGAAGAAAAAGGAGAAGAAGAAAGGGAAAATCTTCAAAAGCCATCTTCTTCTAAGGAAGAAGTTTTCCCAATAATTATGCCTCAAGGGGTTTCTGAATTTCTTCTCAAGGGCAAAAAGGTGGGTTCCCATGGGAAAAGGCTTTTGGGAAAGAGCCAATCATCATCCTTTCGCAAAATAGGAATAAAATTCCAGGGTGAAAGAAGGGAAATTGACCTTTACGAGACTCTCAAAGCAAGCCTTCCCTATCAAAAAGTCAGAGGCTTTAATGGAAAAATAATCATTAAGAAAGAGGATTTAAGATTTTCAAAAAGAGAGGGAAAGGGAAGGACTCTTCTTTTGCTTGTTGTAGATGGTTCTGGTTCTATGGGAGTTCATCAGCGAATGAAATATGTAAAGGGAGTTATTTTTCATTTTCTTAAGTCTTCTTACAGGAGGCGAGATAGAGTGGCTATCATAGTTTTTAGAAAATTTGGAGCCGAGCTTCTTGTTCCACCCAGTAATTCCCTTGAGTTTGCCTATAGAGTCCTTAAGGACCTTCCAGTAGGAGGAAATACTCCCCTTTCTGCAGGGCTTGAACTTGCAAAGAAAACGATAAAAATTTATAAGTCTTCCCATCCCCAAGATCATATCTTGCTTCTTCTTTTTACAGATGGCAAAGCCAATATCCCCATTAAGCCAAAGGGGGACCCCTGGAAAGAGATAAAAATTTTATCTGAAGAAATTGCAAAAATTAAGGGAATTACGGGTATTGTTATTGATACAGAAAAGGAAAGAGAGCTTATCCGTTTTGAACTTGCAAAAGACCTTGCTAAAATGCTAAGAGCTCACTACTTTAAGATGGAAAATTTAAGTGAAACCACTTTAGTAAAAATTTTAAGAATTGCCAATTAAAAGGAGATCAAAAGGCAAGGGCTTTTTGCCAAACCAACTCATTGGGAGTTAAGGGAGGAGAAAGGCTATGGAGAGTTTGAAATATGTAATTGACTATGGAATTATTGGGGTTCTTCTTTTTATGAGTGTTATTTCCTTTGCCCTTTTTCTTGAAAGAAGAAGCACCTTTAAAAAAATAAAACTTGAAAAATTTAGACATAAAAAAGAGCTTGAGATGGAACTTACCAAGGGACTTTATGTGATAGCAACCGTGGGATCAAATGCTCCTTATGTGGGGCTTCTTGGAACGGTGCTTGGAATTATGCTTACTTTTTATCAGATAGGAGAAACTGGTCTTGCCGATACTGCAAAGATTATGCAGGGCCTTGCTTTAGCCTTAAAGGCCACAGCCGTTGGCCTAATGGTTGCTATTCCAAATATTGTAATGTATAACTACCTTCTGCGAAAGGTAAAGGAAATCCTCTCCTCCTTTGAAATTAAGCAAGGTGAGGAATAAAAATGGAAGAAAAAGAATTTGATAACATTAATGTAATCCCCCTTGTGGATATTATGCTGGTTTTGTTAACCATTGTGCTTGTTACCGCAACTTTTATCTCCATTAAAGCCCTACCTCTAAAACTTCCGGAAACAAAATATACCAAAGAGCTTCCCCAAAAAAGAGCTATAGAATTAACAGCCACAAAGGATGGGAAAATAATCTATGAAGATAAAGAGATCACTTTAAAGGACCTTGAAATGCTTCTTAGCTCCCTATCAGAAGAAACTCCCATAGTGATAAATATTGATAGGGATTCTGCAGTTCAAAATCTTGTTAATCTTTTAGACTTGTTAAAAAAATACCACCTAAGTAGGATATCTATAAAAACCATTCAAAAGTGAGATGCTTTCTTTCAGAGCTTTAAGCCTATCTTCGCTTTTGCATTTTCTTTTCCTTTTGGGCTCTTATTTTCTTTTTTTGGGGCTCTATCAAGCACCCTCAAAGGAGATTCTTGAGATCGATCTTTCTGAGATGCATTTTCAAGAAATAAAAGATGAGAATACTTCTTTTGAGTCTCAAGCAAAGCACTCTACATTAAAGTCTATATCAAAGGCAACTCCAAAGAAGGAGGAAAAAACTGAAAAAATAGAGCAAACTCCCAAAGTTTTAGATCCAGATCAAGGGAAGGTGATTTTAAAAGAGGAGGTCAAGGAGAAGATTTCCCATGAAGACTCACCGGATCAGGTTAAAAATGTGGCTTTTCATGGTTCAGCTCTTTCACAGGTTTCAGCTCAGAGCTTTAAGGAGGTTTCTTCTGTTGAGAAAGGGGGAATAGGCCATGGCTCAAAAGATGGGGAAACCAGGGTTACAAAAATCTCCCATGGAGAGGAGGGGGGCTCTAAATATGACAGAGAAAAGCAATATCTTTCCCAGAAATTACATATTATTTCAGAGCTTCTCAGAAAGCATCTTGAGTATCCCTATCTTGCAAGGCGTATGGGCTGGCAGGGGGATCTGGTGTTAAGCTTTGTGCTCACTCCCTCTGGTGAGATTAAAGAGATTAAAATTCAGAAATCCACAGGATTTGATGTGCTTGACAGAGCTGCCAAAGAAACCCTGCTTAAGGTCTCAAAATATTTCCCGAGACCAGAGGTTGAAGTAAGAATAAAAGTTCCTATAAGTTTTAAGTTAAATTGAGTTTACAGATACGGAGGGGGCGGGATTCGAACCCGCGGTACGAGGTTTTGCCCCGTACATGCGATTTCCAGTCGCACCCCTTCGTCCGCTCGGGCACCCCTCCAGAATACTTGAAACTACAATAATTTTAATCTCTCTTTAGAAAAAAGCAACCTTTCTATCTCTTCCTCAGGAAGGGGTTTACTGATATAAAAACCCATAGCGTAATCACATCCCATAATATCAAGGGCCTGAAGCTGTTCTTTAGTTTCAACTCCTTCTGCACAGACCTTTATTCCAAAGGAATGGGCAAGATCAATAAGTCCCTTTACTAAAGACATCACTTTTTTATCAAACATCATATCTGAAATAAAGGAACGATCAATTTTTATAATATCAACAGGAAGTTCCTTTAGATGAATAAGAGAAGAATAACCTGTCCCAAAATCATCTAAAGCAATTTTTATAGAATTTTCTGTATCTTTAAGAATTGTTAATATTTCTTTAGCTTTATTTATATCTCTAATTACCGTTCTTTCTGTAATTTCAAGACACAAATAAGGATAATTATCTTTGGGTAATTTTTTTATGCGATAAATAAAGTTTTCTTCAAAAAAGGTTCTGGCAGAGATATTTATAGAAAAATTAAAATTCCATTTTTTAATTTGCTCAGAGGCTTTTTGAAGAACCCAATCTTCAAAGAGCCTTAAATAAGGGGAATTTTCAAGGTAATCAATAAATTCTGATGGAGGATAAAGCTTTTCATCTTCTTTAATGCGCACTAAGGCCTCAACTCCAGCAATTTTATAGTTTGAAAGTTCTATATAGGGTTGATAGTAAAAAATAAAAAGATTCTTTTTAAATGCTTTTTGAATAATTTCTTCAGTCTTAATAAATTTTTCAAATTGTTTACCAAGTTCAGAATTATAGAACTTAAAGGTTATATTTTCTTTTTTAGCTGTATTTAAAGTAAGGGTTGCCTTTTCATAAAGTTCTTCAAAAGATGAGCCATCTCTTGGATAAAGAACAAGACCAAGATTATACTCAAGTTTTATAAAATTATTTTCAAAAATTATTGGTTTTTGAAAAGAAAATTTGATTTTTTCAACTATTTTATTAATAATTTCTATTCTTGGAAGATCAAAAATCCATAGGGCAAATTCATCACCTCCTGCTCTTCCTATAATATCTTTTTCTGATAAGATACTTTTTAAACGCTTTGCAACTTCTTTTATAACCTCATCCCCTCCAGTAACTCCATAGGTATAATTGATCCAGGAGAGATTTTGTATATCTAATAAAAGAAGAGCAGATAGACGATTTTTATCCTCTGCTATTTTTTCATTTACTTTAAAGCTAAAGGTGGGAAAGTTATAAAGTCCTGTTAATGGGTCATAGAATTTGAAGTATTCAATTTCTTTGATAAGATATTCTTCCTTTGTTACATCTTTGCCTATGGCAATGAATCTGATTTCTCCATCCGGTAATTTAATGGGATGGATAGCCTCTTCAAGTTTGAAAAGGCTCCCATCTTTAGTTCGATTGATAATAACAGTTGAAAAGGTCTTACCAGAAAGAATAGTATCCCATAATTTTTTATAAAATTCCTGACTGTGAAGTCCTGATTTAAAAATACGAGGATTTTTTCCGCGGATTTCATCGGGAGAATAGCCTGAAATTTCTGAAACAAAGGGGCTACCATATAAAATAGTTCCATTTTGGTCAGTTATAACAACCCATTCTTTACTTTGTTCAATTACATGAAAAAGAAGTTGATGTTCCTTTTGTAATTCAATCTTTTCGAGGGCAAAGGATATATCTTTTTGGATTTCCACTAAAATCTCTCTTATTTCTTCGGTAAAAAAATAAGGAACAGAAGAAATGAGGCTTAATACACCATAGGATTTTCCATATTTGAAAAAGGGGATAGCTACACAAGAAAGAAAATTTCTTTTAAGCATTTCCTCTTTAAAATCTTCAGGAAATGGAAATTTAGGTGTATATTCATTAATAGTTATTTCTCCTTTTTTTAAGGCAATAAGAGCTGGATGAGTTTCTTTTAAGTTTTGTAAGTAAGGAATACATAATTTTTTTGGAAAGTCTATTTCTTTACCATAAGAGTAAATAAAAGTAATAATAGGGTCTTCCTTTTCTATTTTTCCAATCCAGGTAAGCTCAAGATGAAAGGTCTCAGTAAGGGTCTTACATAAATTTTCAAAAATCTCTTTTTCCTGATTAGATTTTATAATAATTTCGTTAATTTTTTTGAGAATTTTATTAAAGGTCTCAAGCTGTTTCTCACGAGTAATATCAATTCCGATGATAAGACCTGTGGGTTTATTGTTATAATGTATCGTTTGGGTATAACAAAAAAGGTGAATTATTTTCCCAGATTTGTGTTTTATTCTTAAATCTGGATAGAAAAAAGGAAATTTTTGACCTTTAAGTCTTCTTTTGAGTATTTTTTCAGCTAAAGGCCTATCCTCTTCATAGACAAGATCAAGGGGGCTCATGTTTAATATCTCTTCAAGGGTATAGCCAGTAACTTCAAGGCCACCCTTATTACTGAAGATGAATCGATCTTGATAGGCTGCTATTATAAGTCCAGGGTGATCTAAAAGATTTTCAAGTATAGATTTATTTCTGAAGAAAATGGATAAAAAAAGAATTTTTTTTAAGATCCTATTAAGTCTTTGAACTTCCTCTTTAGAGGCCTTTTCAAAATGGTCTATATTTTCAATTTTATCTATAAAATCTTTATATTTTTGATAGAAAGCCTTTTTAAACATAAGAAAATGGTAAAAGGGAACGGAGATTGTTTCCTCTATTTTAAGAAATTCTTTTTGATTCTGAGGAAGATCATTAAAAAAGCGCTCATACAAAAATAAAAAGTCAATCTCCTTATTATAGAGTTTTTCAAGTCCTTCCTTAAAACATTTGACAAAGACTATATCAATATTTTCAATGGGTAAAGAAGAAAGCAGAATTCCAAGATAAAAGAAATTAAGCTCAGGAAGACCAACTTTAAAGACTTTTTTACCTTTACGAAAATTTTTGAGGCATACAAGAATTAGCTTATCCTCTTCACCTGCCAACCGAAAAAGGGGGATGTAATCCTTTTCCATTAAAAGGATAGCTACATCTGGAGAGGCAAGATAAAGATCAGGCTCTTTTTCTTGCAAAAAAGTAAGCTCCTGTTCAAAGGATTTAAATGTATAGGGCTTAAATTCTTTTTGAAAGAGATTCGTTAATATTTTTGTAAAATTTTGCCAGTACTCTGGATTTCTCTCCGTGTCACAAGGACAGATTCCAAATGTAAGAGACATATGTTAAAATATAATTAAGATTTTGAATTAAGTCAATGGTAAAAAATGCGTATTAGCTTATAAAATCTAAAAAACTATTAAAGATCAAAACTTTATTGACATTATGTAGGCATCTTCCTCATCAAAATGCCAAATCACATTCATTTAATTATAATCAATGTAGGGAAAGCTTATACTGTATGCCCCAGTAATGCAATTTAAATTTGGAATTAGAGAAATCTAATTCAAAAAATGATTGAAGAAAAAATTCCTATTTAAATCCCAAAAGATATGGACTTATACAGGGGCTTGACAAATGAGATTTTGGGAGGATTATTTAGGATTTAAAAAGGAGGAAGGAAAAAGGAAATGGGGTTTACGGTTAAAATTAAGCCAGCCAATCGCACCTGGGGCGTGGAATATGCCATACGGGATATTGTAGAGACCTCTAAGGAAGCCTTAAAAAAAGGAAAAGACCTTATTTATCTCAATATCGGAGATCCTGTAAAATACGGTTTTTCTACCCCTCGCAATCTAATTGAAGCCGCCTACAAAGCTATGCTAAAAAATCAGAATTCTTATTCAGATTCTGTTGGAATCCCCGAGGCCCTCTCTGCTATTGAGAAATATGCAGAAAAAAAGGGTATTAAACCTATTGATATCTTCATTACTCAGGGGGCAAGTGAGGCCATAGAATTTGCCATTGCCTCTTTAGTTGATCCCGGAGAAAATATTATACTTCCCTGTCCCTGTTATCCTTTGTATCAGGCTATTACATCAAAACTGGGTATTGAACCAAGATTCTATTATCTTGACGAGGAAAACAATTGGGAACCAGATCTTAATTCCTTAGAAGACTCTATTGATGAAAAGACAAGAGCCATAGTTATTATAAATCCAAACAATCCAACTGGCGCTATTTATTCTAAAAAGATACTCCTTGAGCTCCTGGAAATTGCCAGAAAGTATAACCTCATTATCCTCTCTGATGAGATTTACGATCAATTTATCTTAGATGTAGGTGTTGAGCATATTTCCATTGCCTCTTTAGCTGAAGATGTCCCTGTGGTGACCTTTAATGGTCTTTCCAAGTGTTATTTTGCTCCGGGCTGGAGAGTTGGCTGGGGCATAGTATCTGGTCCAAAGGAAATTCTTGAAGATTACATTGAGGCTATTCACAAGCTTGCCAGATCAAGACTCTGTGCTCCTCATCCCTTACAGTATGCCATCCCTGAAGCATTAAATAATGAAAATGGTTATATAAAAAAAATACTTCCAGAACTCAAAAAAAGAAGAGATCTGATCGTTGATGGACTAAATAATTTATCTGGTATCCGATGTGTAAGACCTCAAGGAGCCTTTTACGCCTTTCCAAGGCTTGAATTACCAGAGATATCTGATCTTGACTTTACAAAACAACTTATTATGGAAGAAGGTGTAGTGGTTGTCCATGGAAGTGGTTTTGGTCAAAAGCCTGGAACGAAACACTTTCGTATCATCTTTTTACCTGAGGAAAAGGTTTTAAAAGAGGCCCTGGTTAGAATTGAACGCTTTATTAAAAGGATTTGTCCAGCAGGATGAGAATCCCTTCTGTTCATGAATTAAAGGAAAGGTTGGCTAAGTTACTTCCTGAGGTCCCCTTTTCTTTTTTTACCGAACCAGCAAGAATGGTTGCGCAGACCCTCAGAGAAAAAAAACTTAAAGAGGGGCTTAAAACTATATCTGATAAAGAGCTTGACCGCCTTCTTTTGAAGGCCTTTGAGGATTATCATAGGCCTCATCTTAGGCGAGTGATCAATGCTACAGGAATTATAATTCACACTAATCTTGGAAGAGCACCTCTCCCCTCAGCTGCTATTATTCATTTATTAGATATAGGACCTCATTATTCAAATTTAGAATATAATCTTGAAGAGGGGAAAAGAGGGAGCCGTTACGAGCATGTGGAAGGTATCCTCAGAGAATTAACTAATGCAGAAGGGGCTTTGGTGGTAAACAATAATGCCAGTGCAGTGCTTATCTCTTTAAACACCTTAGCCCAGGGAAAAGAGGTCATTGTCTCCCGGGGTGAGCTTGTTGAAATTGGAGGTTCCTTTAGAATCCCTGAGGTTATGAGATGGGCTGGATGCATTTTGAAAGAGGTAGGAACCACTAACAAGACTCACCTGCACGATTATGAAAATGCTATCAATGAAAATACAGCCCTTCTTCTTAAAGTGCATAAAAGTAATTATGCTATAGTTGGTTTCACAAAAGAGGTAAGCACTGAAGAACTTGTTGCCCTGGGTAAGAAAAGAGGGCTACCTGTTATGGAGGACCTTGGAAGTGGATGCTTCATTGATTTTTCAAAATATGGTTTAAGCAAAGAGCCTACTGTGCAGGAAGTAGTAAAGGCTGGAGTTGATGTGGTGACCTTTTCAGGAGATAAACTTCTGGGTGGACCTCAAGCAGGTATTATCCTCGGAAAAAAGGAGTTTATCGAGAGGATCCGTAAAAACCCCTTAAACAGGGCTATACGCATTGATAAGTTTACCTTAGCGATGCTTGAGTATATCCTTAAGTTATACAGGGATGAGGCCATAGCTATTAACAATATACCTGTTCTTGAGATGATATTTTCTAAGCCCGATGATATTAAAAAGAAGGCTCAAAGGCTTAAGCGAAATATTAATGCCCTTGGGCTTCCTTTGGAGGATTTGAAAATTGTTCAAACTACTGCTAAAACTGGCGGAGGGGCTTTACCTCTCCTTGATTTACCCTCCTATGGAGTTGCCTTAAAAATAAAAGACCTTTCTCCTCAAGGTCTTCACGAACGATTGCGAAAGGCAAATCCTCCGATTATTGCTATTGCAGAAGAGGATTATTTAGTTTTTGATGCAAGATGCCTTTTTGATCAGGATTTAAATATAATCCCAGAAATTTTAAAACAGATCTGCAATGAGCTTGGTTTCACCTCTTAAAGCTGAAAAGTTATCTCAGCTTTTATCCATTTATCTTTCCAAAAAATACAATATTACTATTTCCGATAAAATTACACCCTTTGAGGAGACAACAGAAAGTCTTCTGGAAAAGGGGAATGAAGCCATTCCAACAATCTATATGGAGAGAATTATACTTGAAAACTATAAAGATAATTTTTATTCTGAAAGGCTACTTCAGATGCTACTTTCTGTTGAGCCCTTACCAGGGTATATTTTTCAATTCAAATATGTCCCTCCCCAGAATTATCCCTTTTTCAAGATTTCCGAAAAACTTTACTTTTATCCCCTTTTTTTTGGAAATACAAAAGAGCTCTTTATTGAGCTCTGGAGAAAAAATAGAAGCTTTAAATCTTTTTTTATTGAGTTAGAGAAAAATTATTCTTTTTCTGGTCTTCTTTCTCAGTTAAAGCTTGTCACAGAACTCTCCTTTACAAGATTTAACCATAGGGCCAGAGAATCCTTACAGGAAATTCAGAAGATTTGGGATGAGGGAATGCTTCGGGGATGGATTTCAGCTTTTAAGAAGCCTTCTTCTCTATTGTTTGTTTGCAATAGAGCCCTTCCTGAGAATTTTAATGGGTTCTCTGGAAGAATTCATTCTAAAGAGGGCTCTTTGAATTACTATATTTTTGAAAAGGCTGATCTTGAGAAAATAAGATCTCAACTAAAGGGTTTTTCAGGCACGATTGGAATTGTAACCTTTGAAAAATGGAAAGAAGAACCTTTTAAGAGATTTAATCCTCTGCTTTTAGGTTTTGCAGTTTATGAACATGCCAGGAGGGCAGGTCTTAAATTTCATCTCTTAGATGGCTTTACCTTACATGTTCTTGCAGACCTTTATTATGAGTGGGAGGATTTAGGAAGAGCTCTTAATATTTATGAGCTTGCCAGAGCCTTTACCCTTCAGCCTATTGAACTTGCCCTTAGTGAGGCATCCATTTATTATGCCTTTTCAGAGCTTGAAAAGGCTGAAAAGACCCTTAGAGGAAAGCTCTGCGGTTGTGTTAAGGAAGACCCTCGGATCCACTATAATCTGGGTATTATTTATAAAGAAAAAGGTGAAAAAGAAAAGGCCGAATATCATCTTTACAAGGCCTATCTTCTTGAGGAAGAAAATCCCCTTTTTAGAAAGGATTTACTTAAGTTTTTCTGGGATGAGGGTAGATGGGAAGAGATGGAGGCTATACTTACTAAGGTAAAAAACTTTACCAAAATAGATAAGATTTTCTTAGGAAAGCTCTCATTTTTGAAAAAGGATTATGCTAAGGCCCTCACCTACCTGAAGGAGATAATTGATTCTCCTGAGAGAGATGGAGAGTCTCTTTATTTTCTGGCCTGGCTTTATTTATATTATAAGAGAGACCTTTCTGCAGCGGATTTATTTTTAAAAGAGGCCAAGCATCAGCTTTCCCGGGGGGCCTATGAAAAATTAGTTGAGGAATTTGGGCTACCCAGGTGAGATTAACCGTCCTTGGTTCTGGCACAGGGTGGATAACACTAAAAAGATCATCCCCTGGATATCTTGTCTCTGCTGATAATTTTCATTTACTCCTTGATATTGGTCCTGGAACTCTCCGACAAATCTTAAAGACTGGCCTAAGGATAGATGAAATTTCAGCTCTCTTTATCACCCATTTTCACCCAGATCATGTGTCAGATCTTATCCCTTTTTTCTTTGCCACAAGATATAACCTTGGTTACACAAGAACTGAACCATTTACATTGTATGGACACCAAAGTTTTACCAATCTTTATGAGGGATTAAAACAGGCCTTTGGGCACTGGGTCTGCCCACCAGAAGGTCTTCTAAATTTATATTTAATTGAAAAGGAGAGTGTAACAGATTTTGAAATTGGCCCTTTCCAGGCAAGGTCTGTTGGGGTCAAGCATAATCCTGAGTCCTTAGCTATTAGACTTGAATTTTCTGGAAAGAGCCTTATTTATTCAGGGGATACAGGTTTTTCTGAGGAATTAATTGAACTTGCTAAAGGAGGAGACCTGCTTATTCTTGAATGTGCCAATCCTTTAGGAGCTTCAAAGGGCTTTCATTTAGCTCCTGATGAGATTGCAGAAATCTCTTCCAGAGCAAAGCCTAAGAAATTACTTTTGTCCCATTTTTATCCTCATAGTGAGGATGTTCCCCTGGAAATTATTCAAAAAAAATTCTCTGGTGAAATTATACTTGCCAGAGATTTATTAACCCTTGAGCTGTGAGGAGGAAGAGGCAAATGGAAGGAGTTGACCCAAAGACTTTACAGAAACTTAAAGAAAAGGTTCAGAAAGAGCTTGCTCAAAGGGAGATTGAATCTCTTGAGTTCTGGCTGCAGGAGATTTCAAAGGTTTATCAAAAAAAACATGCAACCTTAGAGGAACTAAGAAGTGATTTAAGGCTCTTTATTGATAAAATGAAAAACCGTCTTGAGATCTTAAAAACAAAAGGCTATTAAGGAGTGGGATATGAAATATATAAGCACCAGAGGTGAGATGCCTCCCATCTCTTTCATTGAGACGGTCTTTGAGGGGCTTGCTCCAGATGGTGGTCTCATCATACCTGAAAGGATCCCGCTTCTTTCAAAGGAAGAGAAAGAACGCTGGAAAAATCTAAGTTATCTGGAGCTTGCCTATGAGGTCTTTAGATTATTTGTCTCTGAGATACCTGAAGAGGATCTGAAGGATTTAGTTAAAAAAAGTTATTCCACCTTTCATCATCCTGAGGTAACACCTGTTCTTAAGGTAGGAAAGGTTTACATCCTTGAGCTCTTTCATGGCCCAACCTTTGCCTTTAAAGATGTAGCTTTGCAGTTTCTTGGAAACCTCTTTGAATATCTTCTTAAAAAAGAGGATCGCAAGATTAATATCCTCGGGGCAACATCAGGAGATACAGGAGCCGCAGCTATTTACGGAGTTAAAGGTAAATCAAATATAGCTATATTTATTCTTCATCCCCATAAAAGGGTCTCTCCGGTTCAGGCCCTTATGATGACAACAGTCCTTGACCCTAATGTGCATAATCTCGCCATCCTTGGCTCTTTTGATGACTGTCAGGCCATTGTGAAAGAGCTATTTATGGACCTACCCTTTAAGAAGAAATACAATCTTACCGCAATAAATTCCATTAATTTTGCCAGAATCCTTGCCCAGATAGTATATTACTTTTATGCCTATTTTAGAATTAGCGAGTCTACTGGAGTTGAGGAGGTGCGGTTTTCTGTCCCTACTGGCAATTTTGGGGATATCTTTGCAGGTTTCTTAGCTAAAAGAATGTTTGGAGAAGGAATTGAAAGACTAATTCTTGCAACGAATGAAAATGACATTCTTTCCCGTTTTGTAAACTATGGCGATTATTCTGTAAGAGAGGTAATTCCAACTATCAGTCCTGCCATGGATATCCAGATTGCCAGTAATTTTGAAAGATATCTTTATTATTTGTATGGAGAGGATGCCCAAAGAACTTCCTTTGCTATGCAAAAATTTGCTCACACCAAAAAGTTAATTTTTTCTGAAGAAGAGATTAAAAGAGTTCAAAGAGACTTTCTTTCTCGTTCGGTCAATCAGGAGGAGACCTTACAAACCATTAAAGATTTCTATGCTGAAACAGGCTATCTCCTCGATCCACATACCGCAGTCGGAGTTAAAGCAGGACTTACCTTTAAAGATGAAAGACCTATGATCTGCCTTGCCACAGCTCATCCAGCCAAATTTCCAGAAGTAGTTAGTAAGGCCATTGGTAAGGGTTTTTCTCTGCCTGAGGAGATTGAAAGGTTAAAAGCGCAACCTCAGAAATTTGAAGTTCTGGAGAAGGATAGAGAGACTGTAAGGGGCTATTTAGAGAGATTTGCTATAACTTAAATCCTGTCATTATTTGATTTATCTTTTCAATTAAATCAATAAGGATTTTTACTTGAGAGGACTGTAACTCAAGCAGTTCTCTAATCTTCTGAGAGGATGTATAATTATTATGGGCATCATCAGCCATAAATTTAGAAGTATCTCTGGTTTGCTCTATTTGTTCAGCTATAGATCTTATGGCAATACTCTGCTCCTCAACTGCTGAGGCAATTGTTGTAGCAACATCATTAATTTTGTTAATTATTTCACTAATTTCATCTGTTTCTTTAACCGCCCTTTGGGTTTCCCTTTGAATCCTTTCTACTTTTTCTGTAACCTCAAGAGTTGCCTCAGAGACTTTTTTAGCAAGGTCCTTTACCTCATTTGCAACAACTGCAAAGCCTTTGCCGGCCTCACCTGCACGGGCTGCTTCAATGCTGGCATTCAGGGCAAGGAATTTGGTCTGTTCAGCAATACTTGAAATAAGATCTATAACCGCTGATATCTCTTGCGATATACTATTTAGCTCATGCATGGCCTCTTTGGTTGAGATGGCCTTTGTGACAGCTTCTTTTGAAATTTGGGAGGCAAGATAGGTATTTTGACTTATTTCTTCAATAGCTCTTGTTATTTCATGGGTTGAAGTTGCGCTATCCTCTATGGTCATATTAATGAGACCTGCCTGTTCAAGTAAATGTTGAGACCTTTGAGCAGAATCTTCTGTTGCTTGAAATACCTCATTCTGAAATTTACTAAATTCCTGTGTGAAATTCTGGACCCCTTTTACTTCCTCCCGTAATGTTCCAAGGATATTTCTTAAATTTTCTTTTACTCTATTTAAACCATTATGAATTTTACCGAATTCATCTGTCCTATTTGAGGTTATCTGGAAAGTTAAATCTCCTTCAGCCATTTTTTCTGAAAAGGTTTCCACATCTAAAAGGTTTTCTTTAAGGGTTTTTTCAAGGGATCTAATAGTTAAAAATAGAAAAAAGGCAATAGGGATTAAAAAGGTAAGATATATTACTTGGGAAATCCTTTTAGTTTTTTGAAATTCCCTTTTTTCAAATTCTAATTTTTCATCATAGAACTTAACAAGAGTTTCTAACCCATCCCAGAGGAAGGCCTTGGAATATTTTTGAAATTCGGCATAATGAGAAAGAGCTTCATCTATATTTTTTGCATCCTTCATCTTTATAACAATGGCATTCATTTTTTCTCCAAGGGTTATAACATTCTGGAGATTGGAAGTATCATTTTTTATTTCCCTAAGTTGGGCAAGGCTTTTATCAATAGAAAGTGAACTTAAATCTTCATTTAATAAGGAACTGAGAAAATTTACCTTCCATCTTAAGTGTTCAGCTCGTACTTTTTCAGCTCTACGAAGATTATCCTCATAAAGGGTGATTTTTTTCTCAAGTTTATAGAGGAGATATTCCTGAAGAAGATAAAAGATCCCTCCTATAGCCATAATAGAGAAAACTATACCGAGTATAGCTAAACTAATCTTCCTTGCGAAGGTAAAATTTTTAAACATCCTATAGCCCCCTCCTTCTGCAATTTTTCTTCAAGAAAATATTATATAAATATCTTTAAAAGTCAATACCAATGTATGCATCTATACCTTTTGAGACTCTATAGGATTTTTTCTTGGGGCGCAACACAAATTAAATCTCTCCACATGCCATTCCCCTCTGGAAAGAAAGGATAAAAAATCTACAAAATCTTTCCTTAAGCGCTATATTGTATGGGTTTAATATTGAATAAGTTCAGATCCTTACAAAAAGGAAGGATGGAAGGGGAGGTGAATAGTTAAGAAGTAAGAAGTGAGAAGTGAGAGGTAAGAGGTAAGAGGTAGAAATTTAGGTCCCAAAAGATTTGGATACATACATGCCCTTGCAAAAAAGAGAAAATTGGTTATTATTTTTTAAGTAGCCCGGGTGGCGGAATAGGTAGACGCTGTGGACTTAAAATCCACTGGAGGACCGCCTCCGTGCCGGTTCGAGTCCGGCCCCGGGCATTTCTCCCTATATGAGAGGTCTGTTATGCCAATTTATGAATTCAGATGTCAGGAATGCGGGGATGAATTTGAAGTTCTTTTAAAAAGTAAAGAAGAAATAACCACCGTGTGTTGTAAGGCCTGTGGGTCAAAAAAAGTAGAGAGGCTTTTAAGTGTTGTGAATTCTCTTTTAAGTGGGGGTAATCCCAAGGGTTCTTCAGGAACTCCTGCTGTGGAATCCCACTCTTGCCCCACAGGAACCTGCACACACCTCCATTTACCAGGCCATCAAAAATAAATGCTCAACCTTTTAGTATCCATTAAACAGGTTCCAGACACAACTAATATTAGAATCAATCCTGAGACAGGAACCCTTATCCGTGAGGGGGTTCCCTCAATCATTAATCCCTATGACCTTATTGCCTTAAGCACAGCTTGCAAATTAAAACAAAAATATGGGGGTAAAATAGTTGTTATTACAATGGGACCGCCTCAGGCAAGATTAGCTCTAAAAGAGGCTGTTGAATTTGGAGCAGATCGCATTATTTTGCTTTCTGACCGGAAATTTGCAGGGGCAGATACCTTAGCTACAAGTTATACCTTAGCTGAAACTATCAAGTTTTTAGAGAAAGAGACCCCCTTTGATTTATATCTGTTTGGAAAGCAGGCTATTGACGGAGATACTGCTCAAGTTGGTCCAGGGGTAGCTACTCGCTTAGGAATTCCAGTTGTGACCTATGTCAATAAAATTGAATCCATAGATTTAAAGGAAAAGACTATAATTTTACATCGGAAGACCGAGAGGGGCATTGAGATTCTCAGAGCAAAGCTTCCAATTTTAATTACCTGTGAGAAGGAGCTCTCACATGTGCCCTTTGTTCCCTTTTCAGAGATATTAAAGGGTATTCAGAGTGAGCCTGAGGTCTTTACTGCAGAGGGCCCTGTTTTCTTTGAACGGGATAAACTTGGCTTAAAGGGCTCTCCTACTCAAGTTAAAAAGGTCTTTACCCCTGAACTAAAAAAACAAGGTAGCTTATATGACCTGAAAGAGCATTCTCTTAATGATGTGATAGGAAAAATTTTAGAAATCTTGCGGGCCAAAGGGTTACTATGAAAGAGGTCTGGGTCTTTATTGAGCAGGAAGAAAATAAAATTCATCCTGTTTCCTTTGAGCTTCTTGGAATTGCAAACACTTTAGCTGAAGACTTATCAGGAAGGATTGCTGGGGTAATTCTTGGAAGTGAGGTTGATAATTTAGCTCCAGAGGTTTTAGCCTATGGGGCTCATAAGGTTTATCTTGTTGAACATGATTGTTTAAAATATTATAGACACAGGCCCTATGCAAAGGCCTTAAGTGATCTTGCAAAGAAGTATCATCCTGAAATTCTCCTCCTTGGAGCAACTCCTTTGGGTAGAGATCTTGCTGGAGGGGTGGCTACTCTTCTTGAAACTGGCTTAACAGCTGATGTTACCGAGCTTTCTATAGAAAAGGAAACTGGCTATCTCCTTATGACCCGTCCAGCCTATGGTGGAAATATTATGGCAACCATTGTTTGTCCTCATCACCGACCCCAAATGGCAACGGTTCGCCCAAGAATTTTTTCAGTTCCAGAGAGAAAAGAAAATCCCAAGGGTGAGATCATAAAGGAAAAAATTGATCTCTCAGAAGATCTGGCAGGTATTGAGAGGTTAAATTTTATTCCCAAGGAAAAGACTGTTAATCTTGAATATGCGGATGTTGTAGTGGCAGGGGGAAAGGGAATCGGAGGGAAAAGGGAATTTGAAAAATTAAAAGAGCTTGCAGAACTCCTTTCAGCTGAGCTGGGAGCCTCTCGTTTAGCTGTTGAGTCTGGTTGGATCTCTTATGAGCATCAGGTTGGTCAAACAGGAAAAACAGTAAGACCAAAGGTATATTTGGCCTTTGGCATCTCTGGTGCTATTCAACATAGAGCAGGTATGCAAAACTCTGACTTTATCATAGCTGTAAATACGGATAAAGGGGCTCCTATTTTTAAGATTGCAGATATGGGAATCCTTGGAGATTGGAAAGTTGTAGCAGAGGCCCTTATTTCAGCCCTAAAAAAGGAAAAGGATAAGTAAATGAGTGATTTCTCCTTTGATGTGGTTATCGTTGGAGGAGGCCCAGCAGGGCTTGCCTGCGGAATCCACTTAGCTAAAAAGGGGGTTAAAGTTCTTCTTATAGAGAGGGGTAGATTTTGTGGCGGGAAAAATCTCTTTGGCGGGGTTATTTATTCAGAATCTTTAAAAGAGATCGTTCCCGAATTTCCAAAGGTTGATCCCTTTCCTGCTGAAAGGCCTGTTACTGAAGAAGGCTATTTTATCGTATCTAAAGAGGGTGTGGTTAAAATTTTACATACTAAGAAAACCCCGGAGGAATCCTTTACTGCGCTCAGGGCTAAATTTGATAATTGGCTCTCTGAATATGCCTTGAAAAAAGGAGTTTTTATTGCTCCAAAAACAAAAGTTGTTGACTTTCTCTGGAAGGGATCTCAGATAACAGGGGTTGTTCTTGATAGACCCAAAAGTTTTCAGGATGATAGACCTACAGAGATCTCTGCAAAACTTGTCATTCTTGCAGAGGGGGTTAACAGAGTTCTCACTGAGAAGGCCGGGCTTGTATATGGTCCTTTTAAGCCCGAAGAGGTTGTCCTTGCAGTTAAAGAGGTGCTGCAGCTTCCTAAGGGGGCTATGGAGGTAAGGCTTGGGGTCTCAGAAAATAAGGGTCTTGCGGTAGAAATAATTGGAGAAATAACCTCTGGTCTACCTGGAACAGGCTTTCTTTATACGAATAAAACAACTCTTTCCTTTGGTGTTGGAATTTTTCTAAAGACCCTGGTAGATTTAAATCTCAAACCCTACGAACTCCATGAGAAGGCAAAGGAACACTCCATTTTTAAAGAGTTATTTCAAGGAGCTGAGACCTTGGAATACGGGGCACACCTCATCCCTGAATGGGGAATAAAGGGGCTTCCTAAGTTGTATGGAAATGGAGTGCTTGTAATAGGAGATTCTGCTGGACTTGTAAATCCTCTTTTTAGAGAGGGCACAAACCTTGCCATTTATTCGGGTTTAATGGCAGCGGATACCGCTTTTTCAGCCCTTGAAAAAGGAGATTTTTCAGCTAAAACCTTAAAGACCTATGAAGATAGATTTAAAGAAAGCTATATTTATAAAGACCTTATTTTACTTAAAGATTTAAAGGAATTCCTTTTTAGGAATAGTCACTTTTTTTCTATATATCCAGATATGCTTTACCAGAGCCTTAGTCTTTATTTTTCTGCTCAAGGGAGATATAAAAGAGATGTAATACGCGAGATCTTTGGTATAATCCGAAAAAAGAGAGGTCTTTTTGGGGTTTTAAAGGATTTCTTAAATATAGGGAGGCTCTTTTGGTAGGTTCAGTAAATATTGATGAAAAGATCTCAAGTGTAAAGTTTTTTGTGGATGAAGAATATCCTCATCTGCGTATTAAAGATGAAAAAGTATGTTTAAAGTGCAATGAAAAGCCCTGTCTTAACTTTTGTCCTGCAGGAGTTTATAGGTTAACTGAGGAAGGATCAATTCTTATTAGTTATCAGGCCTGTTTAGAGTGCGGATCTTGTAGAATTGGATGTCCCTTTGAAAATATTATCTGGAGCTACCCAAGAGGTGGCTTTGGTGTAAACTATAAATTTGGATAAGGGGTAAGGTATGTCACAAAAAATTCCTTATCAAATAATATTTTATATCTTTTTTTTAGTGGTGCTTTTTTTTGGGGTTTACATTCGCTTTGATGATACCCGTATCTGGGAACAAAATTCAGCTTTTTTCTTCTACAAAGGTGAGCCCCTTTATTCGGAATATGATTCCTTCTACTTTGCAAGGTATGCCCTGGATATGAAGGAGGGCCTTTTTAAAAGTGGAGAGATTGATAACTTCCGTTTTTATCCTGATAATTCTTCTCAAGCTAAGCTTAATGATAAGGAATCTTTTGCAGCAAAATATTCCTATTCGGGGCACTTAATAAGTTACATTTTTTATCTTCTTTCTGAGATTACGGGTAAAAGCGTAGCCTGGCTTACTTACTGGTTGATCCCCTTTATGGCAGTAACAGTAGCTATACCTTTATTTTTTTATTTCAATACCTTAGGGCTTCCCTGGGCAGGGCTTTTGGGAGGACTGATAGCCCTCTCAGCCCCGATGTATCTCGGAAGAACAGGTCTTATGCGCCTTGATCACGATGTCTTTAATCTAACTCTACCATTTTTGATAGCCTTCTTCTTTTATCAATTTTTTCAGAGTAGGTCCCTTAGGGGAAAGACCATCTGGATAGCTCTTTCCAGTGTTACATTAATTTTTTATCAGCTCTGGTATGCCCATTCCAATCTTAATTTTGTATTAATTTTGTCCTTTCTTTTTGCTTATTTCTGGGATTACTTAAAGGGCCTTATTTTTAAAAGGGAGGTAAAGAAGCCTTTTTCAAGGCAGGATATTTTATTTTTGGGGATCCTCCTTATTCCTCAACTCTGGTATATCTGGGCAGGTCCTTATTATCTCTATTTACAGGTGAAGACCCTGGTTTTTAATTTGAAGAACCCTACCTCAGCGGATATTCTCTTTAAAGACTTTCCTAATATCTTTATGTCTATTTCTGAGCTCCAGAAGATGAATTTCTGGGAAGTTCTGGCCGCAGTTATATTTAATAAGTTTTTGGGTGTGCTGGGTTTAGTGGGAGCCTTTGTGCTCTTTGTTTTTCATTTTAGAAGTCTTATTTTTCTTTTTCCTTTTTTTGTCATAGGCCTTCTTTCCTTTATTTCTGGAGCAAGGTTTGCCATGTATCTTGCCCCTTTTATTGGTCTTGGCCTTGGGTATTTAGTGCACTTTCTCTTTGAAAAGGCCTTACCTTATCTTGATATTTATAAAGAGGAATTCAAGCAGAGGCTTGTTACCACCTCAGTTGGGATTTTAATCTTTATTTCAGCTCTTATTGCCCAGAGAGAGGCCCTTGGGTTACTCAGCACTCCCAAGATATTTTCTCCTTTAGTAAGGGATATGGAGTGGATAAGGATTAATACTCCAAAGAATGCGATAGTCTTTAGCTGGTGGGATTATGGATACGCCTATCAGCTTTATGCCCGTAGAGCAGTTTTTCATGATGGAGGCTCTCAGGGAAGTCCTAAAACTTATCTTATTGCCAGAGCACTTTCAACCTCTGATCCCCGTGAGGGCTGGTTGTTGACCTCCTTTATTTCTAATTACGGCCTTTCAGGGCTTGCTAAGATTTTAAAGGAGGGGAAGACAGCAAAAGAGGTAGTTGAAGAGATTAAAAAGGGCAAATATACTAAATCAATTAAAGATCCCATTTATTGGGTCTTTACCGATGATCTCATTTCCAAATTTGGCTGGATTTATTATTTTGGAAGTTATGATTTTGATAAAAGGGAAGGTATTTTTGGTAAAATCATCGCCCCTACCTGTAAAATTATAGCCTCAAATCTTATTCAATGCCCTGAATTACAGGATGCAATTATTGATCTTAATAACGGGATAATATCTGTTAAAAATGCTTCGGTTCCTTTGAAAAATTTTTATTATTATGATGGAAAAACTTTAACTGAAAAGAAATTTTTTGAACAGGGTTATACGATTGAGATTGTAAAAACTGCTTCTAATCAAACCGGTCTTTTTCTTGTTGAGCCTCCTGCAGATAACTCGCTCTTTAATCAAATGTTTCTTTTAAGAAAATATGATCCTAAATATTTTGAATTAGTTTATGATGATTTTCCTCATGCAGTTATATATCGTGTTAAACCTGAATAGAGGAGGGAAAGATGATTCTCAATCTTAAAGATCTTCAAATGGAAAAACATCCCAAATTTAAAGGTGTAAAGATTGGTTTTTTGGTGACCAAGGAAAAACATCCTGAGCTAAGTATCACAGTTCTTGAAATTGATCCCGGTATAGAAATTCCAATTCATCAACATGAAAAGGAGGTTGATAGTATCTTTCTTTTAGAGGGTGAGGGAGAGGTTTATCTTGAAGATAAGTGGCAAAAGATTAAATCCGGTGATGTAATTGTTGTATCCCCTGGTATAAGGCATGGTGTAAAAAATACAGGTTCAACTAAGATGAGATGTTACATTGTTCATGCTCCAGCCCTCTGGTAGAATTTAATCTTTCTTAAACGAGGCAAAAGAGGTGATAAGAGTATGGAAATTCATGATAAGGCAAGAATTTTAATCTCAGCTCTTCCCTATTTTAGGGATTTTTATGGCAAGATTCTGGTGATTAAATATGGTGGACATGCCATGGTGGCTGAAGATCTAAAACAGGCCTTTGCTCAGGATATAGTGCTAATGAAATATGTAGGTATAAAGCCTATTATTGTTCACGGAGGTGGGCCTCAAATTACGCAGGTCATGGAAAAAATGGGGTTAAAGCCAACTTTTATTGAGGGGCAGAGGGTAACTGATGAGGAGACCATGAATGTTGTTGAAATGGTCTTAGTTGGAACGGTCAATAAAAAGATTGTTAGCCTTATAAATCAAGCAGGCGGGCTTGCTGTTGGACTTTCAGGAAGAGACGGGAATCTTGTTGAGGTTGAAAAAATGACCCTTTATAAATACACTGGTGAGGATAGACCTCCTGAAATCATTGATATAGGAAGGGTAGGGAAGGTAAGGCAAGTAAATCCTGCGGTGCTTTTTACATTAATTGAAAGGGGATTTATTCCAGTAATAGCTCCGGTGGGAGTGGGACCTGAGGGTGATGCTTACAATGTTAATGCAGATCTTGTGGCAGGGGCTATTGCTTCAGCCATAAAGGCAGAAAAACTTATTTACCTCTCAGATGTAGAAGGTGTTAAAGATGAAAAGGGAAAACTTATTTCAACTCTATTTATTCATGATATTGAAGATCTCTTAGAAAGGGGCATTGCTAAGGGAGGTATGATTCCAAAACTTAAGAGTGCTCGCAAGGCAATAACCACAGGGGTAAAAAAGGTCCATATTATAGATGGAAGAGTTCCCCATAGTCTTCTTATTGAACTATTTACAGATGAGGGCTTAGGTACTCAAATCCTTTCTGCGGAGGAACCAGATGGAGGAGATCCTTCTTGAAAAAAGTTATGATCCAAAAAAGGTAGAGGACAAATGGTATAAGATCTGGGAAGAAAAGAGGCTCTTTGAACCCACCTATGACCCGAAAAAACCCAAATTTTCAATGGTTATCCCTCCTCCCAATGTGACTGGCTCTCTTCATATTGGGCATGCTCTAAATAACACCATTCAGGATCTCTTGGCACGATATAAAAGGATGGATGGCTTTGATGTGCTCTGGGTGCCTGGCACAGATCATGCTGGAATTGCAACCCAAAATGTAGTTGAGAGAGAACTAAGTAAAGAGGGGCTAAGTAGAGCTGATCTTGGGAGAGAGAGGTTTTTGCAAAAGGTTTGGGAATGGAAAGAACGCTTTGGAAATCGCATTATTGAACAGCTCAAAAAACTTGGAGCAAGCTGTAGCTGGAGTTATCAAAGGTTTACTATGGACGAAGGCCTTTCAAGGGCTGTAAGAGAGGTGTTTTGTAAACTCTGGGAAGAGGGACTTATTTATCAAGGAGATTATATCATAAACTGGTGCCCAAGATGCTACACTGCCTTAGCTGATCTGGAGGTGGAATTTGAGCCCACAGCAGGAAAACTTTGGTATCTGAAATATCCCCTTGAGGATAGCTCTGGTTATATAGTTGTTGCAACCACCCGTCCAGAGACCATGCTTGGGGATACAGCAGTTGCTGTGCATCCCGAGGATGCAAGATATAGAGCTTTAATAGGTAAAAGGTTAAGGCTACCACTTTTGGGAAGATTAATCCCTATTATTGCTGACAAAGTAGTAGATCCTGAGTTTGGAACAGGAGCTGTAAAGGTTACTCCAGCACATGATTTTAATGATTTTGAAATGGCTAAAAGGCATGGACTTCCTTCAGTTAAAGTTATTGACGAATCAGGAGTTATGACTAAGGAAGCTGGCCCATATGCGGGATTGGATAGATTTACAGCAAGAAAGGAGGTGCTCAAAGATTTACAGGAAGGTGGTTTTCTATTAAAGGAAGAGGATTATGAAGTTGTTCTTGGGCATTGTTATCGCTGTGGAACAATTATTGAACCTCTTCTATCAAAGCAATGGTTTGTAAAAATGAAACCCCTTGCTCAACCTGCTATATCAGCAGTGGACTATGGATTTATAAATTTTTATCCTGATAGCTGGAAAAACCTTTATTTTGATTGGATGAGAAACATTAGAGACTGGTGTATTTCCCGTCAGATTTGGTGGGGGCATAGGATTCCTGTTTGGTATTGTGAGTCCTGTGGTGAAATAAATGTCTCAAGAGAGGACCCTAATAGGTGTTCTGCCTGTGGAGGAGAGAATCTCAGAGCTGAAGAGGATGTCCTTGATACCTGGTTTTCTTCTGCCCTCTGGCCCTTTTCAACCTTAGGATGGCCTGAAAAAACAGAGACCCTTAAGGCCTTTTATCCCACCTCAGTCCTTGTAACAAGCTTTGATATAATATTTTTTTGGGTTGCTCGCATGATTATGATGGGAGAGCACTTTATGGGGGCTATTCCCTTTAAAAAGGTTTATATTCATGCCCTGGTAAGAGATGAAAAAGGCCAAAAGATGAGCAAAAGTAAGGGGAATGTTATTGATCCCTTAGAGATGATAGAGAACTTTGGCTGTGATGCCCTGAGGTTTACTCTTATTGCCCTTGCTGCTCAGGGAAGAGACATTAAGCTTTCTATTGATCGTATAGAAGGCTATAAACACTTTATCAATAAGATCTGGAATGCGGGAAGATTTGTTCTCATGAACCTTAAGGATCTTAATAAGGATGATTTTGCTGAAATTGATTATAAAGATTTACCGCTTTTTTCTCGGTGGATCCTTTCCAAACTGAATGAAACTATTCTTTATGTTAGAGAAAAACTTGAGGAGTTTGAATTTGACCAGTCTGCTATGAGACTTTATCACTTTTTCTGGGACAATTTCTGCGATTGGTATCTTGAGATTGCTAAGGTTTACCTCCAAGATAAGAATCTAAAAAGGGGAACCCAGGTTGTTTTGCATAGGGTATTTTCAGATACCTTGAAACTTTTACATCCCTTTATCCCCTTTATTACAGAAGAACTTTGGAGTTTTTTACCCTTCAAGGAAAAGGAAAATCTCCTTAAAGAAAGTTATCCTCGAACCTTTGAAATAGCTTTTAGTCCTGAAGAACGCCATTTAACGGATCATATCTTTGAAATTATTACAGCTATTAGAAATGTTAAGGCCGAATATAATCTTGCCCCAAATCGGGATATCCCTGTTTTTTATGTTAATACGGGGGATATAATTAATAAAGTAAGGAATGAAGAAAAGATCATTACTACTCTTTCCAGGGTTGAGGACATTAATTTTGTGGAAAAACACGAGAAACAAAAGGGTGAAGTGGCTTTTATTTTAACCTCCGGGGAGTTGTTTTTAAATTTAACAAAACATCTTGACTTTAAAAAAGAAAAAAATAAACTTCTTAAAGAAATGGAAAAAATTGAGAAAAAAATGAAATTACTTAATGAAAAATTATCAAACCCTCAATTTTTAGAGAAGGCTCCTCAGGAAATTATAGAAAAAGAAAAAAAGACTTTTTATGAGCTTTCTGAAAGAGCTAAAAAAATTAAAAAACTCCTTGAGGAGATAGAATATGCCTGTAGATAAAAGATTTTATACCCCTTACCAAGTCTTTTTAGAGGGAACAGCTTCTCATGAAAAGGGATTTCATTATCCTATCCCATAAAAGAAGGGGATCATCTGAATTTGGTTATAAAGGGTAATAAAACTTTTAAAGTAAAGGGAGTAAAATGGATGATAGAAGGAAATAATATGGTAATTGGTTTGAAGTTTGATCCTTTGGACATGGAAACCACCCAAATTTTATCGGCGTTTTTATCATCTTTGGCCCTTTCTTCTCTTTCTTATACCTATCTTAGATAAATGGGCCTTGAAAAACGATATTATACAAGACATCATTTAAGGTGTGAGTGTGTAATAGCCTTTGAATCAGGAATTAAAACACAGGATGAAATTTTAGACATCAGTGCTGAGGGAGCAAGACTCAGAATTGATACAGTTTTTTTATTGATTCTGGGGATATACTTTATTTAAATATAAAATGTAAATATAAAATAAAGCTTAAAGCGCAGGTTCGCTGGGTGAAGCAAAATAAATTCACAGAATTTGGAGTGAAGTTTATTGAAATGTCCATGCAAGAGAGAGAGTCTCTATCTCAGTTAATATCAGAAATGGCTTTTTCTACTCTCTCTCCTAAATTTATTTGGATTAATCCTTTACATTTAGTTTCACCAATTTAGATACACCTTTTTCTTCCATAGTTACTCCAACTAAGTGATCAACCTCTTTCATCACATGAATATTATGGGTAATAAGAATAATTTGAGAATTTTCCTTAATTTTTTTCATTAACCTAATGAATTTAAGTGAATTTTTTTCATCAAGTGGAGCATCTACTTCATCAAGAATACAGAATGGTCCAGGCTTAGTTAGATAAAAAGCTATAAGAATAGAGATAACGCAAAGGGCTTTTTCTCCTCCTGAGAGCATGTGAAGGTGTTTAATGTTTTTGTAAGGGGATGAAAGTTTTAACTCAAGACCTGCCTTTAAAGGGTCCTCTTCTGTTAAATACAGTTCAGCGGTAACTTTTTCCATAATTAAGGGAAAGATTTCTCTGAGCTTTTCATTTACGCTTTTAAGAGTAGCCAGAAGTTGCTTTTCAGCCCTGACTCTTAATTCTTTGAGTATTTTTTTGAGATGCTCTATGGCATTTTCTAAATCTTTTTTTTGGCTTAGGAGAGTATCATACCTCTCAGCTATTCTTTCAAATTCTTTTATACTTGTAAGATTTACCTCGGGAAAATTTTTTAATTCCCCTTTCAGTTCCTCAAGTTTTTTCTCTATTTCTTGAAGATTTAAAGGGTTAACCATATCTTTGAGTAGATCTTCCGGGTTAGCATCCTCACCTATAAGCTCCCTTAATTCTCTTTTTAGATTCTCAAGATTTAAATTTACTTCAGTTAAATCAAGCTCTAAACTATGTAAATTTTGTAAAAACTTCTCTTTTTCTTTTTCTATAATTTTCTTTTTGTTAAGTATATCTCTCAAAAAGGAATTTTTTTCCATCAAAAGATTTTCAGAGGAGGCTATTTGTTCTTCAAAAACCTTTAGGGTAGATTTTAATAGCTCTTTTTTCTTCCTTTCTTCATTGATTTTTTCTCTTAAATAATTGACCTCATTCAACAGAATCTCGTAATTATGTTTAGTGTTTTTTAAAAATCTATCAATTGATTCTATTTCACTGATAATTTCATCTTTTCTTTTAAAGAGCTGTTCTTTTTCTGCTTTTATCTTTATAACTTTCTTTTCAGCTTCTGATATCTCACTTTCAACACGATTTTTTTCGCCTTCAAAATTTTTTATTTCTTCTAAAAGCTCTTTTATTAATTTAGAGAGTTCGCTCTCATTTTGACTTATTCTATTTATCTTACCTTCAAGTTCTTTTTTTTCACCTTCAAGATGTTCTTTTCTTTTTAATAGAGTTTGAAGATTTTCTCTAATTCCTTTAAGATTTTCTTCCAGACGAATTCTTTTTTGTTCAAATTGAGAAAGAGTTATATTTATCTTTTTTATCTCCTCGTCTTTTTCTATTTTTTTCTTTTCTTTATCAAATAATATCTTTTCTATTTTATTAAGTTCTTCTTTAATAAATAATTCACTCTCATTTAGTTGTGTTAATTTTTCATCAATTGCCACTAAATTTTTTTCAAAAAGTTCCTTTTCCCTTTTAAGACTGAAGTAACCTTTTTTTGTGTCTTTAAGATAAAGGATAAAGCCCTGTGGGGAGATGAGAAGCTTTTTATCTTTAAGAAAAACAAAGTCTTCTGGTATAGATTCAGAGGTATAATATTTAGATTCCAATTTTTTTAAGCCAAAAGGAATAGAAGATAGAGCGGATTCCTTTACAAAGATGAGATTTCCCTTTTCTTTTTCAATTATTGAGTTTATTTCTTCTATATCATTAATGATAATAGCTTTCAATAGATCTCCATAATAATTTTCAAGGATAGCAAGGTCTTCAAGTGGATGTTTGAGATAATTTCCTATGGTTTTTTCTAAAAGTTTAGAATTAAAATTCCTTTCTTCACTATTTAAGATTTGAGAAAGAAGTCTAATTTTTTCTTCTGTAGTCTTTTTTTCTGAAATTAACTCCCTTTTTTTCTCTTGAACTTCCTTCAACTTTGCTTTGAGTGCATCTGAAGAATTTTTTAGAGAAACTATTTCCCTTTCTAAGTCCTCTCTTTCTCTGGTTTTTTGGAGGACAATTTTTTCTAAAAGTTCTTTTTCTTCTAAAAGTTTGTTTTGAGAGTCTTCTATCTCTTGTGCCTCCCCCTCTTTTAGAGCAAGCTCTTTATGTATAAAGCTTAACTCTCTTTCTAAGAAATCTTTTTTTTCTCTAAAGCGAATGCCTTCTTTTTTTATTGCATCATATTCTTGATTAAGTTTCTGTTTTTTCTTTTGTTTTTCCGATAATTCTTTTAAAAGTTTATCTCTTTTAGCTTTTAAATCTCTTAGTATTATTTCAAAATTTTCTGCTTTTTCTTTCTTTGTCTCAAGCTCCTTTTTAATTAGTTCTATTTGTTGCAAAAGTAAGTTTTTTCTCTGAATTTCTGTAGATTCTTTGATCTTTTCCTGTTCAAGTTTTTGTGTAATTTTACTTTCTTCTTTATAAAATCCACTCAATTTTTCTTCAATCTTTTTGAGTTCTTCTTCTTTTTCAACCTTATCTTTTTTTAAATCCTTAGATTGTCTCTCCAAGTTTAATATCTCTTTGTAAACTTCTCTTTCTTCATCTTCTATTCTTTCTAAGGACTTCTCTAATGAAATTTTTTTCAATTTTACTTCATTAATTTTTTCTAAAATATTTCTTTTTTTCTCAAGAGCTTGTTTATAAAGCAAACCTAAATGTATAAGAGAATATTTCTTTAAATCTTCTTTAAGGGTTAAATATTTTCTGGCAGTTTCAGCCTGCTCTTTCAGATGATAATACTGGCTTTCAACTTCTTTGAGTATGTCTGTTAAGCGTATGAGATTTTGTTCTGTTTGAAATATATTTTTTTCTGTTTCCTCTTCAGTGACCTTAAGTTTGGTTATTCCTGCCAAATCTTCAAGAAATCTCTTCCTCTCTTTGGGGGAGATCTCTAAAAATTTATTTATTTCTCCTTGATCAATGATTCCATAGCTTTGAGGATTAACTCCTAAGTCTAAAAAGAGAAAATGTATGTCCTTGAGCCTGCAAGCCCGATTGTTTATAAAAAACTCTCCCTCTCCATCACGGTAAAATCTTCTAATAATTACAATTTCTTCTAAATCTTTATATTTTTCAAAGATTGGAGGCTCGTGAGAAAGGACTAATTTTACTTCAGCAAAGTCAATTTTTTTATCAGAATTACCTGAAAATATTAAATCGTTGAGATCCTTTACTCTTAATCTTTTTGGACTCTGTTCACCAAGAACCCATTTAATTGCATCTAAAATATTGCTTTTACCAGACCCATTTGGACCAACAATAGCAGTAATACCCTTTGAAAGGGGTAGCACTACTTTGTAGGGAAAGGATTTAAATCCGTAAATTTCAAGTCTTTTGATATGCAAGGTTGTTACAAAGCTGACTTTTTCTTAAATATAACAGACAAAAACAAAAAAGGGAGGGGGTTATGCCTGTTCTTTCATAAGGAGATATTCCTTGATTTCATGGATTAGCAAAGCAGGGGTTTTCAGAGGATAATGGAGAGAACTCAGAATTTCTTCAATGGGATTACCTTTAATACTTAACCCGGCTAATCTTTCTTTAAGGTCCTCTTTAGAGAAAATTGGATACTTTATGCCTTTTGTTCTTTTTAGTATTTGATAGGCCCAGGGGACATCTAAAGCTTTAGCAACTTCAGAGGCAACCAGACTGCAATAATAGAGAAGAGTCTGGGCTTCATGCCCTTCTTTTATCTCTTTATAAGCTAATTTAGCAATCCCTCCCGCAGTGTGAACCTTAAGATCCTTGGTTTCTTCAGAGGCTAACTCTTCAAGAGATTTAATCTTCTGCAGGGCAAGTTCAGGATCTGCCCTTAAAATATTTTTAACTGTATTTTTTGTCAGCCCAATTTTTTGAGCAATCTCCTCATCACTTTTCATGTATTCCTCTTTAAGCACCACTGCTGATGCAGCTCTGGCTAAGGATGGAAGCCAGGTAAGAGTTCTAAATTCAGCTAATTTACTCAAGCCCCCCAGCAGTTCTATAGCCTTAAAAAAGACCCTGGTAACCATCTGCTCTATTTCCTGTTCATATACTGGTGGTGCTTCAAGTCTGATTACCATTTTCAACCCCCCTTTTGATTATTTTTGTCCTCCCACTGGATCTTTAATAACAACTAAACCTGTTTCAAGTATCTCCAGAAAATGTGTCTTGGTATCGTGACCGCACATTCTACAGCCATCAATTCTAAAAAGCCTAACGATTTGTCCCATCTCTTTACGATAAAGTTTGGCCTTATATGGGGAATCAATAAGTTCCTTGGCAAGAACCATGGTGCCGTCAACAATATGTCCCACAGCATAACCACCAGCAGCTTCAGCGGTAAGCTCTTCATGGCCACTCCTTTTCTGAGATACCAGAAGGGCAGTTTGATAAAATTTTTTTAAAAAGTTAAAAAGCCTTCGCACAATAGCCCGGGCTAACATCTCTTTGGTTTCAAATAGCCCAGTTACTGAGTCAATAATAGTAAACTTTACCCCAAATTGCTGAATGGCATATGATAAAGTAGCCAGCAAATCTGGTAAATTATCTCTTAATCTACTTGAGCTTGCTGCATCAATCAGAATAATATTGTCCTCAAAGTTATGAAAATTAAGCCCCATAGCCTCTGCTCTTAATTTAAGGGAGATTGCAACAAAATTGGCAGGAGCTTCAACTGTTACAAAGGCTACTTTTTCTCCAAGGCTGGCCTGTTTTACTGCAAATTGTTCCACCATAAGAGATTTACCAGTATCAGAGATCCCGGTTATATTAAAAACCGAATAAGCTGGAATACCCCCCAGTGGTTTTTTAACAATATTACCCTTTTCAGAGGTTACTAAGAAAAAGAGCTCATCTAAGCCATTAATACCTGTAGGGACTCCGTAAATCTGAGGAGCTTTGGCTAAGGCCTGCCCACCTTTAAATATAGCTTTTAAATCGGGTTCACCAAACCCTGAAAGCTTTTCCCTTTCTTCTGAATAATATTCACTTTTACTTATCTTGTTCATCTCTTATGACCTTACAAAGGTTTTTGTGTTTTTATTAATATTTTTAAACATTTTTTGGTATAATTCAAGACTTTTTAACTTGTTAATTTTAAGAAACATGATAAAATGAAAAGTTAAATCTCAGGAGGTTAAGTATGAAAAGAATCTTAGATGAGCTGGCATCTGCCAGATTAGCAATTGTTTTATTCTTTGTCCTTGCAGGTATTTCTATCTTAGGGACCATTATTCCACAGGGGCAACCTCATGAATTTTATCTCACCAAGTATGGTCAGGGCCTGGGTAAATTAATCCTTTTTTTTCAAATTCAAGATGCCTATCACTCATGGTGGTATATATCTGCTCTTTTTTTATTTTTGGCTAATCTAATTGCCTGTTCATTAAAGAGATTACCCTTTACTCTTAAGCTTTATAAAAGAGATCCTGCTGAAGTTAATCCTGAAAATTTACCGAACAAAGTGGTAGTTAATTTAAATGGAGATATCGGGCGCATAAAGGCCTATCTTCAAGATGTCCTTGCTTTAAAGAGTGTAAATAAAACTTTTGAAAAGGGGGAGCTTTTTTACAAGACCCAGAATAGATTTTCTTTTTTTTCCGTATATGTGGTCCACTTCTCCCTTGTTATTGTTATTATCGGAGCTTTAATAGGTGCCTTTTTTGGTTGGAGAGGCAATATGAATATTCTTGAGGGAGAAACCTCAAATATTGTTCAACCCTTTAGAAAAAAAGATCCTGTTCAGCTTGATTTTTCTCTTAAACTTAACAAATTCATTCTTGAGACCTATCCCAATGGAATGCCCAAGGAATATATTTCTAATGTGACCGTCCTTGATGGAAATACAACTCAATCTGCAATTATTAAGGTGAATCAACCTTTTAAGTATAAGGATGTAACTTTTTATCAGGCAAGTTACAATGTGATTCCAGAGTTTAAGGTAAAGGTTAATTTTAACGGGAAAATTGAGGAAAAGATTCTTTCACCCTTTAATCCTCTTATGCTTAAGGAGCGCTATTCTATCGCCCTACGAGACTATGGAGAGGCTCACGGGTTTATTTATTTAAGGCTCTGGATCCTTGATGAGGAGGAAGGGCAGACCAGAGAAGGGATGATAATTAGTGGATTTCCTCCCTTAGAGGTATCTTTTTCAAAAGATAAATTTTCTATTGAGTATGAGGATGTTGCTAAATTAAATTATATGACTGGTCTTCAGGCCAAAAGAGATCCCGGTAACTGGGTAGTTTATCTTGGATTTATTCTAATGATGTTTGGTCTCTTTTTGGTTTATTATTTTGACCCTAAAACCGTCTGGGCCTATCTTAAACAAGAGGAGGGTGGCCTTAAACTGATTTTAGGAGCCTATGCTAAAAGAGAACGCGAATCTTTACGGAATAGATTAACTGAGATTGCTGAGAAGATTAAAAAGGAGCTTTCTAAATAGGCTTTACTTTTTCTCAGTATCAGGTTCAAGGTGAATAGTTACCGATATCTCGGGATGGGTAGTCTTGATCTGTCTTTCAATCTCATCGCAGAGATCGTGTGCCTCTTGAACTGAAATTTTTCCTGGCACAGTTAAGTGAAACTCTACAAAACCACTTCTTCCCGCTTTTCTACTTTTAAAGTCGTGAATCTCTGCCTCGTGGATAGAACTTTTATGAATAGTGCTCTCAATAATCTTATGGATATCTCTGATTTTTTCTTGACAGAGACTGACATCCAGAAGAGAGTTTATTGCATCTTTTAAGATCTTGTAGCCCAGATATAGAATATTTAAACTTACCAATATGGCAAGAATAGGATCAAGATACCAGAAGTTAAGTAATTTGGCTAAAAGGATACCTATCAGAATTCCAACGGTTGTGAGGACATCAGTAAAAAGATGGGTGGCATGGGAAATAAGAATAGGAGAGGCCTCCTTTTTGCCTTGTTTATATATTTTTAAAGAGAGAAGTCCGTTTAGAAGCAAGCTTAGGGTAATAAGAATAAGACCAATACCGAGAGTTTCAGGAGCTTCGGGTTTAAATAGCCTCTGATAGGCCTTCCAGAAGATGGTAATTGAGGCAAAAATAATAAACAGACTCTCTAATAGAGCAACTAAATATTCTATCTTTGTATGGCCATAAGGGTGTTCCCTGTCTGAGGGTTTTATTGCAATTTTTGTTCCTATCATGGCAAAGAAAGCGGAGAAAATATTTATAATCGATTCCATAGCATCGGAATAGATAGCCACAGAACCTGTCACAGAATAGGCCAGAAATTTAAGGACACAAATAAAAAAACTTGTCCCAAGGCTTAGCCAGGTCAATTTAAGGGCTTTGGAATCGTTAAAAAGCTCTTGTATTTCCATTTTAGTCTTTTGCCCTCTGTATAGTATAAATTGAAAGGACAAAAAATACAAGGGCGAGTATGCAAAGGATGAGGATATCTTTGATCTGTGCACCTTGACCCCAGGCAAGACTTCTTAAATTATGGGAGACTAGAGTTAAAGGTAGGATTTCAATAATTGGTTTTATGAATCCTGGTAGATTTTCGACGGGAAAAAAGGTGCCTCCAAGAAACATCATGGGGGTGATGATGAAGTTTGTAATTAAGGTTTGGTCTGCGTGGGCTTTGATTGTCATAGCAGATGCAAGCCCAAGAGAAGCAAAAATAAAGGCGTTTAAAAAAACTATCATAAAAAAGAGGGGATTTAACTGAATCTTTACACCTCCAAAGAGCTGAGCCAAAAGAAGAATGAGAATAACTGAAAGAAAAGCCCGGGTTACCCCTGAAAAAACCTCTCCCAGAGCATAACTTAAAGAAGAAAGAGGGGCACTCTGAAACTCCTCAAAGACCTTGAGATAAAATCTTGCTACATTGATTTCCACATTTATAGCGAAGGCCTGTAACATGCTGCTTGCTGAAATCAGACCAGGAATTAAAAATTCAAGGTAAGACCTACCCTGAAGGAAAATTCCCTTTCCAAGCCCTATACCAAAGGCCATAATATAAAGTAGAGGATTAATGGAAAAAGATAAAAGAACCCTGAAAAAACGCTTTTTAAGAAGCAGAATTTCCCTGAGATAAATGGCTAAAAAACCCTTCATATCCCTTCTTTCTCCGTAAGTTTTACAAAGACATCTTCTAAGGTTATTTTTCGCATACTTACAAAATTATTTCTCTCCGAATATTGGAGAAAACCGGATTCAGCGGTTTTTTTATCTTTAAAATAATAGGTTATAAGTCCCTTTTCAGAAAAAACATCCAGAGCTACCTCTCCTAAGCCTTTGATAAAGTTAACGGGAGTATCAATCTCTATAATTTTTCCCTGGGATATAAAGGCAACCCTATCGGATAAAACCTCTGCCTCTTCCATATAATGAGTGGTAAGTAAGATAGTAGTTCCTTGACCTTGAATTTGCTTTATAAAGCTCCAGATTTTTCTGCGTATACTTGGATCAAGACCAACTGTGGGTTCATCAAGAAGGAGTATTTCAGGGGAATGCAAAAGGGCTCTAATTATAAGAAGTCTTCTTCTTAAACCTCCAGAAAGTTCCTTGACCCTGGATTTTTTTCTATCCTTAAGTCCTGCAAGTTCAAGAAGTTCATCTGTCTTTTTACGAATTGCAGAAAACTCCATTTTAAAAAGAAGCCCATGAATTAATAGATTTTCCTCACAGCTTAGCTCAAGATCAAGATTTATTTGTTGAGGAACAAGCCCTATTTTTGTTTTGGCCCAGAGGTGATTTCCATTAAGAGATTTACCAAAGATTTTTATTTCTCCAGAAGAGGGGGTAGTAAGTCCTGCAAGAATTCTAAGGGTAGTTGTTTTCCCTGCACCATTTGGACCGAGAAGGGAAAAGAGCTCACCCTTTTGAAGGTTAAAGGAAATTCCCTTTAAGGCCTCTCTTTCTCCATAAGATTTTCTTAAATTTATAACCTCAAGGACATTAATAATCATAGTAATGCTTATAAATATAATCTCATCTTCTCAGGAATCAATTAGATGTATGGTCCATATCTTATGAGACTCAAATCTGCCTCTTTTGGCAGATAAAGAGTTTTATTTCATAGTGTCACTCTGGATAATTGATCAGGGATAATTTTTAAGAGACATTTTTTTTCTACTTGGAATTATCTGAGAGTGATTTAAATTTGAAGTTGATGCTTAAGGTAAACCTACAGGAGATTCCTCAGAGCTCAGGGATTTATCTTTTTAAAGGTCCAAGGGGAGAGGTTCTCTATGTAGGAAAGGCTAAGGACTTAAGAGCAAGACTTTCCAACTATTTTAAAGGTCAGCCCCTCTCTCCTAAAATTTACCGTCTCCTTGAGCAAGCCCAGAGTATAGAGTATTTTCTCACTCAAACGGAAAAAGAAGCCCTTTTACTTGAGGCAACCTTTATAAAAAAGTATAGACCAAAGTATAATGTGCTTCTTAAAGATGACAAAAATTATCCTCTCCTTCGCCTCTCTTTACAGGAGGAATATCCTGCCCTTCAAATAGTTAGAAAGAGAAAAAAGGGTGATCAAGCCTTATATTTTGGCCCCTTTACCTCAGCCCGTGGTCTAAGAGAGATATTAAAGCTTCTTTCTAAGACCTTTCCTCTTAGAAAATGTAGTCTTGCTGAAATGAAACGCAGAAAAACTCCCTGTATTTATTTTCAGATCAAAAAGTGTTTAGCACCCTGTGTTAGAAATGTCCCCAAAGAGGAGTATCAGAAACTTGTGGATGCTGTGGTTGAATTTTTTCAAGGCAGAGGGGCTGAGTTACTTAAAAAATTAAAAAAAGAGATGGAAGCTTTAGCAGAAAATCTTGAATTTGAGCGAGCTGCTTTCCTTCGGGATCGTATAGCAGATCTTAAAGAGCTTCTGGAAAGGCAGGCGGTTGTTTTAAGTCAACCTCTGGACCTTGACCTCTGGGAAAAAGTCTCTGAAAGAGAGAAGGATTTTTTTATAGTGCTTTTTATTCGCTATGGCTATCTCTATGGTTATCAGACCTTTCAGACAAAGAAACCACTCAATGGGGAAGATGCTCTTTCAAAGGCCCTTTTGCAGTTTTACTTGGAGGGAAAAATTATTCCGGATAAAATTTATGTCCCTGAAGACTTTGAGGATAGATCTGAGTATGAAAAGATTTTGAGTGAAATGAGTTCAAAGCCAGTTCAAATCAAGACCCTTCCTGCAGAGAGAGAATATCAATATTTGAAGGAAGTAGCCAAGAAAAATCTTGAAAATTTTGTCCTTTCTGAAAAAAGAAAGGAGAAACCCTGGTATGCAGGGCTCTCGGATGAGCTTAAGAAAGTTTTTCGCTTAGTGGATGACCCAAATAGTATAGAAGCCATAGATTTGTCTCAATATTATGGAAAGGCAAGGGTAGGGGCTATAGTTGCCTTCTATGAAGGAGAACCATACAAGAAGGGATATCGCTATTACAGGATTAAAGGACAGGGAAAAGATGATTTTTCTATGCTCTATGAGGTAGTTTACCGTCGCTTACGAAGGGGTCTTGAGGAAAATAATCTTCCAGATTTACTCCTTATTGATGGAGGAAAAGGGCACTTAGAGACTGCCCTCAAAGCCGCAGAAGATTTGGGTATTAAGCACATATCTATACGAAGTGTGGCTAAAAACCAAAGACGGGAACCAGAAAAGGTTTTTATACCGGGGCGAAAAAATCCCCTTTTCTTACCCAAACACAAAGAGGTTTATCATCTGATTGGAAGGATTATGGCAGAAGCTCATCGTTTTGCCCAAAGTTTTGCAGAAAGGTCACTAAAAAGAGAAAGTATTTTCTCAGGGCTTGAAAATATATCTGGCATTGGTCCAAAAAGAAGGGAAGTTTTGCTTAAAACCTTTGGAAGTCTTGAAGAAATAAAGGAAGCCTCTCTTGAAGAAATAGCAAGGCTTCCTGGATTTAATAAAAAATTAGCTCAAATCTTAAAAGAGGCTCTTGCTAAACCGCATTAAATTATTCCCTTACGCAGGACACTTTTCTTTTTAGAAAGGGCATCCTGATTTTTTGTCCACTTCGCTGTAAATTGTTTATAACAGGTCTCTCCACAAAAGTGCCAGGGTTTATTTACGCAGCAAGTTTTTACTGAAAGGGGCTCTCCAGTAATGGTTTTACCACACCAGGAGCACTTAACCAGCCTTTTTCCCTTTTCCTTTACCTTTAGAGGCATTTTTTAAATCCTTTTCTATAATTTCAGCCAATTTTTTTCCGCTCATAAGCATCCCGCCAAAAATTGGGCCCATTCTTGGAAGCCCATAAACCGCACATACTGCAATCCCGGTAACATAAAGGCCTTGGGCAACTCTTCCTGTATGCTCAACCACCAGTCTTTCTGAGACCTCACTCCAGTTTGATTTTTCTCCAGCCATTTCAATTCCAAGTTCAGGATTTTTTCTACCTGCAATGGCAATCAGCTCAGCATCATGGCCAGTAGCATCAACCAAAGCCTTACAATGGGTGTAAAGAGGATCTACATGTAGACCTGAAAGCTGAATAGCTGTCCAGTGCCAGAGAACGCCTACCACTCTGGGAGGCGCATCTCTTACGATTACATCATCCACATTCACGCCTAAGAATATTTTTGCCCCTGCATCAAGAGCACCAGTCGCAAGCTTGGCAATAAGTTCCGCTGGGTCTATGGTGAAAAAGCCGTTTTCCACTTTTTTAGCTCTAATTTTAAAGTCTTCAACAATGGGTAAGGCCTCTGTCTGAACAACTATCTTAGGAATCATATTGCCCCCACCACCAATTCCACCCCCAAAAGAAAGCCTTCTTTCATAGATCAAGACCTTAAACCCTCTTTCCGCTAAATATTTAGCTGCTGTTAATCCTGAAGGACCTGCCCCTGCAATAAGAACATCTACATCACTAAAATCTTCAAGATCTCTCATTCCTTCACGAATGATAGCCTGATTAATCTGAAGTTCCATAATTCACATTCCTCCAGATATTTTTTTTTAAAATAATAATACTCAAAAGATTTTCTTTGAGATGTAGTGAAAAAAATAACTTAACCTTTTGGGTTTTCAAAGGCCTCTTTGAAGATTTCTCTAAAGTGATAGCCACTTGCAATCTGGGCTAAAATTAAGGAGAGGCCTTCTCTTTTTTTAATGAAACATTTTAAGAAAATTTTCCAAAAATTAAATTTATTTTTCTCAAGCAGACCAAATTTCAATAGAATTTTTCCTAAACCAAGAAGATAACCATAGTTAAACTTTAAATAATGTCTATCAATCGTGAATTTACTTTTGATAGAAAAACTATCTAAAAAGTCTTCAATTCTTTTATAATAAGCCTTAGAATTATAGAGCTCTCGGATCACTTTTTTATATCCCTCTATGAGTTTATTATAATCCATCTTGGGAAGGATATTTGTAGATATATCTGTATTATCACCTTTAAAGATTGGTTTTATGCGTCCTTCAGTTAGCAGCCTTTGATAAAGTTTAGTCCCAGGAGGGGCGTTAAGGAGGCCTACCATAGCAATAATTATTTTACTTTCTTGAATAAAATTAATAAGTTTTTCAAAGATATCAGGAGGGTCTTGATCAAAACCAAGAATAAATCCTCCCATCACTTCAAGTCCTGATTTCTGAATCTTTTTTATATTTTCTACCAGGTCCCTTTGTAGATTCTGTTTTTTCTGAGCTTCTTCTAAACTTTTTTCATTGGGTGTTTCAATGCCAATAAAAACAGAGTTAAAACCAGCTTTTACCATGAGCTCCCTTAATTCCTCATCATCAGCAAGATTAATGGATACCTGTGTATAAAAGTAAAAAGGGTATTTATGCATCTCTTGCCATTTAATTAAGGCGGGTAGAACCTCCTCCTTTACTTTACGCTTTCCCCCGATGAAATTATCGTCTACAAAAAAAACCGAACCTCTCCACCCTAAGGAATAGAGATTTTCAAGTTCCATAAGTATTTGTTCAGTGCTTTTAGTTCTAACGGCGTGGCCAAAAAGATTAGTTACATCACAAAAATCACAATTGAAGGGACAACCTCTGGAATACTGGATACACATACTGGTGTAAGGGGAAAAGTTAAGAAGGTGATAACTGGGGATGGGGCTTTTAGTAAGATCTGCATATTCTCCATCAGCTCTGTAAATTTTTTGATGGTTACCCTTTTCCCAGTCTACTAAAAACCTGGGAAGAGTAATTTCTGCCTCATCTAAAATAAGATGATCTACTCTATCCTCATAATCCCTCCAGAAAGTGCTAAAAAGAGGCCCCCCTGCCAAGACTTTTTTACCAAGGGCTTTAGCCCTTTTAATGACTTCATCAGTTGAGTCTCTCTGGACAGACATTGCACTTATAAGAACTAAATCAGCCTTTTTTAACACCTCTTCTGAAAGAGGGTTTACATTTAAATCCACGATCTCTAATTTCCAATCCTTTGGAAGTAGGCTGGCAACTGTAAGTAAACCCAACGGGGGATGCGTAGCTTTTTTATGAATCAGTTTTAAAGCGTGTCTAAAACTCCAGAAGGTATTAGGATAAGCTGGATAAATTAAAAGGGCCCTCATGGGAAAACCAGGGTCAGGCCTTTTCCCATTTTTTAATTTTATCCCTTAGGGTCTTTCTGTCAATACCAAGAAGTCTTGCTGCAAGGCTCCTATTCCACTTAACCTCATCAAGCACTTTTAGAATATAGGCTCTTTCAACCTCTTCAAGAGGCAAAATTTTAGCCCCCTCAGGTAAAACCTCCTCTATAAGAGCTTTTTCTGAAGCATCCTTTACCTCTGTTTCTCTATAATCAAAACCTGCGAAATAGAGATCTTTTTGCGTTATCTCTGAATTTTTGCTAAAAATAACTAATCTTTCTATTAAATGCTTCAATTCTCTCACATTGCCAGGCCAATTATATTCAAAAAATATTTTAATCACTTCAGGGCTAAATTTTTTAAGGGGCCTTTGATATTTTTCGCAGTAAAATTTAAGAAAATAATCTGTAAGTAAAGGAATATCCTCTTTTCTTTCTCTAAGGGCAGGTAAATGAAAGTGCACCACATTTAAACGATAGAAAAGGTCTTCCCTGAAGGATCCTTTTTTGACCTCTTCCTTAAGATTCTTATTAGTTGCTGCAACAATTCTAACTCTTGCCTTAACAAGTTTAAGGCTTCCAACTGGTGAAAATTCTTTTTCTTCCACAACTTTAAGCAATTTGGCCTGAAGGTCAAGGGGAATATTCCCAATTTCATCTAAAAAGAGCATCCCATCTTGAGCAAGCTCAATTTTACCAATTTTAGAGGTATGAGCACCTGTAAAAGCCCCTTTTACATGTCCAAAAAGCTCACTTTCAAAAAGCGTGGGCACAATACAACTGCAGTCCACACATACAAAAGGGCCGGGATAGAGTTTATCAAATTCATGAATTTTTTTGGCTAATAAACCCTTACCTGTGCCAGATTCCCCGGTGATAAGAATAGTTGAATCTGTCTGAGCAATAATTTTGGCTTTATCTAAGATCTCTTTAATAAGTTTATTTTTCCCAATGAAAGGAACTTTTTCGTCTTTTTCCAAAAGGCTCATCTTTAGATAGATATTTTCTAAGGTAAGCCTCTTTTTCTCTAAGGCCTTTTCTAAAGAGAGTTTGGCTTCATAAATGGAAAAGGGTTTTTCAAGAAAATCAAAGGCCCCGGTTTTTATCGCATTAACCGCTGTTTCAATATTTCCATAAGCTGAAATAACTATAAACTGGGTATCCAGATTGTTTTCCTGAAGCTCTTTAAGAAGTTCCAGACCATGTTCATCAGGAAGCTTAAGATCTAAAAAAACCACATCATATTCGTATTTTGAAAAGAGCTCTCTTGCGGTCTTCCCATCTGGAGCCAGATCTACTTCATATCCTTCCTTTGTAAAAAATTGAAAGAGACTCTCCCGAATAGAGATCTCATCATCAACTATGAGTAGTTTAGCCTTAAAGGACATCTTCTCTTAAAGCCTCCCTTGTAGCAAGGGGTAAGATAATTTCAAAAATAGCTCCTCCCCTGGGATTATTTTTTACCCGAATATTTCCACCATGCCTTTTAATAATGCTATGGCAGATAGAAAGGCCAAGGCCCACTCCCTTTCCCTTCACCTTAGTAGTAAAAAAGGGATCAAAGATGTAGGGTAAAATATCAGGGGGCACACCCGGTCCAGTATCACTCACCTTTATCTCTATTCTATCATCTCTTGCCTTAGATTCAACTATGATCTCACCTTTTCCTTTCATAGCCTCACCAGCATTGCTGAAAAGATTTAAAAAGACCTGTTCCATTTGGGTAGGATTGGCATAAAAAGGAGGAATCCCTGGGTCTAATTGAAAGGTAAACTTAATCCTTTTGAAGACCTGATAATCCCTGATAAGATCATAAATCCTCAAGATTAGCTCATTTAAATTTACCCATTCCTTTTTACCTCTTTCTGGCATGCCAAAATCCAGAAGGGCCTTAGCAATAATTCTACATCTTGTAGTAAGGGCTATGACCTTGTCAATAAGCTCTTGTAAGCGCTGATTCTGAGGAAATTCCTCTTTTATCATATTAGCATAAAGGAGGATGCCCCCAAGGGGATTATTTAGCTCGTGAGAGATTTCACCAGCAAGTTTCCCAAGACTTGCTAACCTCTCTGTGTGAAACCACTGAGGAAATCTTAGCCAGGCTCTCTCCTCAATAAAGAGGTGAAGGCTCCTTTTCTTACTTAATATAAGATTTAAAAGATAAAAAGGAGTAGCCATAAATTGAAAGGACACTAAGCCAACTTCATCAAAAAACGGGCCAAAGAGACTCTCAAGGGTTGTCTTTTTAAGTTGAATTTTTAAAGTGGGAAAGGTCTTTTGAAAGATTGAGTTATGATACAAAATTTTATGTGCGGGTCCAGTTTTTTGCTTCTCTGCTACTACCAGAGGATAGGGGAAGGCTTCCCAGTTTTCATCCTGTATTTTGGGCATGGCTTTTTCCAATACCTTTGAAAAAAAGTTTAATCTCTTCCTGCATAAAGGCACTGGACATAAAAACTACTAAACTTTTCTGCGTTAAATCAAAAAACTCAGGGGGTATAAGGCCTTTTTCAAGAATGAAGGCCCTTTTCCCAAGGTCTTCAAGGTCATTTCTCAATTGCTCAAGGTCAATTCTATCTTGAAAGGGAATTCTCTCAAGCCCGGGGGGAACTTTAATCCCAATTAAATCCGCCTCGTTTAAAGCCTCTACATAATCCCTTTGAAAGACCTTTCTTTTACTTGAATTAGTGCGGGGTTCAAAGAAAAGAATTGTCTTTTCTGGTTGAAAGGCTTTTTTTAGCTCTTTAAGGGTAAGAGCAAGGGCGGTTGGATGATGCGCAAAGTCATCAATCACTAAGAGGGTTTCCGAAGCAAATAGAATCTCCTGACGCCTCTGAACTCCCTTAAAATCCTTTATAGCCTCAAGGATATCTTTTCTATGAAATCCTAAGGTCTCAAGAAGGGCTATCGTGGATAAGGCATTTAAAAGATTGTAATCTCCAGGAATTGAAAGGTCAATTTCAAAGACCTCCCCATCTTTAGCCTTTGCTAACCCCTTACTTCTAAAGCCTCCCCCTCCAAGGGAAACTTCTGAGCCTACGAGCTTAAAATCAGCTTTCCCTTTCCCGTAGGTAATAATTTTGCAGAGAGGTTGGGATGCCTCTACTATCTCCACAAGATTAGGGTCATCTTGATTGAAAACCAAAATACCTTCCATAGGCAAAAGCTTGAGTAATTTTTTAAAAGCCTCTTTTAGAGCATTAATATCGGGATACACATCCGCATGGTCATATTCAAGGCTTGTGAGTATTAACCCAAAAGGCTTGTAATGGAGAAATTTTGGATTTTTGTTAAAGAAGGCTGAGGGATATTCATCTCCCTCAAGAAGCATAAATTCTCCCTTTCCGTAAGCAAAGTTCTTCCCTGTATCCTTTAATATACCCCCCACAAGAAAGGTAGGCGATTTTTCAAGTTTTAATAAAGTAAAACTCAAAAGGGCAGAGGTTGTAGTTTTACCATGTGTTCCAGCGATAACAAGGGCTTTCTTCCTATCAAGAATGAAGTTTTCTATGAATTCTGGGAAAGAAAGAAGGGGGATCCTAAGGGCCTTGGCTTTTGCAACCTCAATATGTGACGAGGAAATAGCATTTCCAACTACAACAAGATCTGGCTTAAATTTAAGAAGGTTCTCCTCAGAGGGCTTGAAGACCTCTATTCCCAGCTCTTTAAGTAAAAAAGAGCTGGGTGGATAAAGGGGATTTTCCTCTGATCCACAAACCTCAAATCCAAGCCCTCTGCATAAGCCTGCAACCCCTGACATCCCGATGCCACCAATTCCAATAAAATATACCCTCATCTCAACCTCTCAAGATTATTCCAGAGGAATTTTACCACCTGATTATGCAAAAGACTACCTTTATCCGTCAGCCTGAATCTCTCAGGCTCTCTATCTATAAGATCCCTTTTGTAAAGATAGATTAAGGCATCTTCATTTATTTTGTAGTTTAGCTCCTCAAGTTTAGAAAATTCAATCCCCTTAGTTAATCTCAGCCCCATAAAAAGATATTCCTTAGCAAGTTCTTTAAAATCAAGGGTTTCAAGAATCTCCTGGGGAAGAGCTCTTTCCTCTAATAGGCTTTTATAATAAGTTTTTAAATCTTCTGTATTTTTAAATCTTAGATTTCCAATTCTTGAGACTGCACCTGCCCCAATTCCAAGATAGGGTTGAACCTCCCAATAAAGAAGATTGTGTCTGCATTCAAAGGAGGGTTTGGTAAAGTTAGATAGCTCATATTGCATAAATCCTGCAGTAGAAAGGGTATCCTTTATGAGTTTTTTCAGGTCTATGAGCTTTTTTTCTCTTAAAAAGGCAGGCTTTCTCCCATAGAGTTTATAAAAGGGGGTTTCAGGATAAATGGTTAATTCATAAAAGGAAAGATGCGTTATTTCAAAGGCTAAAGCAAGGTCTAAATCTTTTTTAAGGGTTGAGCTTCCCTGGCCCTTCCAGCCATAGATAAAATCAAGGGAGATATTTTTAAATCCCCCTTTAAGACCTGCTTCTATAGCAGATAAGGCGTCTTTCTTAGAGTGTCTTCTTCCTAAGAAAAAAAGACCCTTTGGTTGAAAGGTCTGAATTCCAAGGCTTAAGCGATTGAAACCTATTTCTCTATAGGCCCTTGCCCTTTCATAGGTGAAGCCCTCGGGATTAGCCTCTAAGGTTAATTCTAAAGGCTTAAAGGGAAAATACCTTTCCAAAATCATAAAAAATCTCTCAAAAAAGGAGGGTGAAAAAAGACTTGGGCTACCCCCTCCTGCATAAAAGGTAAGGATTTCTCTTTTGCTTCCTGTCAGGTTTCTTATTAAATATTCAGCCTTAAGGTTTATCTCAACCTCTAAGGCCTTAAGATAGAGTTCTTCATCAGGGCGTTTTGGAATAGAAAAAAAATCACAATAAGGGCATTTGCTTAAGCAAAAAGGCAGATGTAAGTAAAGCCCGCTTACCATTTGACTTTAAAAATAATTGTTTTTTAGTAAAATAAAAGAGATGCCCATTCTCTATCGCTATTTTCTCAAAGAATATATCCAGACTACCGGTCTTTTCTTAGGAGTTTTTCTCTTTCTTTTTACCCTCATTATGGGGACTCTGAATCTTAAAGAAATCATAGACTTAAATCCCTCAATTTTACATATTTTGAAAGTTTATGTATATACTCCTCTTCAAATCTTTGCCTTTCTCCTTCCTCTCTCAGGCTTTCTGGCTCTTCTTTTTTCCTTTCAAAGGATGAAGGAAGAGGGAGAAATCCTTGCCCTCTTTTCCCTTGGTTTTACTCTTAAAGATTTTTTTAAGCCCTTTTTGATTTTTAGTTTAATATTATTTATATTTACTACATTTGGTCAGAGTTATCTTGTTCCTAAAGTCAAAAGACTTCAAAAAATAGATCAGATGAACCTGATTAAAAACCTTTCTGAAAAGGAGATTCCTTCAAAGAGCCCAATTCCTCTCACAGAGGGTTTATATCTCTATGTAGCCTCTGCGGAAAAGGAGGGAAATCTAAATCACTTAAAAAGAGTGGTTTTATTGGAAAAAAAAGGGGACTCTCGTAGAGGTCTTTATTTAGCTAAAACAGCCATTCTTGACCTTAAAGCTGGAAATTTTGCCCTTGAAAAGGGCTATGTTTTTTATCTTGAGAACTTAAAAAACACAGAAATCCTGCTCTTTAACAAATATTTTTTTAGTATTCCACCTTCTACCTTGAAAAAGGAGGACTTATATATTAAGAGAGGTGAGATGAGTTTATCTGAGCTTAAAGCAGAAATGTCTAAAATGAAGCCCTCGGAAGGGAGATATTTTCGCTATCTTTCTGAGTATTATCAGAGATTTTTTTATGGCTTTTCCATCTTTTCCCTTTTTTTACAGGGGTTTCTCCTCGGAATTTTTTTAAAGACTCAGGGGAGACTGCTTCTTTTTTTAATGGGATTAACCTTTTATCTGTTTTATTATTTTCTTTACAATTTTTTTATCTCCCTTGGAGAATCAGGGAAGCTCCTTCCCCTTTATTCTCACCTTATTTTTAATCTAAGTTTTTATATTTTATTGCTTGTGGAATATGTAGTATTCAAAAGAAAGGGGGGCTATCTTTTGTGAGTCTCCTTACTCGCTTTCTTTTCCAAAACTTTTTTAAGGTCTTTCTTCTTGTCCTCTGTATCTTTCTTTCTCTTTATACAGTTATGGACTTTTTTGAGAAACTTTCAGCCTTTTTAGGTTCTAAAAGGCCACTTATCTATTTTTTAGAGTATCTCTTCTGGAAGTCTCAGGTCAATCTCTATCAGATTTTTCCCTATATCTTAAGCCTTACACTGATTTTGACTCTTCTTTTTCTATCAAGAACGCATGAGCTTCTTGCCCTTTTAAGCTTAGGTATTGCAAGAGGGGAGATTTTTAAAAGATTTCTTTTTCTTCTTTTTTTATGTTCCCTTGTAGGAGGAGTTATTTTAAATTTTCTTGTTCCTAAGGCCTATTATAATACCCTTTACACCTGGGAGACAAAAATTCAAAGTCAAAAAGCCCATCATCTTATTTTTAAGGATACCCTTTTTTTTGAGGGAGAGGGCTTTCTCCTTATAGCCAGACCCCTTGAACCTAAGGGAGAGTATCTTTCCGAAGTAGCCCTTCTTTTTTTTAATAAGGCTGAAGAGCCAGAAAGACTTATTTGGGCAAAGACAGCCCTTTATCTTGGAGAGGGAGTTTGGAGGCTTGAGGAGGCCCTTTTTCAGGAGGCCAGAACCCATTTTAGGCCTAAAATTTTAAAAAACTGGGAAGGATCCCTACCTCTCAAACCCAGAATCTTTGTAACTATTGAAAAACCGGTTAAATTTGCTTCCTTTAAAGAGTTAAAACAAAGGTTAAATTTTTTACAAAAGGTAGGCAGAAGAGCTACAGAGGTCTGGGTTGAAATTTTTAATCGCCTTTTATATCTTCTTTTGCCTCTCTTTATAGGTGGCCTTTCAGCTAAACTATATTTAAAAGGCTATACACCTCATCACTATACCTTTGCCCTTTTAAAGTCTCTTTTGGCCTTTTTTATCCTTTCAGCCCTTTTTGTTTCCTTTCAGACCCTCCTTACAAGGCTCTTACATTAAACTTTTTTTTTCTCTTTCCGATAAATAATACCAAAAGAAGAAAACAAAACCCTTTAAGGAGGTGCAGCCATGGCAGTAAAAATTAATTTCAACGAAGCAGCTGCTCAAACCCACACTGCGCTCATTAGTAATGAGCGTGCTATGGGTAAGAGCCTTTTAAGGCTCTCAACTGGTGTAAGGATTCTTAATGCTGCAGATGACTCTGCAGGTCTTTTCATTGCAGACATGCTTGGAACAGTTGCTAAGGCTTATGAACAGGGCAATCGTAACATCCAGACAGGAATCTCTGCTCTTCAGATTGCTGAGGCTTCAGCTGGAAAAATCTACGATAAACTTCAGGATATCTATGTAAGAGCTCAGAATGCAGCAAATGACATCAATGACCCTAATGCTCGCCAGGCTTTGCAAAGGGAGATTAATAATTTTGTGGATGCCATCCAGAAGATTGGAACGGATACTGAGTATAATGGAATTAAGCTTCTTGATGGGACTTTTACTGGGAAATATATTCATTATGGGCCCAGAGCTGATCAGGTGGTAAATCTTTCTGTATCTGACCTTAGAGCTACTGAGTTAGGTGCCTATATTGTTCAAGGAGCAGCTTTAAATAACGAAAGAGCCTATAGTAGTGGAACTGATGCTTATTCTGCTTTAGTATCTAATACTGATCTTCAGTTTGCAACTTCTGAAACTGTAACCATAGGGACCGTATCTCTTACTGGTTCAAATTTAGTTACAGATGCAAAATATTTTGCTGACTGGATTAATAATAATCCTAATCTTCAAGCAGCAGGTGTCTCTGCGATGGCCTCAAATAGAAGTGTAGCATCTTCATGGACCGATATTACAGTAGCATCTGGTAATACAGTTACTATTAATTTTTATTCCGGAACTGGGACCACTTCTGTAGCTTCATATACTGCTAATGCAGGGCAAACTATTACCCTTGATGAACTTATTACTGCTATTAATTCTCAAGCTGCAGCAAATGGTTCTTCTTTAAAAGCTGTTAATGAAGGAGGGAAACTTGTTCTTCAGACCAATGGAGAAACCATTGGTGTTCAAGTAAGTATAAATCAATCTGGTACCAACTCACAAACTATTGCATTAGGTCAATTTCTTGAAGGTGCTACAGCTTCTGTGACTAGTTCTTCTGGTACTACTGTAAATGGATCTGCAATTTTAGTTGGAAGATTGACTATAGCTGGAGTAAATCAATTTACTTATAATTTTGATGCTGTAAGTGGTAATACCGCACCAAAAGGTTTAGCTCTTTCAGCCGCTACTGGCACTGCTGGCAAGAAAAATCTTTATCAAATTGATGTAACTACTAATGCAGGTGCAGAGGAAGGTATAATGGTTGTAACCAAGGCCCTGCAGAAGACTGATACGGTCAGGGCTCAAATTGGTGCCACCATGAATAACCTTCAGTCTATCTTTGATTCTCAAAAGACTGCCTATGACAACACCAAAGAGGCTGAATCCGTGATCAGAAATACCGACTACGCTAAGGAGATGGCAGAATTTACTACCTACCAGATCCGTATGCAGGCAACCGTTGCCATGCTTGGGCAGGCAAATACCCTTCCTCAGCTTGTCCTTCAGCTCCTGAGATAATAAAATAACCTTAAAAGGGAGGGGCCAACCCCCTCCCTTTTTTTATTTAAAATTTTTTCCAGTCTGCATAGGTTCAAATTTACATCTCACCTGCCTGTTTGTTTTTTAAAAATGTATAAGTTCACATCCTAACAAGAAAAAGGCATACACTGACCTTGTTATTTTTAGGAATATAATTAAAATTAAAAAAGAACCCTTTATTTATCCTTCCCTGTGGGACAGGAGGGCATGGCTCAGAGAGGCAAGAAGATCTGTAGTGCTCCTTTTAATATGAAAAATTATAAAAGAAAATTTAGAAAAATTTTAACAAACTTAAAGAAGCTTTCTTTAGATTATTATAAGCATAATCTTGTTGCCCTGGTAGTATTTGGATCAGTTGCTAAAGATAGATTTTCTCCTGCTTCAGATATAGATTTATTAATTATTCTTGAAAATAGAGAAGGAAATTATGAGGAGTTTATTAAATATTTTGATAATATTGAAAGTAAATTAGCTAAAGAGGGTTTTTTACCAGAAATTAATCCTATTTTCAAAGGAAAAGATGAGCTAAAACCAGAGCTTATTTATCTCTGGGATACAGATTTTATGATTCTCTATGAAAAGGGGGGCTTTTTTAGCAAATTTTTAGAAAATCTTCAAAAATTTAAAAAAGAAAGATTAAGCTATGGTAAAAATTTTATAGAAATTTTATAAAAGACTTAATAAGATGAAAGAACTGCTTGCTGCAGATTACATTAGACGAGCAAAAATTAGAGTTAAAATTATAAAAGAATTTTTTAAAGAAAGAGATTATGCAGATGTAATAAGAGTTTCACAGGAGATAGTTGAACTTGTTGAAAAGGCTATACTTTTGAAAATGGGAATAGTGCCTCCTAAATGGCACGATGTAATAGATGTAATTCTGGAAACTAAAGAAAAACTACCAGAAGAAATAGGCAAGAAAATCTCTAAATTGAGAAGAGGGGCTAAATGGCTAAGAAGTCAGCGTGAAATAGCCTTTTATGGTGATGAGGATTTTCTTCCCCTTAAAGAATATACTTTAAAAGATGCTAAAAAAGCTTATGAGATAGCTAAAAAATTTTTAGAAATAGCTGAAAAAATTTAAAAGGAGGTAGAAAAACATGTTTTCACCTTTTAAAGCCTTTAAAGATCCTGTTATTTTAGATCCCCAGGAACACAGAAATTTACGAATTTACAAACCTGAAAATTATAGCTTTATGGAAGGGGTTGAGGTTGTTCCTCTAACCTTTTCTGAACTTCTTTCAGTCTCCATGTATTATCCTGTGATGTTTGGTGTCTTTGAGAGAGAACTTTTTCCCTTTGCTGTGCTTGGAGTGAATGGAAAAAATGTCTATCTCAATGATGAAGGATTTTTCAAGGTGGATGTTATCCCAAGTGTAGTTTTAAGTTATCCCTTTGGAATCGTAAGAAAAAAAGAAGAAGAAAATGTGGAGTGGATAGTTATAGTGGATAAATTTTGTGAGGATGAGAAGGGAGAGAGGCTCTTTGAAGATGAAGGAAGCGATACCCCATATTTTCAATCCATAAAATCTCAATTAACAGATCTTGCTCTGGATTTTCATAAAGTTTATGAATTTACTCGGGAAATAGCAGAACTTAATCTTTTAAAGCCTATAGATTTTGAAGTTTCTAATAAATATGGAACAACCAGATTTAGAAATGTTTTAATAGGAAATATTGAAAGCCTTTCTAAAATTCAGCCAGAAAAACTTTATTTTCTAAATACTTCAGGCTATCTCCCAATAATTTACTCTATCTATTTTAGTGTAAGAAATTTTAAGTTATTTGATTTGATTTAATTTTTATTTCAATAACTCTAAAACTTGATATCTTACTTAAGTTGTAAACTATTTTTTAAATCTTTCCACCTTTTTACTAAATCTACCTCTAAGGTTTCACTAAAAATCTTAAGCCAATTTTTTATATAATCTTCATCTAAGGTTTTTTGTTTAAGAAGAACAGTCTTAAGGTCTTCTATGTCTCTCGGTCTATTAGAAATAAGTTTGTAAATAATTAAATCTTCTACAGAAATATAATTTAAGTAAAAATCATCTATTTTAATTTTATTTGCTCTTTTAATAGCCTCTTTTTCATAGGGAGTCCAGCTGAAGATAAAATCTATTCTAAATCCTGTTTCAGGGTCTTTTACTGGTAAAACTCTGGTATCTCTTATAAATTCCTCTACATTTTGAGTTAGCAGAGAAAAATTTAATCTTTTGACTATATCTAAGATTTTCTCTATGTGATCTATATCCACTCCTAAGGTAATGTCAATGTCTCTGGTTAAACGAGGTTCTCCATAAAGTAAAACTGCTTGACCGCCAATTATCATATATTCAATTCCTTCTCTTTGAAGTTCATCAGCTATATTTTTAAGTAATTTTTTAATCATCTTTTAGACTTATTCAGTATTTTAGCAAGGAAAATATCTTTTTCTATTCCTTCAAGAGGATCTTCAGGGGGAAATTTACCCAGTTCTTTTGCAAATTTAACCATTTCCTCAAAAATTTTTAAATTTTGATAGAAATCTACAGGGTCTTCTGCTATAATCTCATATTCAAATTTTTCAAATTCTTTTTTAATCATTGGTTAAATTCTATCATCTCGCCACATTATATCAACAGCAGAAGTGGCTATAGCATCTCTTAAGACCCTTTCCCAGTTTATTCCACTTTTACCTTTAACAGCAATAGCAAATTGAAAGTTTCCCAGGTATCTTGCATTTACATATAGAGGCTTCATGGCATCAAAAAGGATGGCTGTTGTTACTTCCTTGGGTAGGGTAATCTTTTGTCCCTCTTGAGTTGTAAGTTCTACACTTTTTGGGGTTATGCCCTCAAGAACTGTCCCCGCAAGAAGAGGCTCTGTAAAGATAACCACCTCTTCAAAACCTGCAAGTTTTAGGCCATAATAAAGGGTCCAGGGTTTGAAACGATTAAGATGATGAGGAGGATAATCATTATACCACCATTTGTATTTGCGATAACTTAAAGATAGATTTTCAAACTTAAAATAAGGGGGACAGCTCAAAATAGCAAAACCATCCCTTTCTAAAAGTGCGTAAATTCCTTTCAAAAACTCTAAAGGGTTTTCCACATGTTCGATAACTTCAAAGGCAGTGATTACTTGGTATGGACCCTTAAAGTCTTCTGGAAGTTCTTCAAAGGTTAAGGCTTGAGCAATATTCAGTTTATATTTTTTTCTTCCAAGTTCTACAGCCTCCTTTGAAGCCTCCATCCCATAAACTTCAAAACCATATTTTTTGGCAATGAGAAGAAAATATCCCGTAGAGCAGCCAATATCCAAAAGCTTTCCTTGAGGAAGTAAAGATAATATTGGTAAAAGAACATTAAACCTTAAGACTCGCTCCCACTTCTTTCTTTCCTTTTCCTCTTCTTTTTCAAGATCTATGTAACTTTTATAGGCTGTTTCTGCAAATTCTAAGAGGTTAATAAGTTTACCTTGATAAGCCGCATCATAATCCATAGCCTTAACAGGATAGGGAAACTGCAATCCACAGCCTGGGCATTCAAAAATTCTATGCTGATTGATTACCTCAAAAAGACTGAAATTTCCAGAAAAATCACAAAGGGGGCATTTTTCTGGCTTGGGATAATCTTTTTCACAGAGAAGCTCTGCATCTTTGAGAGCAAAATAAATCACCTTTGGGGGAATACTTTCTAAGCAGGGGCTATAAAATTGATGTTTTATTTTGGCTTCAGGACAGGGTTCCCCAGTTGCATGAATTCCACAGGGAGCTTTACAGGTCTGACCAATATAATTTGGGCGAACTGGAATGACTGTGGGATAAGTCTCAGAGCGAAGACTTGCTTCAATAGGTCCTGTAATAAAAACTATGGGTTTCTTAAGCCCCCCTGCAATATGAAGGGTTGCAGTATCTGCAGTAATCACCACATCAGATAGATAAACAGAAGCTATTAAATATTTCAAATCCTTCATCAAATAAGAAAGATTAGCAGCCCTAATTCCATAAACATCAAGGGCAACCTCAACAGTTATATCCTCATCAGGCAAACTACAAATCACTGGCACATACTCCTCTGAGATTAAATCCTCAATCTCTTTTAAAAGCTTAGGTGGCAGAGTCCTATGAATAGATGAGGCAAGATAGTGGAAAAGTAAAACCCTCTCTTTACCAGACAACTTTTTGACTTCTTCAAATACAGGCGTCAATTCTTTGACAATTTCCTCATCTACCACTACATCTGGAGTTTCATCTTCTGCAAAGTAGAGTCTAAATTTCCAGAGAAACCACTTAACCATATTCAGGTTATCAAAGCCAGGGGTATTGACCATTTCAACAGCTTTTATCATATAATTTGCCTTGACTACTTCTTTAATGGGTGCTGGGTGAGGGAAAAGTTTATCTATGTAGGAAAGTTTTTCCAGAACCGGGCGAGCTCTACCTGATACAGCAACCCAGAGTTTACAATCGGGATATCTTCTTTTTACCTCCCTTAAAGCTACAGTTGAGCAAAGCACATCTCCAATGGCTCCTTGCATAAAGACAAAAAGAGTTTTTCCCTTGAGAGGCTCTCCATCGTAAAAGGGAGGTAGCGCTGTGTTAGTTTTTTGAAAGGCCCTTTGAAGATTTTGAGGAAGTAAGGCAAAGACATCATTGGCAAAAAGGAGCTTTTCCCCTGGTTTCAGGTCAAAATGATAGCCATTGAAATCAAAACTCATTTTACTTAAAGCCTGAACTGTAAGCATGGGCATCCCCCTTAATTGTAATTAATAAAATCTTAACAAGATTTATGCCAGATAAATACTAAGAAATAAACTTGCAATATATGCCCCTGCATAAGTTTATATTTATAAAAGAAAAAGGAAGGGGGAAAGGGGATTTACAACATTATACAGATTTATTTGCCCAAAGAGGAAGATTTAAGTCTCAAAAGATATGGAGGCACATAGGTGCTTTTAATTTTGTGATAGTGAATTATAATAAAAAAAAACTCTTAGAAAATTTTTAAGCTTTAGAGGTAGCTGATATGTTACAAAGTAGAGTATTAAAATCCAGTGAGGAGATTGAGAAGGAGGCCCAGAAATATCCCGTTTTAACCTTTGCAGACATTTTACGAGCTCTAAAGGAACATCCTGACTGGCTTGAAGAGTTAAGAAAAATCATTCTCACCGCTGATTTAATAGAACTCCCTCAAAAAATAAATGAAATTTTGCAAAGATTAGAAAGACTTGAAAAGAAAGTGGATACTCTTGAACAAGATTTAGCAGTTCTCAAACAGGATGTAGAAGTTCTCAAACAGGATGTAGCAATTCTCAAGCAGGATGTAGCAATTCTCAAGCAGGATGTAGCAATTCTCAAACAGGATGTAGCAATTCTCAAACAGGATGTAGCTTTTCTTAAAGGGGAGGTTGGAAGATTGAAAGGTAAAGACTTTGAGAGAACAATCAGGGAGAGATACTATGCCTACTTTGGAAGACTCCTTAGAAAAACAAGGTTAATCCCTATGGAGAAAATTTTACCTCGCTTAGAAGAAGCTGAGGAAAAGGGTCTCATCTCTGAAGAAGAATTTGATGACCTTTTGAGGCTTGATTTGATAGTTGAAGGGCAGATAAAAAGTAATAAAAAACCAGTAATTCTTGCTGTAGAAGTTTCCTATAGTCTTTATGAAGAGGATATCCAAAGAGCAATAAGGAGGGCTAATATTCTTGCTCATCTTTTACAAAAAGAGGTTATTCCTACTGTCATTTGTGTGGAAACTAAAGAAGATTTTATTAAATTAGCAGAAGATCAGGGAGCCTTTGTTTTAAAAACAGATTACTAATGTTCTGGGGAGGGTGAGAAAGATGCCAATTTTTGAATTCCAATGTGAAGAATGTGGAGAGATCTTTGAAGAGCTCATTCTGGGCAGCAAATTTGAGGGTCTTAAATGCAAAAAATGTAAAAGCTCAAAGGTTCATAAATTAATGTCTCAGGTGGCTTATAAATCAGGTGAAAAATTTATTGCAAGCAGTGGCTCGGGATGTAGTTCCTGTAGTGGTGGTTCCTGTAGTTCCTGCAGATAATTTAATCTAAAGGAGAATTTTTGTGAATCTTCGTGTGGGAACGCGTGGAAGTAAATTAGCCCTTGCTCAAACAGAATGGGTCATCTCAAAACTTAAGCACTATCACCCTCAACTTGAAATTGAAAAGGTTATCATTAAAACTACCGGGGATAAAATTTTAGATGCCCCTTTGAGTAAAATCGGAGGTAAAGGGCTTTTTGTGAAGGAAATTGAGGAGGCTCTTTTAAGTGGTGATATTGATTTTGCAGTGCATAGTATGAAAGATGTTCCCTCAGAGGTCCCATCCGGGCTTGAGGTTTCAATTGTCCCGGAGAGGGAATCTCCCTATGATGTCTGGATCTCGGATTTTAAGTCTTTTCATTTACTTCCAGCAGGAGGAAAGGTTGGAACAAGCAGTCTCAGAAGAATGACCCAGTTAAAGAGAATCAGGCCTGATCTACAGATTGAACCCCTTAGAGGAAATGTTGATACCCGTTTGAGGAAATTGAAAGAGGGTCTTTATGATGGGATAGTTCTTGCTGAGGCAGGTCTAAAAAGATTAAAAATTGAAGTAGATTATATATCTTTCTCTTTGAATCAAATGGTTCCTGCGGTTGGGCAGGGAGCCCTTGGAATTGAAACTCGCACCAAAGATTCCCAAACAAAAGCAATACTTAGTGTTCTTCATTCGGAGGAAACTGCCATTGCGGTTAAAGCTGAAAGGGCTTTTCTCCGGACCTTAGAAGGCGGTTGCCAGGTCCCCCTTGGAGCACATGCCTATTTTGAAAATTCAAAACTTATCATAACAGGATTTATTGCTGACCTTGAAGGTGTAAGATTTTATAAAGAAACCTTGGCAGGCAGTCCATCTGAACCTGAGAAGCTTGGTGAAGAGCTTGCCAGAATCCTTTTAACACAGGGCGGAGAAGCAATTTTGAAGGAATTATATCAGGGGATTAAAGGATGAACAAAAACGGAAAGGTTTATTTAGTTGGAGCAGGCCCGGGTGATCCTGGCCTTTTTACCCTTAAGGGGAAGGCCCTTCTTGAAAGGGCTGAAGTTGTTATTTATGACTATCTTGCCAATCCAGATCTTCTTAAATTCTGTCCAGAAAATTGTGAATTTATCTATGTAGGGAAAAAAGGAGGAGCTCATACCCTTCCTCAGGAGGAGATTAATAAACTTTTAGTAAAAAAGGCTATGGAAGGAAAGTGTGTAGTAAGGCTTAAAGGGGGTGATCCTTTTCTTTTTGGCAGAGGGGGAGAAGAGATTGAAGAATTAGTAAAAGAAGGGATCCCCTTTGAGGTTGTCTCGGGAATTACTTCTGGAATTGCGGTTCCTGCTTATGCTGGTATTCCAGTCACGCACCGGGATTATACCTCAACTCTTGCCTTAATAACTGGACACGAAGCGGAAGATAAAGAAGAAAGCAAAATCAATTTCAAGGCCCTTTCCAAACTGGGAACACTGGTTTTCTTTATGGGAGTCAAAAATTTACCCTATATAGTTGAAAACCTTCTTAAGGAAGGAAAGTCTTCAGATACCCCTTGTGCTGTTATTCAATGGGGGACAACTCCTAAGCAAAAGACTGCTCAAGGAACCCTTGCAACTATTCTTGAAGATGTTAAAAAAAAGGGAATTACAGCCCCTGCTATTATTGTTGTAGGAGAGGTTGTGAAATTAAGAGCTAAATTTAATTGGTTTGAAACAAAGCCCCTCTTTGGAAAGAGGATTTTGATTACTCGCACAAGAGAACAGGCAAGTAAATTGCGAATTGCCCTTGAAGAATCCGGGGCAGAGGTATGCGAGGTGCCCACCATAGAGGTAAGACCTTTGATTTCTGATAAAACCCTTGAGGTTATGCAGAATTTGGGGAGATATGATTGGATTGTCTTTACCTCAGAAAACGGCGTCCGCTACTTTTTTGAAACCCTCTTTAAGCAAAATCTTGACCTAAGAGCCCTTTCGAAATTAAAAATTGCTGTTATTGGCCCAGCAACTTTTGAGGCTATTAATAAATTTTATCTTAAAGCAGATCTTGTGCCTGAGAAAAACTATACCCAGGAAGGCTTAGCAGAAGCTTTTAAGAAATTGGATCTTCACGGAAAAAAGGTGCTTCTTGTAAGGGCCAAGGTTGCAAGAGAACTACTTCCCGAATCCCTCAAGGCTCAGGGAGCAGAGGTTAATATTCTTCCCATTTACGAGACCCTGTGTCCTGAGGCCTCAACTGCCAAATTAAAAGAGGCCTTTTCAGAAAAAATAGATGCAGTGACCTTTACCAGTTCTTCAACCGTTGAAAACTTTTTTGCTCTGTTGAAAAAGGCAGGACTCACCCTACCTGAATCCTTGGTTTTAGCCTCTATTGGCCCGATTACCTCTGAAACAATAAAAAAATTTGGCTATGAACCCACCCTTGAGGCAAAAGAATACACAATTCCTGGGCTTGTCTCTGCTCTCATAGATTTTTTTGGAAGGGGATAGGAAAATGGAAAAGGAACTAAAAAAGGCCTTAGAGCTTATTAAAAGGGGAATTGTAGATTTAATTGAAGAGGAAGAGCTGATTAAAAAACTTAAGAGATCCTATCAAGAGGGAAGGCCCCTAAGGATAAAGGCAGGATTTGATCCTACTGCTCCAGATCTTCATTTAGGGCATACCGTCCTTTTAAGAAAACTTAAACACTTTCAGGATTTAGGGCACGAGGTTTGTTTTTTAATTGGGGATTTTACAGCTATGATTGGCGATCCTACAGGAAGATCAGAGACAAGGCCAGCTTTAACTAAGGAGCAGGTTCTTGAAAATGCCAAAACTTATAAAGAACAAGTTTTTAAAATCTTAGATCCTTTGAAAACTCGTGTAGTTTTTAATAGTGAGTGGTTTTCAAGAATGACTGCTGAAGATATCATCAGGCTTTGTGCTAAATATACAGTTGCCAGGATACTTGAGAGAGAAGATTTTAAAAAGAGATTTGAGGGAGGACTTCCCATAGCTGTGCATGAGCTTATCTATCCTCTCTTTCAAGCCTATGACTCAGTTGCTATTAAGGCAGATATTGAGCTTGGAGGAACGGATCAGCTCTTTAATTTGCTCATAGGAAGAGATATTCAAAGAGAATATGGTCAAGAACCTCAGGTAATTATTACCCTTCCTCTCCTTGAGGGGCTTGATGGTGTCCAGAAGATGAGCAAAAGTCTTGGTAATTATGTAGGAATTATGGAGCCTCCTCAGGAGATGTTTGGCAAACTTATGTCTATTCCTGATTCCTTAATGTGGAAGTATTATGAATTGCTTACAGATCTTTCTCTTGAAGAGATTCAGGAGATGAAAAGGGCAGTAGAAGAAGGGAGTTTTCATCCAAAGGAAGCCAAAAAGAGGCTTGCCAGAACCATAGTTGCTCAGTATCACTCTGAAGCGTTAGCCCAAAAGGCAGAAGAGGAATTTGAGAGGATTTTTAGTAAAAGGGAGCTACCAGAAAAGGTTGAAGCCTTTGAAGTGCCAGCAGGCAAACTTTATCTTCCCAGGATTTTTAAGGAGCTTGGGATTACCTCTTCAACCTCTGAGGCACGGCGTTTAATCTCTCAAAAGGCTGTAGATATAAATAAAAACCCTGTAACCACTGAGGAGTTAGAACTTACCCCTGGAGAATATATACTTAAAATTGGGAAAAAGAGATTTATAAAGTTTGTGGTAAAATGAGGCTATGCCTCAATTTAGCCCTCTTCAGCTTTATAAATTAGTTGATCTTGCAAAAAAGAATCGGGTAGCCCCTCTTTATCTTTTCATTGGACCTTATGAGCTCACCCTTGAAAAAGCTAAAGAAATTTATCATATTCTCCTGGAAAAAGGAGCAAGTCTTGAGATTTACGATTTAAGAGATTCCGAGCAAAAGAAAGAGTTTCTTACCTTAAAGGGCTATCAAAAGGGGCTCTTTGGTCTTAGAACTATTTATTTAATAACTGCAGGAGAAGAGATACCTTTGTCAAAGGTTGATGAGATATTAAGTAATCTTAATAGTTCAAATCAAATTTTCAGCTGGTTTCTTTTTTTTAATGATATTAAAGAAGACCACCCCTTTTATCAATTTGCTCTTGAAAAGGGCGCTATTATCCCCCTGCATACCAAAAAAAAGAGTGAATTGCTTGAAAGCGAGGTTATGCTTACCTTACAGCAATACGGATTTTCCATGGATAAAAAATCTATGAGTCTTTTCCTCTCCTTAGTGGGAGAGGAGTATTATAATTTTAAAAATGAACTTGAAAAACTCATCTTATACTGCATAGATGAAAAGGTTATTACTGAAGAAAAGATCTGGGAAATTATTGTGCCTTCTGAAGAAAGGGCCTTTTATCTTCTTGGAGACATTCTCTTTGAGCATGGCCCTGAAAAGACCTATCGCACAATCCAGCATTTTCTTGACACAAAAACAGAGCCCAAGGACATTTTAAATTTTCTACTTAAATATTTTAAAAAACTCAGACTACTAAAGGAGCTTTTAAAGACTAATCCAGAACTTGAAAAAGCTGAAAATTATACCCAGTTTTTAAAGGAGTGGCAGGCCTTAACTAAGGATCCTTTAAAGGATTTTCCCAAGCTTTTAACAGATATTCATCCCTATGTTGCCTTTAAAATGAGAAAATATTCAAAAAGGTTAAAAGAGGTAGATGCTATTTTTTTAGAGCTTTTTGAGGCAGAGTGGAAACTCAAGAGAGAATTTATCCCCCCTTCCAAAGTTTTTAAGGAATTTATTTTTAACTTCTGGCAAAGACTAAGCAGGTCATAAAGGGAAAGCCCTTAAATTTTCCTTGGAAAGGTGGGGGCAATCTGAAAGTTCAGCTTCAGCCATAGAGACTTTTCCTGCAAAGGCAAGACAACTTAGCTCACCACAATCACGGCAATTTGTCTTGGGTAATATTTTATATATCTCAAGAGTAGAGGGTCTTTTGATAGGATTAAAATCAGGCTTTAGATTATCTCTCTTGGAGTAAAGATCAAATAAAAAGTTGAATAGATGAATTAAAACCTCTGCTGCCTCTTCTTTGTCCCTGACAATCCCTATTTTTACTTCATTGATTGTAAGAGATACCTTGTAAAAAATCCCTCTAAAAGGCCATTTGAAGATTAAATAACCCTCAGCTGGTTCAAAATAAAGGGCCTTTACTTGAGGTTTTATGTAAGGTAAAAGAAAGGCAATCTCAGAATCTAAGGAGAGTTTGGCTAAATAGCAACCCTGTGGTTTATGACAGTATGCCTGCTCAAGCTTTAATTTACTTTCAATCTCTTCCTTATTCAAAGAGGGAAAGAATTTTTTCTCCATACCTTTCAAGAGTTTTAAGATTTTTTTTCAATGTTTCAATGTCTTTTAAATCAAAGTTAATATTAATTCTTTTATTTTCAAGGTAAGGAGAAAATTCAATCTGAAGTCCTTTTTTCTGTAAGTCCCTTTTAATATCTTCCATGAGGGTTCTTTTAACTAAAAAATTTGGATATTTTATCGCCTGGAGAGTTTCCTTAAAGGCCTTTTTTCGCTGATTAGGGTCTTCAATTGTTAATAAATTTTTTATTTGTTCAGGTAAAAGGCCTTGCCTTTGCTCCCTTTTTTGGAGATCCCTTAAGACCTCTAAGGTCTCCATCTGTTCACTATGCGTAAGATGTAAAGAGATAAGTAATTGATAATATTCTTCTTTTTCATTCTGGTTTAGATCTGTAATTATCTCAATGGTTTTTGGATTTAATCTTTCCTTTATGAGGAGTTCTCTATAGGGTGGACCCAAGGCCAGAACCTTTTTGAGAAAAAAATACCAGCTTAGGTGTTTTGTAAAATCGAGCTTGGGAAGTATCTCCTCTATAATTTTTTCTTTCGGGAAAATTTTCTCTGCCCTTTCAAGAAAGAGGGCCTTTTCAACAAGGTTTAAACCCCGGAAAAGATTACTTTCAAGGGAAATATAAAGAAGCTCCCAGGGTTGCTTTTCTTCATTTATCACGCAAGCTAAGAATTTCTCAACTCCAAGAGCCTTTAGAGCCTTAATTCTTCCTTCACCACAAATGATCTGATACCCTTTATTACCGGGATAGAGTAAAGGGGGTTCAATTACCCCTATGGTTTTTATGCTTTCAATGAGTAAAGGCGTTCTTTCAGGATAAGAAAATAAAAAGGATTTATCTGTAAGGTCAATCTCTGCAATTTGAATTTCTTTAAGAAGCATGTTTAGCATACTTTTAACTAAATTACCTCAGAACTATCCTGAGTCAACCTTGAATCCATATCTTTTGAGATTTCAATCTAATAGCTATTAAACCCTATTCATCTGCCAGAAGAGACAGTTTTAAGTCTCAAAGGATAAGAGCAGCTTAAGTTCACATCCTTACAAGAAAAAGGGTGGTAAAAGGTAAAAGGTAAGAGGTAAGAAGTAAGAGGTAAGAGGTAAAAGTAGGGGAAGTTCCTTGCGTGTCTGCCCTATGTAGGGGTTTAAAATTTTAAACCTTTGTAGAGGTTCAAGATTTTGAACCCCTACATTGATGTAAAAAACACATAACAGGCAAACACATAGATTTTCCAAATGATGGCAAACACATAGGTTTGCCCCTACAAAATACAGGTTCATTTTGCTACAACAGAAGTAGTAGAAAAAATCCTATAGAGTCTCAGAAGATTTGGACGCATACAGAGGCTTGACAGGAAAATTTTATGTGTTATAAATTAAAAATTAATAACAAAAAATTTTATGGAGGTTTTAAAAATGAGATTGAGCTTTTTTTTCAAAATTTTTGCTTTAATTATTCTGCTTCAGAGTCCTGCCTGGGCTCATTTTCTCACTTTATTAACCGATGATTTTTACATAAAGCAGCCTAAAAAACCTTTTGAGTTAAAGGTAATGTTTACCCATCCTATTGAACAGGGGCCCCATATGCCCTTCGGGATTGAAGAAAGTGCTATAATATGTGGTGCTTCAAAAAATGTATTATCCTTTAAAAGTTTAAATTCCCAAAATACTATATATATGACTACTTTGATCCAGGAGAAACCAGCTATATGTCAGCTTTATGTTAAACAAAAACCTTATTTTGAAAAATCAGAGTCCAGATATATTCAACAAATAGCTAAGGGTATTTTTTCCCATGCTGGATTAGAGGAGGGCTGGGATTCCCCTCTTGGGCTTCCTGTTGAGATTATCCCACAGGTTAAACCCTTTGCTCTTTATGAGGGTAATACTTTTAAAGGGAGAGTCTTGATTAATGGAAAACCTGCTGGGAATATTGAGGTAGAGATTGAGTTTTGGAATTCTAAGGGTTTAAAAACACCTCATGAGGGTTTTATCCCTCAGGTTGTTAAAACTGACAATGAGGGTTATTTTGAATACACCTTTCCCTGGGCTGGACTTTGGGGCTTTTCTGCTATTACAGAGGCTGGAGTAATAAAAGGTGAAAACGGTAAGGAATATCCTCTGGAGTTGGATGGGGTTTTTTGGGTAAAGGTATATCCTAAACCTATGGAAAAAATATCAAGGAAAGGTAAGTAAGTGCATATTTCTGAAGGTGTCCTTCCCCCTATTTATTTGATTTCAGGTTGGCTTGTTTCCGGAGGGGCTGTTCTTTTTTCTCTTAAGGCTTTATCTGGAAGGGAAATTCCAAGAGTTGCCCTTCTTAGCGGTCTTTTCTTTGTCATTAGTCTTATTCATATTCCCCTTGGTCCAACTTCTGTTCACTTGACCTTGAATGGTCTTCTGGGAATACTTCTTGGACAGGCAGTTTTCCCAGCTATCTTTGTAGCTTTATTTTTTCAAGCTCTTTTTTTTCAATACGGTGGAATATCAGTCCTTGGAATAAATACTTTAACTATGGCCCTTCCCCCTTACTTATTCTTCCTTTTGTTTTCAAGATACCTACAAAAGGGAAAACATACCCTCCTTATTGGATTTCTTAGTGGCTTTTTATCGCTTCTTAGCTCTGGCCTTCTTATGGCTTTGATCTTGTATTTTTCTAATCCCAAGCTTTATTTACTTTCAGGTATTTTCGCAGGAACCTATCTTCCCCTAAGTCTTGCAGAAGGAATTATTACAGCCTTTGCTGTTCTTTATTTAAAAAGAACCCATCCAGAGGTCATAAGATGCTGCCAATGAAGGGGATTATTTTTTTATTACTACTGTTTCTTCCTTTTAATACCTATGCCCATAGAGTTAATCTTTTTGTGGATCAAATTGGGAATCATCTTGAGATAACAGGATTTTTCCCTGATGGTTCACCCTGTAAGGAATGTGAAGTAGAGGTTTTGAACAAAGAGGGTAGGGTATTACAGACCACCAAAACAGATGAGCTTGGAAAAGCTATTCTTAGCATGGGAAATGTTACTGATATTAAGGTAGTTTTAAAGGCGGGAGAGGGACATCAGGCTGAAAAATTTATTAAATTTGATACCCCAAAAAAAGAGCCTAACAAAAAACAATCCTCAAACCTCTCCATGAATAAGCAATCTCAGGTAGTTAAAACTCCGAAAGGAGATGACTCTAATTCTATTTCTTCGGATCAGCTCAGTGAGATTCAGGCTGAGCTTAAAGGGCTCCGCCAAGAAATCGTTGAACTCCGTAAGTCTTCTCAAAGGATCTGGTTAAGGGATATTTTTTCAGCTCTTGGCTATCTTTTAGGAGTCTGGGCTCTTCTTACTCTTTGGAAGAGAAAAAATGCATCTTGAGGAACTGGCTGAAGGAATCTCTATCCTTCATAGGCTTGACCCAAGATTAAAAATCATAACCTTTCTTGTTTTAACTGTCTGCTGTGTAACCTCTACCTCTTTTTTAGCTCTTTTTTCCTATCTCCTTTTGACCTCAGGACTTCTGCTTTTGGCTAAAACACCCCTTACATTACTTCTGAAAAGACTACTTTTGATTAATTTTTTTCTTCTTCTCTTATGGGGTTCACTAATTCTGGGGGATTTACTTGTCTTCCTTTATAATAAAAAGGGAGTTTTCCTTGATCCTGAGACCCTATCCCTGGGTCTATATATAACTCTTAGAAGTAATACCCTTTTTCTTGCAACCCTTGCCTTGCTGGCTACCTCTCCTCTATCATCTCTAACCCATGCGCTTCTCCATCTGAGAGTGCCATCAAGATTAGTGCTACTTTTTCATTTAAGTTACAGATACCTCTCCCTTTTACACCAGGAATATGATAAAATGAGACTTGGTCTTATGGCCAAAGGTTTCAAACCAAAAACAGGATTATATACCTATAGAATTTATGCCTATCTTCTTGGTATGCTTGTGATAAAAAGTTTAAAAAGAGCTGAAGATCTTTACTTAGCCATGCTTGCCCGGGGATATAAAGGTTTTTATCCAATACTTGAACACTTTAAATTGCAAAAAAAAGATTTTTTCTTTTTCATTTTTACCCTTTCTATCATCTTTTTCATTTACCTTTTAAACTTTAAAACATGTCTTACTTGATTGAGATAATTGACCTTTCTTTTTCTTACAATGGCGCATCTCCCCTTTTGAGGGGTATTAACTTAAAACTTTCAACAGGCGAAAAGATTGGTCTCATGGGAAAAACCGGTTCTGGAAAAACCACTCTTTTTTACTTAATCTTTGGTTTTTTAAAACCAGCCTCAGGTATTATAAAAATCTTTGAAAAAGAAAGACAAAAAGAATCTGATTTTGTAGAAATTAGGTCTAATCTCGGTTTGCTTTTTCAGGATCCTGAAATTCAACTCTTTTGTCCAACAGTCAAAGAGGATCTGGCTTTTGGACCTTTAAATAAAGGATTATCAAGAGCAGAGGTTAAAAGAATTATAGAGGAAGTTGCAAATTTTTTAAGGATTCCTCATCTCCTTGAAAAATCTCCACTCAAACTCTCAGGGGGTGAAAAAAAGCTCTGTGCCCTTGCAAGTGTTATGACCATGTCACCTGTAGCCTATCTTTTAGATGAACCTACTAATGGATTAGATGAGGAATTCAAAGAGATTCTTAAAATTTTTTTAAAAGAAAAGGCAGAAACTTTTATTGTTATATCTCATGAGGAAGAATTTTTAAGAGAGGTTTGTCAGAAAATTTATATCCTTGAAGAAGGAAGGCTTTTGTTGAAGAGCTCTTAGCTGAGTGCGGTATCAAGAATCATCATAATAAGAAAGCCTGCTCCGAAACCAAGGCTTGCAAGGTCAGAATTTCCAAATTTCTGAGCCTCAGGCAAAAGTTCTTCAATGGTAACAAACATCATAGCCCCGGCTGCTAAACTAAGGGCATAGGGTAAGATTAGATGACTGAAAAGAGTAGCCCCTGCACCTACAAGGGAGAAAATAGGTTCAACCACGGCAGAAAAAAAGCCATAGAAAAAACTTTTAAATCTGGTAATTCCAGAATGTTTTAGGGCAAGAGCCAAGGCTAATCCCTCAGGAATATTTTGAAACCCTATTCCCAAAGTTAGATTATAAGCAGAAAGTAAGAGTTCTTTTTTATCACTTGCACTCCCGAAAGAAACACCTACAGCCAAACCCTCTGGAATGTTATGGATAGTTATTGCCAAAAGTATAAGAATGCTCTTTTTTAAAGGAACATGAGGACCTTCTTGTTCTATAGGCAGTGAGGCCATGTGAAGGTGGGGCACAGTGATATCAATAATTCGTAAAAGTATTATCCCAAGGATAAAACCTATGACAACAGGAATGAAGGCAAGAGAATAGGTCTCCTTAGCTATTTCAAGGGCGGGGTTAAGTAGGGACCAAAAGCTTGCAGCAATCATGATTCCACCTGCCATGCCAAGAGAGACCGAAAAAACCTTAGGGCTTGTCCTTTTTAAGAAGAAGACCCCTAAACTTCCAACTCCGGTAAGAAAGAAAGTAAAAAGTCCTCCATATAGGGCTAATTGTAAAATAGAGATATCTTCAAACAAGTTCATTTAATATCCTTTACTTTTCCTCTAACAGCCCATACATAAAAATGAGGTCCCCTTTTAAGGCCAATTCCTACAGCACCTTTTTCCAGATACAATGCCCAGGCCCAGAGGGGATCATAAAAACTTGTGGTTGAAGACCAATAAAATTCTCTAACCTCTTCAAAGGGGTGATTAAGGGGTAGAGCAGGGGAATGATATTCTGCATCAACCAAGCTTTCAAATTCATTTATATTAGGGAGCCTCCAGTCTGAAAAACCTGCAAAGGATTTTTGGTTAAGCTCATTTATTACCTCAAAGGCCTCCTCCCAGGTTATAAGACCATTAGCAAGATCAGCTCTTTTGGCCCAAATAAGCCCGGTGAGGTTATCTTTTACAATTTCTCCATTTACTTCAAAACGGGGCTCCGGGGATGAAATCCCGTTTTGAAGTTCTCCATCTTGTCCTGTATTCTCACAAGGTATTTTTTGCCCTTTAGTATCATAACAAGAAATCTGCCCTGTTACTGGAAAATTGAATGATCCTCTTACAGGCCAGACCATGCGCTCATCTTCTTTATGACTGTAAAACATTCTTCCCCCACCAAAATTCACATTCCAGGCATAACGGGGGTTTATAGCTGCTGTCGTAGATGTCCAGTACCATCCATGAAAGATTTCTTCAAAAGGATGGTCTGGAGGTAAAACTGGATTTTTAGCCTGTAAATAGCAAAGACTTCTCAGCTCTCTTCTATTGGGTAATCTCCAATCGGAAAAACCCAGAAAGTTTTCCTCGTTAAGCTTTTTTATGGCCAAAAAAGCCTCTTCCCAGGTCATAGGAAATTCAAATAAATTTGCTCTTTTAGGCCAATAAAGACCTGTAAGAACATCTAAAATAATATAATCATTATAAATTTTAAAACGCAAATCCAATTTAAGGCCCAACTGAAATTCTCCGTCTTGACCTGATTTATAACAGGGAATCTCCCTGCCATCAGAGTCATAACATTTATTTTGTCCAGTTGCTAAAATCATTTTCAACCCTTAGTTGAGCTTTTTATTTTTTTTAATTTATCATCATTTAGTAGTTATGTGAAGTCAATGAGGATGATTATGGGCACAAGCCAGGGTGCATAAGTTTGTATCCTTCCAAGAACAAAGAAGGGTGGAAAACGAATAAAAAGTGAGAAGTAAGAGGTGAGAGTAGGGGAAGTCCCTTGCGTGTCTGCCCAGTAATGTAAAGGAACATATAACAGGCAAACACATAGGCTTGCCCCTGCAAAATACAGGTTTATTTTCCTACAACAGAAGTAGTAGAAAAAATCCTTTAGAGTCTCTAAGGATATAAACACATGCCTGGTGCATAAGTTCAGATCCTTACAAGAAAAAAGGAAGGGTGGTAAAAGAGGAATTAGATATCTAAACAAGAGAGGCTTTACAAGTCTGTAAAAGTAACACAGGCAATCTTGCCTGTGGAGGTAAATTACACTCCAATGTATGAAAGAAACACAGACAAGAATGTCTGTGCTACAACAGACCCACAAAAAAATTCAAGGGGTATAAAATTTTAAACCCCTACTATTTAAGTCTCAAAATACCTGGACACATACAGGGGGTTGACAAAGCCAAAAATTGTTATATTTTAAGGGAAAAATTTGGGAGGAGGAAGAAGTGTTTGCTGTCATCAAAACCGGCGGAAAACAATATGTAGTAAAACCTGGAGATCGAATCAGGGTTGAAAAATTGGAAGGAAAGCCTGGGGATTCTGTAGAGATTAAAGATGTTCTGCTTGTTAAACAGGGAGAAGAAGTTAAGGTCGGCGATCCTTTTGTATCCAATGCCATGGTTACAGCTGAAATTGTTGAACAGGGAAGGGCCCCTAAGGTTATTGTTTTTAAGAAGAAACCCAAAAAGGGATATAAAAGAAAAAAGGGGCATCGCCAATTTATTACCACCCTTGAAATAAAGGAAATAAAATTTTAAGGAGGTAAAACTCTATGGCACATAAGAAAGCAGGCGGCTCTTCCAGAAACGGAAGAGATTCAGAATCAAAGAGACTTGGTATTAAAAGATTCGGAGGGCAAGTAGTTAAAGCTGGTGAGATCATTGTCAGACAGAGGGGGACAAAATTTCACCCCGGCTCCAATGTGGGGCTCGGCAAGGATTATACAATCTTTTCCAAAATTGAAGGTGTAGTAAAATTTGAAACTAAGAACGGAAGAAAATTTGTAAGCGTTTATCCACTTTCTTAATTTATTAATTGAAAATTAAACAAGTCTAAGGAAAGGGTGCCCAATCGGGTCCGGTTTCAATCCACCTTAGACTGAGTGATAAAAAACCCTGGGAGGTAAAAATGAGTCACATCACTATGAAGCAACTTCTTGAAGCAGGAGTTCATTTCGGGCATCAAACCCGCAGATGGAATCCCAAGATGAAACCCTTTATCTTTGGTGAGAGAAACGGGATTCACATCATTGATCTTCAGCAAACCCTCAAATACTTTGAGATTGCCTATGAATTTGTGGTTAACTTAACTTCTGAAGGTGGAAAAATCCTTTTTGTAGGCACAAAAAAACAGGCTCAAGATGCTATTAAGGAAGAGGCGGAAAGGTGTGGTATGCCCTATGTGAACTTTCGGTGGCTTGGTGGAACGCTTACTAATTTTCGCACAATCAGGCAAAGCGTTGAAAAGTTAAAAAGGATAGAGTCCTGGTTTGAAGATGGGACTATTGAAAGATTTTTAAAGAAAGAAAGGCTTAGACTGGAAAGGCTCAAATTTAAACTTGAGAGAAACCTTGAAGGTATTAAAAATATGGAAAGCCTGCCTCAGGCTATCTATGTAGTTGATCCTGTATATGAAGAAATTGCAGTAAAAGAGGCAAGGAAATTGGGTATTCCTATTGTAGGAATTGTAGATACCAATTGTGATCCAGATCTCATTGATTATGTGATTCCTGGAAATGATGATGCTATCAGGGCTGTAAAATTAATTAGTTCAAAAATTGCAGATGCCTGTCTTGAGGGCCAAGAGATTTATAAAGAGAAAATAGTTGCTCTTTCTGATAAAGAAGCCTCTTTTGAGGAAGAGATGTTGAGATCCGAAGAGCTAACCGCAGAAAAGATTTTAGAGGAGATCTTTGAGGAAGAAGAAAGGGATGTAAAGCTTGAAGAAGAAGCTGAGAGAATTCTTGAAAGAGAATAAATTTCAAATAGAAGAGGGAGGAAAAAAAATGGCAGCAATATCCTTAGATTTAGTCAAACAATTAAGAGATAGAACTGCAGCAGGTTTTAGCGACTGTAAAAAGGCCTTAGAAGAAGCTGGTGGAGATATAGAAAAGGCCGTAGATATTTTGAGAAAAAAGGGCCTTGCCATTGCAGCCAAGAGAGCCGGCAAAGAGGCAAAAGAAGGAGTAATTGCTTCTTATATTCACAGTAATAAAAAAATAGGTGTTCTTGTTGAAGTAAATTGTGAAACGGATTTTGTGGCAAGAACCCCTGATTTTCAGGACTTTGCCTATAATGTGGCTATGCATATCGCAGCCTCATCACCAATTTGTGTAAGCAGAGAGGAGATGCCTCAGGAGGCTCTGGAGAGAGAAAAAAGAATTTATGAAGAGCAACTCAGAGAACAGGGTAAACCTGAAAATGTCATTCCTAAGATTATTGAAGGAAAACTGGAAAAGTTCTATAAGGAGAGTGTGCTTCTTGAGCAACCTTATATTAAAAATCCTGAACTCACAATTCAGGACTTATTAAATGAGCTTATTGCCAAGACCGGGGAAAAGATCTTAATCAGGAGATTTGCCAGATTTCAGATAGGTGAATAGCTTTTGAGTGAGAGTACCCTTAAATATAAAAGAGTCCTTTTGAAGTTATCAGGCGAGGCTCTGCTTGGGCAAAAAGAATTTGGTATAGATCAAGCTTTTCTTCAAAAGATATCTGAGGAATTGGAAGAAGTTCATGCTCTTGGGGTTGCGCTCTCTATTGTTATAGGAGGTGGAAATATCTTTAGAGGGGTTGCTGGAGAAAAGGAGGGGCTCAATAGAGCCCGGGCTGATTATATGGGGATGCTGGCTACCCTAATTAATGCCCTTGCCCTTCAGGATGTGCTTGAGAGAAGAGGAGTGACCTGCCGAACGATGTCAGCTCTTGAGGTCAAGGAGGTTGCAGAACCTTATATTCGTGAAAAGGCCCTTAGTCACCTTGAAAAGGGTAGAATTCTTATTCTTGCCTGTGGAACAGGGAATCCCTTTTTTACCACAGATACTGCTGCAACCCTAAGGGCCCTTGAACTTAATTGTGAAATCCTTATGAAAGCAACTAAGGTAGATGGTGTTTATGATAGGGATCCTAAGCTCCATCCTGAGGCTCAAAAATTTGAAGAGATCACCTTTAATGAAGTAATTCAAAAAAATCTCAGGGTTATGGATGCAACAGCCTTTTCCTTAGCCCGTGATAATCATCTTCCTATATTAGTTTTCAATCTTTTTCAAAGAGGCAATATAAAAAAAGCCCTTTTTGGTGAAAGAGTAGGAACAATTATTAAGAATTAAGGAGGAGAGGGCTATGAAGGAGGCTTTAGAGGATCTAAAAAAGAGAATGCAAAAAAGTGTTCAGGCCTTTAAGGAAGAGCTTTCTCATATTCGGACATCCCGAGCCTCTGTGAGTCTCCTTGAAGGAATTAAGGTTGATTGTTATGGTCAGAAGCTTCCTATTCCACAGGTTGCCTCAGTTAATGTCGTGGAAGGCAAAATGCTTGTTATTCAGCCCTGGGATCTTAACCTTATTAAGGACATTGAAAAGGCCATTCAGAAATCAGATCTCGGGATTAACCCAACCAGCGACGGAAAGACTCTTAAACTTGTGATACCTCCTCTTACAGAGGAAAGAAGAAAAGAGCTTGTCAAAGTGGTGCACAAACTTTCTGAAGAAGCGAAGGTAGCTATTAGAAATCTTCGCAGAGATATTTTGGATAAGTTTAAGACCGCCAAGAAAAATAAGGAAATCTCAGAGGATGATTACACCAAACTTGAGAAAGAAGTCCAAAAGATTCATGATGAATTTATAAAAACTATTGATAAGCTTTCTCAAGAGAAGGAAAAAGAAATTCTAACCCTTTAGAATGAACCATACTTCCATAGATGATCATCACCTTATTTCACAGGTGTTACCCCGTCATGTAGCTATCATAATGGATGGAAATGGTAGATGGGCTAAACGCAAGGGACTGCCTCGTATTGCAGGCCATAAAAAGGGCGTTGAAGTTGCAAGAAAAATAATTATTAAATCATGTGAGCTTGGGATCCCCTATTTAAGCCTTTTTGCCTTTTCCAAGGAAAACTGGCAACGCCCAAGAGAAGAGGTAGAAACCCTTTTGGCCCTTTTAGTAGAATACTTGAATAAGGAACTTCCCCTTATGATGGAAAAGGAGATTCGCTTTAAAGTCATTGGAGATAAAGAGGATTTTCCAGAGGTTCTTCGGAAAAAGATTGATGAAGTTGAGAAGCTCACCAGTAATAACAATAAGATGACCCTGGTTTTGGCTTTGAGTTATAGCGGAAGAGCGGAGATTTTAAGAGCAATAAAAAAAATCCTTGAAAAGCTTAAAGAGAAAGCCCTTAAACCGGAGGAGATTACAGAGGAGTCCCTAAGAAATTTTTTTTACTTTCCAGAGCTTCCTGATCCAGACTTACTGATCAGGACCAGTGGAGAATTGAGAATCTCTAATTTTTTTCTCTATCAAATAGCCTACACGGAGTTTTATTTTTCTGAAATGCTCTGGCCTGATTTTACAGAAGAAGAATATTTAAAGGCCCTTAAATCCTATCAACAAAGGGAAAGGCGTTTTGGCAGGGTCTATGAATTTTAATTTTTTAAAAAGGTTTCTCTCAGCCCTTATTCTCTCCCCCCTACTTGTTCTTCTTTTACTCAAAGGTAGCCCTTCCCTTATTTTTTCTGTAATTTTATTCTGTGGGCTGATTGCCTGGTATGAATGGTGTCAGCTCTTTGATTTTTCTCTCTTTTATTTGGTATGGGGCGGGATTATCTTAACGCTCTCTTTCTCTTTAACCGGGTTTTTTTCTCCATTTTTTCAAATTAGTCTTTTTTTTATTTTTACCTTTTTCCCTTTTTTATTTATCTTTAATAAAGAAAGTTTTACTAATCTTTTTTTTCCCTTTTTAATAGGGCTAATTTATTTGTATGTGGGTTTTTTTCCTTTTGAAAATATACTCAGTAAATATCCCAGGGAATTGCTTCTTCTTTTTTTTCTTATAATCTTTACCAATGATACAGGAGCCTATTTAGCTGGAAAACTCTTTGGGAGACATCCTTTTTTTCCAAAAATTTCTCCCAAAAAAACCTGGGAGGGTTTTTGGGGAGGTATCCTTTTATCTCTATTATCCGGTCTTATTTTCAATCACTTTTTCTCCCTTTGGTCAATTGAAAGGGTTATTTATCTGGTTTTAGCTCTCTCCTTGGCAGGGGTTATGGGAGATTTGTTTGAATCTTCTGTAAAAAGAACTGTGGGTAAAAAGGATTCAGGAGCCTTGATCCCGGGGCATGGAGGTCTTCTGGATAGAATTGACGGGGTTATCTTTGCATCCCCTGTTTTTCTTTTTTTTCTTGAGGTGTTAGGTTATGGAAATCTCCTTAGATTGGGGCTATGAGCTTTTACAAAAAGAGGAGGTTCCCCTTCATATAATTCACCATTCCGAAAAGGTGGCCCTAATTTCTCTTTTTTTAGGATGTAAGCTTAAAGAGATTGGAGAGCCCCTTGATTTGGTGAATTTAACTTTGGGGGCCCTTTTACATGATGTAAAAAAATTTTCAAGCCTTAAAACAGGTGAAAATCATGCCTTAGCAGGTTACAAATTGATGCAATCTTTTGGTCTAAATAGAATAGGAGAGATTATTTATTCTCATATCTTTTTGAAGGCTCCCAAACCAGGTTCTCCTATATCTGAAGAGGAGATTGTTTTTTACGCCGACAAAAGGGTTAAACACGATAAAATTGTTCTTTTAAAAGAGCGTTTCCAGGACCTTAGGGTTAGATATGGGAGAACTTTACGAGCCTTGATAAGAATGTCTCTTCTTGAAGAAATGACAATTCTTTTGGAAAGACGCCTTTTTAAAAATCTGGACCTCAAACCTGAGGATTTGCTTAAGCTTAATGAAATCAAGGAGGTAAGAGATGTCCTCAAAAAGTGTCTTGAGAGTTGCTCTCCTTGCAGGGGGGACTTCATCGGAAAGGGAGGTTTCTCTTAAAGGGGCTAAGGCAGTTCATTCAGCCCTTTTAGAATTAGGCCATAGAGTAGAATTTTTTGATCCAGCTTCAGATTTATTAAATTTGGTCCAGAGGGCTAAGGATTTTGATGTAGCCTTTTTGGTTATGCACGGGCCAGGTGGGGAAGACGGGACACTTCAGGGATTCTTGGATATGCTTGGTCTTCCCTATCAAGGAGCAGGAGTTCTGGGAAGTGCTCTGGCTATGCATAAAGGGCTTTCTAAAATTCTTTATGAAAGGGTAGGTCTCCCTGTTCCTAAGGGCAAGCTTTTTAAAAAGGGAATCTCTTTAGCATTAATGCGTGACTATGCTCATTCCTTAGGGTTTCCTCTCATAGTTAAACCAGCAACACAAGGCTCAAGTGTGGGGCTATCTTTAGTTGAGAATGAGTATGCCTTGGACGAGGCAGTTGAAAAGGCCTTTGAGGTTGACAAAGAGATTCTACTTGAAGAGCATCTAAAAGGTAGAGAGCTTACAGTGGGAATTCTTGGTGAAGAACCCCTTCCTGTGGTAGAGATTCAGCATAAGGCCAAGTTTTTTAATTATGAGACAAAATATACCCCGGGGCTTGCTGAGGAAATCTGTCCTGCCCCAATATCAAAGGAACTTACCTTAACAGCCCAGGAATATGCACTGCGTGCCCACAGAGCTTTATACCTCAGACATTACAGCAGGACAGATATGATCCTGGTTGAGGATAAAATCTTTGTCCTTGAAACCAATACCATTCCTGGCATGACAGAAACAAGCTTGCTCCCTCTCTCTGCTAAGGTTGCTGGCTTGAGTTTTAAAGATTTGATAGAAAAATTATTAAGACTTGCCCTTGAGAGTAGTTCTTAAAAACTTTCAAGCTTGATAATAGCCTTGACGAATTTTCTCTGCCTCAATCCCGATATAAAGGGCAGATTCTTTATATAAATTTTTCAAGGCGCCTTCAGGAAGACTTTCAGCAACCTTTTCCATCTCAAAGGCCTGAGCAAGTAAAAAATCTCCAACTGTAGCTGAAGTAGCAGAATTGAGAGGAATCTTGGCGATCCTATCCAGAAGATCTAATGAAAAATCAAGCTTTTCAGATAAAAACTTGATCTTTTCCTTTTCAGTTTCCTTAATAAGATCTGAAGTTTCAAGCTCAAGAAGGGCACTTTTCAAGTAATCTTCAAAGACTCTATTGCCTTGCTTGGAAATTGCATCAGGCGTGATAAAATTAATATCTGTAAATATTTTGGAATCTATTTTCATAGGAGGTCCTCCTTATGAAGTATTTTAATCATTTTATCGGAAAAAGTAAAGGCTTTTTTAAGTCCATAAGAATGTTCATGATATTTTTTCTGGTATTATCTCTTTATGGTTGTGGATGGGTTTTGGTTGGAGGGGGTGCCTATGAAGGTTATAAGATGGGCACTGATCCCCGCACTGTGGGGAATCAGATTGATGATGCGGTGATAACTACAAAGGTTAAGGCAAAATTAATTGAGGATCCCCTTACCAAAGCCCGAAAAATTGATGTGGACACAGTAAATGGTATAGTTACTTTAACTGGAATTGTAGATTCAGAGGCTGAAATCACAAGGGCTATTGAGATTGCCTCCTCTGTCTCAGGTGTTAAAAAGGTGGTTAATAATTTAAGAGTTGGAAAAAGGTCCGTTGGGAGCTATATCTCAGATAAGGAGATTACAACCAAAATCAAGCTCAAATTTATAGGTGATCCAGAAATTAAGGCCCTTTCCATTGATGTGGATACCTTAAATGGAGTAGTTACTCTTACTGGCATTGTGAATAATGAAAGGCAAAAACAAAGAGCTATTGAGCTTGCAAAAAGTGTAGAAGGTGTAAAACAGGTTGTAGTAAATATTCAAGTTAAAGGAAAATAGTTTTTACCCTGATAAAGGGCCTTTTCCCTTAAAGTTTCATTAATTTTTTGTAAGACTTTATTTTTTTCAAGAAGCCAGAGAGGGGCAAGAACTCCATTTTTAGGGGGATCTGAGGTCAAACGATGGATTACTGTTGTGGAGGGTAGAAAGCTTATTGCCTCACCCACAAGCTCTGCATAATCTTCAAGAGAAAGTTCCTTTACATGACCTTCTTTATATAGCTTAGCAAGAGGTGTCCCCTCCAAGATATAAAGGGCGTGAAACTTTACTCCATCAACTCTTAAGCTTGCTAAGATTTTAGCTGTTTCAAGCATCATCTCCTTAGTCTCACCAGGCAATCCGAAAATAATATGGACAACCACAGGAAGATCTGCTGATTTAAGCTGCTGGTAAGCATATAAAAAGTCTTCAAAACTATGGCCACGATTTATAGCTTTTAAAGTTGTATCGTGTTTACTTTGTAACCCAAGCTCAATCCAGATAAAAAAACCCAGGTTTTGAAAATCTTTTAGGATCCCAATTACCTCTTTATTTATGCAATCTGGCCTTGTCCCAATGGCAAGACCAACTATCTCAGGGTAATTTAAAATTGTCCCATAGGTTCTTCTTAAATAATCAGGTTCACCATAGGTATTGGAAAAGGATTGAAAATAGGCTATAAATTTTTTGTATCCCCTTTTTGTCCAATGTGCCAGAAAGAATTCTATCTGTTCTTTGAGGGACATTGCAGGGTATAAACCTGTTCCAGAGCCCTTGGCATCGCAATATATGCACCCTCCTTGCCCTTTGTTGCCATCTCTATTTGGACAAGTAAACCCAGCATCCAAAGGCAGTTTCTTTACCTTTTCTCCAAATTTTTCCCTTAGAAATTGATTTAAACTATAATATTTTATCTCCTGCATACCTTTTAAATATAAGTCCTATTCTTTATTCTAACAAGCCAGTGTATGCGTCCAGGTCTTTTGAGACTTTAATAGTAGGGGTTTAAAATTTTATACCCCTTGAATTTTTTGTGGGTCTGTTGTAGCACAGACATTCTTGTCTGTGTTTCTTTCATACATTGGAGTGTAATTTACCTCCACAGGCAAGATTGCCTGTATTACTTTCATAGACATGTAAAGCCTCCCTTGTTTAGATATCTGATTCCTCTTTTACCACCCTTCCTTTTTTCTTGTAAGGATCTGAACTTATGCAAAAAGGGCAACCTGCCTGTGCAAGGGGGGTTTATAATCCTTTGAGTAGAGTAGCTGGGTCTATTTGACTGGCCTTATAGGCTGGATAAACCCCGGAGAGTAAGCCAAAAATTAGAGTGAGCAATGTAGATATTAATATTGGTTTAAGAGGCATAACTAAGGGATATTTCAAAAGGGGAAGGAAAATAAGGGATAAAACTAAACCGATGAAAAGACCTATAAAACCACCTGAAAGGCTTATAAAGACACTTTCAAGGAGAAACTGCAAAAGAATTCCCTTTTTTGAGGCTCCAATAGCAAGCCTGAGACCAATTTCTTTCCTTCTTTCATTTACTGTTAAAAGCATAATAGCTGTTACCCCAAGGCTTCCTACAAGAAGGCAGAGAAGGGAAATACTCTGCACAAGAGAGGTAAAGAGTGCAGAAGCCTCGGTTCTAAATTTAAGAATATCTTCAGCCTTAACTATATTAAAATCTTTGTTCTTAGGTAAAACTCTATGTCTTTTTATTAGGAGCGTTTCAATTTGTTTTTCAATCAAAGGCACCTGCTTTTCTGAGGAAACAGAGATATATATACCTGTTAAATAATCCACATTAAAGAGAGAGGACATGGCGGTAGTAACGGGGACAAGGATTTGGTCATCTTGATCCTGATTGCTGGCATCAATCCCAATTGGCTCAAGGACCCCTATAACCCTGAAGGGAAGCTTATTAATTAGAATAACTTTGTTTTCAGCAGAATCTATTCCAAAAAGCTCTCTCTTGATTTTATTTCCCAGTATAGCTACCTTTTTATATCCTGATACCTCAGTCTTTAAAAAATTTCTTCCTTCAGAAAGGTTAAATTTTCTTATTTTTAAATATTCTTCATTTACACCATTTATAACCGTAGTTAAATTTTTTTCCTGAAAGCGAATCAGGGCAGAACTCGTTGAGACTGGAGAGACCAATCTAACTTCAGAAAGTCTTCTAAGTGCCTCAGCATCATCAGGTTTAAGGGTAACAGTCTGTTCTGTCTGAATGGCTCTCCCTGCTGTAACTCTCACTTGTCCCGGGATAACCATAAGGATCTCAGGTCCAAAGGTTTCAATTTCCCTAAGGGTCTTAATCTTAGCTGCCTCACCAAAGGTATTCATCAGGAAAAGAGCTGAAACCCCTATAATGATTCCAAGAACCGATAGAAAAAGCCTTAGCTTCTTATGAAAAATCCCCCCAAAAATCAATCTCAGTTTTAGGTTATTCATAGGCCCTTTAATAGAATAGCAGGATCAATTTTAGAGGCCCTTATAGCTGGAAAAAGACTGAAGATAACACAGGTAAGAGCAGAAAAACCAAGACTTAGTAGAAATGTTCCCCAGGAAAAAAGAGGTTTAAGTGGAGTTATCATGGCAAGGCCCTTCATAATAAGAAGGCTGAGTATCCAACCAATGCATCCACTAATGAGAGCAATTAATATCGCAGTATATAAGTAGTGGTTAATTATTTGTCTGGGTGTAGCTCCTATGGCTATTCTTAAGGCAATAATACCAGCTTTTTCCTCAACACTTGCTGTCATAAGATTCATAATAATTACACCGCTTATAACTAAACTTATAAGAGCAATGGATAAAAGAAAAAAACTTAGTGTTTTTGAAGTTGCGGTAAACCTGGCAACTGCCATATCAGGTGTGATAATTCTAAAGTCATCCGGGGTTATACCATAAAGTTTATGCCTAAACCTAAGGAGATTTCTTATCTCTTCCACAGCGGTTTTTAAATCTGTGCCCTCAAAGAAAAGAACTTTCACTCCCCGAATAAAATCTTGATTAAAGATACGCCTCTGAGCAGTCTGAAGGGGGACATAAATTCTTTCATCCAAGGGATAATGGCCAAGAGAAGCTTTTTTTTCAAGCACTCCGATAATGGTATAGTATTGATCTTGAATTTTTATCTTTTCTCCCAAAGGGTTTTTCATTCCTAATTTTTTAATTAGATCAAACCCAAGCACTGCCACCTTTTCCAGATGCTCAGCCTCAGCCTCGGTGAAAAATCTTCCCCTCTCAACTTTCCAGTTGTTAGCCTCCAGATAGATAGGCAAAACCCCCTCTACTCTTAATTTTTCCGCCCTCCCTTTATAGGCTACTTCAATAACCCCTCCTGTAAAAGGAGAGGCCATTTTTACCTGAGAAAGCCTTTCCAGGGCTGATACATCCTCCAATTTTAAGGTATCTGAACGGGAGATAGATAGACCCATGACTCTTGATCCACCCGCTAATACAAGAAGAGCGTCTTTACCAAAATTCAGATTAGCCAAAGTATCCAGAACCTGTTTTTCAGCAGACTTTCCCAGGGCATAAATGGTATTAAGGGCAGTCAGGCTAAAGGTCAAAGCAAGGATCATAAAGAAAAGATTAATTTTATTAGAAAAGAGTTCCTTAAGAATTTCCCTTAAAAGGAATCTATTCATGAATCAATGAAAATTCCATCACGGAGGATTTTCTTTTTTTTAGCCCTGCTGGCAATATCCAGTTCATGGGTCACCATGATAATAGTGAGCCCCTCTTTATTCAATTCCTCTAAAATATCCATTACCTCTTTACTGCTTTCTGAATCAAGATTTCCTGTTGGTTCATCTGCAAGGAGGAGAACAGGTTGATTAATAAGGGCACGGGCAATGGCCACTCTTTGCTGTTGTCCTCCTGAAAGCTCAGCTGGTTTAAGATTAATTTTATTCTTAAGCCCCAGCCTCTCAAGTAATTTTTCAGCTTTTTTAACATCTTCATCTGTAAGTTTTCCCCGGTAAAGAACAGGTAAAAGCACATTTTCAAGGGCTGAAGCCCATGGAACCAGATGAAAGGCCTGAAAAATGAAACCTATCTTAAGATTTCTGAATTTGGAAAGCTCTTCTGCATTAAGGGTTGTGACATCTCTATCTTCAAAGATATAACTTCCAGAGGTGGGTTTATCGAGAAGGCCAAGGATATTTAAAAGGGTTGATTTTCCTCCCCCTGAAGGTCCCATTATAGCTAAAAAATCACCCCTTTGCACCTCAAGATTAATACCCTTTAAGACCTCATAAGTGATTTTGCTAATTTGGTAGGTTTTGCGAATATCTCTTAACTTAATAAGTGGGCTTTCCACAACTCTTTACCACACTCCAACCACTTCACCTTCAGAGAGGCCTTCTTTGATCTCTGTTTTTCCTCTTGCCTCCCAACCCACCTTTACAAGCCTCTTTTCCCATTTATCCCCCTTTTTAATCATCACATAGTGGTTCCCCTGGGGATCAATTTTTACTGCGCCTGAGGGCACAAGAAGGACTCCCTCTTTCTTATCAGCAATAATGGTTACCTGAGCAGTCATCTCAGGTCTTAAATAGTTTTCATAGGGGGTCAAGATGTCAAGGACTGTATCATAAAAAACTACATTGTTTTTGATTATAGCTCCGGGATAGATGGTTCTAACTTGAGCTTGAAAGACCTTATCCGGAAAGCTATCTACCTTGAAAGTTGCGGAAAGACCTGTTTTAATTTTTCCAATATCAGTTTCATCAATATAACAGTGAATCTCTAAGCGAGAAAGGTCTATAACTGTGATAAAGGTTGGAGCATTGAGCCCGGCAACAACTGTCTCACCTTGCTGGGTGGTAACCTCAGAGACAAATCCATTAATTGGGGAATAGACAAAGGCATAATTAAGCCTAACCTTAGCTTCCTCAACCTGCCTCCGAGCTGATTCCACCTGGGCCTTTGCTCTTTCAAGTTCTTTGGTGTATTCCTCCTCCAGGGCCTTTAACTCAGCCTTAGCTGACTCAATTTGATGAATCTTAACAAGTTTATCTCTTTCCATGCGTTCAAGATCAGTTTTAGAGATAAGCCCATCCTTAAAAAGGTTCTCAAGCCTTTTAAATTCCCGCTCAATCTGAGAAAATTCAGCCTCAAGGGCTTGAATTGATTTTTTCCTGGAGAGTATGCGTTCAGGATAAGTAACCTTTACTTTTTCAAGCTGACTTAAGGCCTGTTTATAATCATATTGATAGCGTTCAACCTGTCTTTTTAAGTCTTCATGTTCAATAATGGCAATAAGTTGTCCTGCCTTGACAAAATCCCCCTGTCTAACAAAGAGTTTTTCTACTTTTCCGGAAATCCTTGCTCCAACTTTAATACTTGCACCTACTTGAGGTTTCACCGCTCCTGTTGCAGATACCTCAAGGTAGATAGTTCCTCTCTCAACCTTAGCTGTTTTTTTAGGAACTTGCACTCCTTCATCTTTCTTCGGTTTTTCTTTACAGCCAAATATAGAGAAGGAAATAGCGATAAACAAGATAAAAATTGCAGTTTTAACCATAATTTAAAGTCCTGGGACCTCTCCTGAGCTTTTGATTAGATTAAAGTAGTTAAGAATTAAATTCGTGCGTGAGACTCCTACTTGTGCCCTTGCCTGCGAGAGTCTTGCCATAACTGTTGTAAGGTCCACAATACTTGCAAGCCCGTTTTCGTATTTTTTTTGGACAAGACGATAGTCCTCCTCAAGTTTTGAAAGAAGAGCTTTGGCAGCCTCTAAGTTATCCTTTGCGGTCTGAAATAGTTTATAATTGCTAAAGACCTCTTGCTGGATGTTAAGCTCAAGCTCTCTTTTTTCAAAATTTTTTTTCTCAAGAGTTGCCCTTTCCTTTTGGAGTTTAGAAACAGTTGAAAACCCTGTAAAAAGGGGGAGGGTTATTTTTATGCCTGCCAAAAACTGAGAATCTGAATCAGGGAAAAATTTATTATCCACCCTGTAATAGTTAGCAAAAAGGTCAACCGAGGGGAGGTATTCCCCTTTCACACTTTTTATTTTAGATTGCTGGGCAAGTATGTCCTTTTCCTTAGACAGAAGTTCTGGCCTGAGCTTTAAAGCTTTATTAATATACACAGCCAGGGGATCCAGTGTAAGCTCACTCTCTTGAAGGGGCATAAGCTCATAGTCCTCAATTTGGGTTAAATCCTGATTCATAAGAATCAAAAGCCTGGCCTTGGCAATTTCAGCTGAATATTTATAATTAGTAACATTAAATTCTGCCTCTTTAAGTCTCGCCTCAGCATCAAGGACATCTGCATAAGGGGAAAGACCAACTTCATATCTTTTTTGAGCCAATTTTAAAATAATTTTGGCATCTTCAAGATCTGCTAAAGCGGACTCTAATAGGGCCTTTTCGTTAAAATAACTGAGATAGCTTTTAATCGTAGATAAGGCTATGTCAAGAATTTTGCTACGGATATTTTCATCCTGAGAGGCTAAATAATAAAGGGCCTCTTTAAAGGCAAAATAGGTAGAAAAACCAGAAAAAATATTCCAGGAAAGAGTTGGGCCAAAAAGATGTGTATCATAGGAAGGTTTATTTTTCCCTGAATCTGTTCTTTGATAGGTATAACCAAGATAAAACTTTGGAAAAAATTCGGCCCTTATAATATTTTTCTGAAAGAAAAACTCCTCTTTTTGCTTTAAAGCTGCTGAAATCTGAGGATTAGCTTTAATAGCTAAGCTTACTGCCTCATTAAGGGTTAATATCTTCTTGGCAAAGGTATTTGCTGAAAAAATTAGTTGAAAAAAAATAAAAATAAAGAGAAATCTCAGGGTTTTTGCCATTTGCTCCCTATTCTTTTAAAGTGTTAGTGCTTACTTACATTAACGCTAAAATATTTTTTGTCAAGCGGTTGTATGCCTTCAAATTTTTTGATATTCAAGAGGATTTTTCCTGCTACTTTTCCCCTCACTCCTCACCTCTCACCTTTAAGGATATGGACCTATCCAGCAATTGAATTGCCTAATTAAAAAATTATTTTTTAATTTTATCACAATCAGAGTTAGCACAAGCAATCAAAAGCTTTATTGTCAAGTTTTTTTTATATGAGAATTGGATGATCTTGGGTTAGGCTACTTAGTCCTAAAAGTTCAACCTGCTCTTTTCTATCAGGGATGCAATAGAAGATGTGACGATTTTGTTGGCCTTTACTGACAAGCTTGTCATCTCAATGAAGGCTTTGGATTGCTGAAAATAAGGAAAATATTTAATAAGTTTCTGGCATAAATTTTGTAAGTTAATTTAATACCTTGACATTTTTAAAATTAAAATGTAAAATTTCAAAATTTAAAAGGAGGTGGAGGCCATGAGTAAAAGAGGGAAGGGTTTGAAGATTATTTCTTCTTTGGCCTTGGGTTTTTTTACTTGTTGCCTTTACACTCAAGATACAATAAGAGCTGAAAGTTCAGCAAGATCACTTTTCATGAGCACAGCAGGAAGCCTTACTCAGGTTGAAGATAAAGGCTCTACTAAAGGCAAAATTTCAATGCCCAAAAAAGAGGCAACCTCTAAAAAAAGAACTCAGGTTGCACAAAACACTGCAGATAGCTGGAGTTCAGGGCTTCAGATACAGGTATTAAGAGTAAAAGGAGATTCACAAGAAGCTAAACTTGAGCCTATTAATCCTAATAAATATATTTTCAGTGAAGGTGAAAGATTTAAAGTTAGAGTTACAGTCAATTTACCTGGTGTTATTATGTTTTATAACATTGATCCAAAAGGAGAGTCATCTTACTTAGGAGCCTGGCCAATAGAAAAGGCCTTTACATCGGTTGAACTTCCTTATGAAGGTTATTTTGAATTTTATGGAGCAAAAGGAGTAGATAAGTTATATGTTGTCTTTAAACCCTGTCTGGTTGAATCTACCCTCAAAAGTCAGTTTATGGAAAAAACAAATTACAGTAGAAGCATAAGATTAGTTCAGACTGATCTGACAGATAAAGTTAATCTCAAAGATGAAGTTAAAAATGCTTTACCAGTGTGCACTGCTGATTTAAAAGAGTATACTCAAGATTCAGTTAACAGAAAGATTTATAATTATGCAACTTATTCAAGATCAATTAGAACTGTTTATGATAAAACTGATAGTTCAGTTTACGCTTTTACTTCACAATCTCAAAGAAACACTAATAGGAATATTGAAGGAGATTTAATTATGCATGTATTAAATTTACGGTTTAAATAAAACTTCAAACTAAATAGAGGAACAGGATATGAATATAAGATTAGTAATAGTAGGACTAATCTTATTATTCTTTTCCAACTCTATATTGTTTTTCACTGCCTATGCTTCAAATTTAGAAGTTATTCAACAACTTAAAAGGCTCAATGAGGCGTTAAAACAAACACAAGAAAGAATTAAAAATGAACTTAAAGATAAAAATAATCAAGAAATAAACAGTCAATCCTTCCAAAGAAATATTCAAGAAGTTTTTCAAGAAGAATATAAAAATACACAAATGATAAGTTATAAAGAAGATGATTCTATATTTAATCAGGCATTAAGGCAATGTGATGAAATGAAAAAGTCAAAAGAGGATCTTGTTAGTGGTGCAGGTAAAAAAGTTTTAACTGGAGCAGCAATTGGTGCAGCTATTGGTGCAGCGGCAGGAGGCAAAAAAAGGAGAGAGGAAGGGGCAATACTCGGAGCGATATCAGGAGCAATGGCTGGTTTAGCCTATGAACTTTGGACAAAAAAGGATCTTTTTGAAGAGTCTCCAGAAAAATTAGCTAAGAGAGTAAAATACAATCCATCTAATGGTTTATATCTTAAAATAGGTGAAATAGTTGTAAAGAATGAAAATGTAAAAACTGGTGACAATTTAAGATTAATTTTACGGGTTGAATATTTATTTCCAGAGTTTTTCAGCAATAGTGTTTCAGAAAATAAAAATCTGTTTATGTTTGGTATGAAGCCTGTTTCAGGAGAAAAAAATGAAGAGTCCTCTTCAGTTTATCATACCATAAAAATAAGAGCATATGTAATTAACAAAGATAATCAGAATTTTGTTGCTGAGGAGGAATATTCTATACCACCTGGAACCACTCCATTTCTTTATGTCTTCCCCATTTGCGATGCTATACCAAGAGGAGAACACGAGATCAAATTCGTTGTAGAGAGAATGGGGATAAAAGATGAAAAAATTGTCAGATTTACAAAAATATAAATTTTTTATATTCGTAATTCTTACAATATTGTCGATAAGTTATTTTTCTAAATCAATTGCTTATGATTATGATACTGCATCCCAGTATGATGAGGTTAAAGATAGGATAAATGAGGCTTTTAATAAAGCTGGAATTTTTGAAGCTTATGTCCAATTAGATGAAAAAACCAGAATGTATGAATTAAAAGGAAAATATAGAACTTATGATGAATTTTTATATGCCTACATGATTGCTCAAGCAATAGCAGGAGTCAAAAATGTATCTCCAGTGTATAGTATCAAACATGCTGTTATTATTCACACACCGATTGAGAGATGTTTACCTTATGCATTACTCAAGAAGCCCTGTCCTCACTTAGCCAAAAAAGATTATAAAGAAGATTCCCAAGCCGCAAAAGAAATAGAAAAAAAGTTGGGTGAAAAACCTTCTAATAAGTATGCATTAGTAATTGGGGTATCATCTTTTAAAAATAAACAAATACCTGGTGTTCCTGGTGCAGATAATGATGCTCTTATATGGGGTAAATATTTAGAGTCTGAGGGTTTTAAAGTGATTTATCTTTTAAATGAAAATGCAACTAAGGAAAAAGTTAATCTGGCAGTTGATGAGATAATTAAAAGAATGAAAGAAAATGATATATTTGTTTTCTTTGCAGCAAGTCATGGAACTCCTAAAAAGCCAGATGGGGAAGTTGGTATAGTTTTATATGATAGTGGAGATATTCAAAAAGGTAAAGTTGGTTGTGGATATGCACCACCTAATGAACCTCATCTTCAAGCAGCAAACAAGATGTGTTATTTAGTAAAAGATTCTTTTTCATTAAAAGAGGGGATTCTTGATAAATTAGCAAATAAAAAGGTTGTATTTATTCCTATTCTTGATGCTTGTTATTCAGGCGATGCTTTGAGAAGTTACTTAGGGGAAGTTATAAAAAGTGAAGAGGTAGCACCTCTTGATTTTTATGAGAAGAGGCTTAGAGAGGAAGCTCCGGCATCCCTGTATATGGTTCTTTCATCTTCCTCAGGTTTCAGACAGGCTTATGGGGCAGATGTTAGAAGTTTTACAGAAGTTGAAAAAGTTTTTAAAAGAAGTATCTCTGAGGTGCCATTTACAGCAAAAGATATAAAAAAAGAATCTGAACTTGCTCATGGAATTTTTAGTTTTTATTTTGTTAATGGATTGAAACTAAATGAGGGATATATTGCAAGAACTTATAATCAAGTAAAAGATATAATTGATAGGGAATCTGAAAGAGTGTGTTTAAAAGAGAGAGGAAGAAGTATAAGAGTTATCAGTGAATGTCCAAAAGGAGGTCAAAATCCAGTGCTTTTAAGAATAAGAAAAGAAGAATTTAAATTTTAAAAAGGAGGGGACAAGTATGGGTGTAAAATTTGAGGGAAGAGATTATGATATAGATCAAGGCAGATTTCAAAGTATACATATACCAAAGGCTAAAGAAGATGATATTTGGAAAAGAGATTTTTATCAAGAAATTTTTAATATAGAAAATAAAAAAATAGAAGAATGGATAAAGAATGTTGGTCCAGAGAAAAATAAAAATGAAATAGAGACTAAGCTTAAACAATTTACAGAATTTTTAAGTGGTGAAAAAGATAAAATATTAAAAAGTTTTGATAAAGACGAATATCGGCACATGTATCAAGAAGGTAAAGAATCAAATAAATATTTAATTTTCTTAATTCTCAGTATCATTGGAGAAACTGCAATTTTAATTGTTCAGTCTTTAATGGGTGGAGGGTTTAATCCTTTAATTTTACTATACGCAGGTTTATTAGCAGTAGGAGGGTGGCTTTTAGGAAAGGTTTGGGCAAATTTTTCTATCAAATATGAGGCACAACATAAAGGTGTTTATGACCCTACGAAACATCCTTCAGTTTTTAACTTGATCTACTTTATCCTTGGTGTTGCTTTAACCTTATTTGTTGCATTTGTAAGAGCCTTTACTGATGAAGGTTTTGATATTCAGGTTTTTATACTAACAATCTTATTAGCGTTAGTTGTAGCTTTTTTTGAATCACAACGGGCAATTTGTTTAAAAAAGAAAGATTTAGCAACAACTGGACAAATGATGGCACATCTAATTTTGGCTTCAAAAAAACATAAGGAAATTTTACCGACATATATATTATTATATGAAGAAATAGTCAATAAACCAAAAGAGTCAGTAGTTAATCAAAATAATCAAGCAAAAGAGCATATGGATATGTTAAATCATAATAGAGAATCTCAACAAAATCAAAATCCACAAAATTAATTAATATGAAAATCTGTCAAGGAGCTGAATTAAAATTTGAAAATTTACAGAGACTTAGATTAATAAATTTTAAGCCAAATGAATGTAAAGATATATGGGATATAAATACATTTGCTGAAAAAGAACAAGAGTATATTGAGGAATATGTAAAAAGAAAACTTAAAGATACTAAGCTAAATAAAGAGGATGAAAAGGAGCTCTTAAGAAAGGAACTTAAAATTACATTCTATATTGAACCGAAAAAAATTAATCATAGAAGACTTAAATTTTTAGAAAAAAATCATTTTAAAGAAATTTTTACACAATTTAAACTTGAAAAAATTTTGAAAAACTGGTTGTTTTTTGGGCTCCTGGTGCCTATTTATATCATTGTAATAATAGGTTTAAATTTTTTTGAAAATATCCTTGATGGTTTTGAAGTTGGATTTGCAAAAATATTAATAGATGGAGTGATCTATGCTTTCTTATCATTAGTTGCTTGCTGGATAATAGGCTTTTCTTTAGCAAATTATTTTTATATTAATTTTGTAAATGAATATCATAATGAAATGCAAAAGAAGGATTCAACCATAGAAAACTTTTATGAGAAATATGCTAAAGATAAGTTTTTTAAAAAATTTCACTTAATTTTTAAAGAAAAAAAAGATTCTGAAATAGATGTGAAAAATAAAATATTATTTGGAGAATCAATTCATAAAGTTTACTGTATTTTTGGTTTGCTTATTTTGATCTTTGTATATTTATCAATTGGTATATTAGATTTCAGTGATTTATATAAACTTGTAAAATTATCTTCAGGTATATTTGAAACTGCATCCTATTTTGGATTTTCAGCTCTGCTAATTTCTCTGGTTTTTAATGGATTTTTCAGAGATTATCTAAGGAATTTTATCTTATTTGAATACGAACAAGCCTTATTAGAGTATGCTTCATGCACAAAGCATAATCACCTAATAGATGAATATATAGAGTATGCTTCTAACGAAGAGCATAATCACCAAATTGATGAATGTATTAATAAATTTTATGCAGAAAAAATTCAACCAAAGGAGGGTGAAATATGAAGGGACAATTGAAACACTTCCTGATTGCTCTTATTAGTATTCTTATTTTATTTAGCTATTCTTTTGCAAAAGAGGATATTATTTTTCTTTATGGTGGGAATGCCTGGAATCTTTTTGAAAGTTATATTAAAAAAGCTGAAAAAGAAGGGAAAAAACTTAAGCTTGGAGATTTAAAGGTTAAAGTGTGGAATGGTAAAGAATTTGCAGAATATTCAATTAAATGGCAGGATTATTTAAAAGGTGATCCAGTTTTAAAGTTATGGGAAAATAAGCTAAAAAATGTTGAAGCAAAATATGATCCAAAGGCTGTAGAGACAGCTAAAAAATATGGATGGGTAGTTTATGGAATTGGTTCCGTTCAAGCAGATTCAAGCGCCTCTGAAAATATTTCTAAACCACAAGCTAAAGGATCTTGTAGCCCTGATGCAGAAAGCTTTATTAATCTTGGTATTCAATCAGTAAATAACAAAAAATATGATAATGCTTTAAAGGAATTTAAAAAAGCTCTTGAAATTTCACCTACCTGTCCAGAAGCTTATGGCAATCTCGTATCCCTTTATGTAATAAAGAAAAATTATAATCTTGCCATTGATACTTATAAAGAGGGTATCAATAAGGCTGGTGATAATGGATTTCTTCATATAACAGGAGCAATTGCATATACCAAGAGAAGAGATTTTGACTATGCTTTAATAGCCCTGGAAAAAGCTTTAACTTCAGGGTTTAAAGATAAATCAGTTTTAGATGGTAAAGACTTAGAACCTTTATTTAGTGCTAAAAAGAAAGAATTTTGTGGCATACTTGAAAGGGCTGGAATAGTATTAAAAAAGTGCCTGTAGGAGGAGGGAATTATGCGTAAAGTTTCAGGAGGATTACTGGGAATAGTGCTTTTATGCTTTTTTCTTCCATGGATAACTGTTTCTTGTAACAATAATAAGATTTATAGTTTTTCTGGAATTAACTTAGTTATGGGAAAAAAGATACAGTCTCCTGACGATCTCTTTGGCCCATCTAAGAATTTAAACAAGAAAGAATCAGCTAAGGAAAAAATTGTCAGGGAATGGAAAGCGATAATAGCATTTTTAGCTGGAATTGCTGGAATTTTAACTTGTTTTTTAATTAAGGCAAATCGCGTGCAGGGAATACTCACAGCTGTCTTTGGATTTCTTGGAGGTATCTTTCTTTTTCTCTTAAAGAATAAATTTGATAGTGAAATGAATGAAATTATTACGAAAAGTGCAGGGATGATAAATGTTGAGTATCATTTTGGTTTCTGGGTATCACTGTTACTCTTTTTTGTAGTAGGTATTTTGAATCTCTTATCATTTACAAATGTATTTGACAGATTACTTCCTGGGAAAGTTTTTAATAACCTGCCTGCATCACCTCGCTGCAGTAAGTGTGGAGCAGAGGTTTCACCTGATGACAAAGTCTGCAGTAAATGTGGACATTCCTTGAAAGAAGAGACTTAAATGTTAGGTATGGTATGTAGAGAAAAATTTTTTAAAAATATTAGGGCAATAGATTTAACGGTAAAGATCCATAAACTTGTGGATTAAGGGCTGTGTAATTGAAAGGTTTTAAAGAAAATAGGAGGTAGATGGATGAGGCGAGGTAACTTTTTAGCCCTGATTTGGGCAGTTTTATTTTGCCTCTGGTTGGCTGGGTCTGCGATAGCTGCAACCTTTACCGTGAACACCACTGAAGATACTCCTGATGCAAGACCGGGAGATGGCACCTGTGCTGACAGTAGTGGCAGATGTTCTTTGCGTGCAGCGATAATGGAGGCAAATGCTCTGGGTGGCGGGCCCCATACTATTATCTTGCAGTCAGGACAAACTTATAATCTTTCCCTTGATCCAAATAAAGGAGATGAAGCCTGGGGTTCAGAGGATGATCTTGATATAGTTGCCGTTATAACTATCCAGGGAAATGGGGCAACAGTGCAGAGAAATCCTGTTTTCAATTGCACAGACTATGGCAATATAGGAGCATTTCGCATCTTTGAAGTGATGAGTGGAGGCGAGCTTACAATTAAAAATTTAACGATAAAAAATGGCTGTGATAAAGATGGAGGCGGAATTAAGAATGCCGGAAAACTTAGCATCATCAGCTCTACGATCACGGGAAATAGTGCAAGCTACGACGGAGGCGGAATCTACAACTCTGGAACACTCACCATAACAGGTTCAACTATATCAGGAAATAGGGCGTTCTACTACGGAGGCGGAATCTATAACTCTGGAACAATCACCATTACAAGCTCAACCATATCTGGAAATAGTGCATACGGCTCCGTTCCCCCCGAAGGAGGCGGAATCTATAACACCAGAACTGGAACACTCACCATCACAAGCTCCATTATAACAGGAAATAGTGCAGGTAAAAACGGAGGCGGAATCTATAACTCTGGAACATTCACCATCACCAACTCCACTATATCAGGAAATAGTGCAGACTGGCGTGGAGGCGGAATCAGTAACTCTGGAACACTCACTATCACAAGCTCCACTATATCAGGAAATAATGCAGGATTTTTGGGCGGCGGAATCTATAACGATTATGGAACACTCACCATCACCAATATCACTTTATCATGAAATAATGCCAAAAAAAAGTGGAGGAGGAATCTATAGCCGTTATGGAACTTTAAATGCAACTTTTATCACTGTTGCCAAAAATAATGCTCCAGAAGTTAGTGGTATTTACAGCATCGCATCAAGTGATAGAGTTAAAATCAAAAACTCTATAATTGTAGATAATACAGGAGGATCAAATTGTTATGGCGGTATCACTGCCTTAGGAGTTAACTTTGCTGGAGACACTTCTTGCGGTTCTGGCTTTAGATTAGCCTCTCCCTATCACCTAAAACTTCAACCCCTTGCCAACAACGGTGGCCCCACTCAGACCCATGCCCTTGACTCTGGAAGTGTTGCCATTGATGCAGTTACCGACTGCACAGACCTGAATGGCAAACCAGTTACCACCGACCAGAGGGGAGCTCCAAGACCCCAGGGAACAAGCTGCGATGCCGGAGCTTTTGAATTCGGAAAATAGATATAATATACCTTGTTAATTTCCTCTATGAGGGAACACTCTTTTGTCCAGATAAAGAGGTTACGAGGGCAGAAATGGCCATCTTCTTATATAGAGCCTTTGGAGGCGGAAGATAATTTCTAATATGGGGCAGACACTCAGGTCTGCCCCACATCTTGATACACATAACAGGGAAACACAGAGGTTTCCCCCTACAAAACAAAGGGTCAAAAGGTATTATCCAGCTTTTAGGGGTTTAAATTTTAAAGCCTTATAAGGGTTCAAGATTTTGAATCTCTACAAATTATAAATAGATTAAAGAGGGATCATGTCCTTTATTCTTTTAATTGATTTTTTTAAAATTAGCAAAGGGAAATATGAATCTTGTTTTTTTTCATTTTTCGTTTAAGTTTAAGAATTAAGGGGGAATTTTTATGCAAAGGGCTAAAAAAAGTGTCATATCCAAAGTAGCCTTAAAGGAAATGTTAATTCGGGATCTCCCTGAACTTTTGAAGGAAGATCCCCTTCTTAGGGATTATGTAGCAAGTCTTTTCAAAGAAAATTTTGCAGAAAAAAGAACCACTGAAGAAGAGATCAAAGCCCTTTTAGAGGAAATTAAGAACCTAAGAATTGAAAGTGAAAAAAGATGGGAAGAACATTCAAAGAGGTTTGAGGAGCAAACTCAGATTCTGAAAGAGCATTCAAAGAGGCTTGAGGAGCATTCAAAGAGGATTGAAGAGCAAACTCAGATTCTGAAAGAACATTCAAAGAGGCTTGAGGAGCAAACTCAGATTCTGAAAGAGCATTCAAAGAGGCTTGAGGAACATTCTCAGATTTTGAAAGAACATTCAAAGAAGCTTGAGGAACATTCTCAGATTTTGAAAGAACATTCAAAGAGGCTTGAGGAACATTCTCAGATTTTGAAAGAACATTCAAAGAAGCTTGAAGAACTCTCTCAAGGCAATAAAATCCTGATGGAAGAAATCCTTGCCTTAAGAAAGAGACAGGATGTGCAGATTGGTGCCCTCGGGGCAAGATGGGGAATTAAATCAGAGAAAACCTTTCGCAATGCAGTAAAAGGGCTTCTTGAGGAAACCTTTGGGGTTAAGGTAGAACATTATGAAACAACTGATTTAGAAGGTGAGGTCTTTGAAGGTTTTCCTGGAAAAAGGGTTGAAATTGACCTTATTATTAGAGATGGTGAGCTTATTGTAGCTGAGATTAAATCTTCCGTTAGTCCTGCTGATGTCTTGCTTTTTGAGAGAAAGGTAAAGTTTTTTGAGAAAAAAGAAGGGAGAAAAGTCACAAGAAAGATAATAATTTCACCTATGATTGATGATGAGGCAAAGAACTTTTGCAAAAGTCTTGAGATAACCTTTTACACTGATGTCCCTGATAAAGAAGAAGGATTATAAGAGAAGCAAAAAATTTACAAGTTTTAGTTGAAAAGTATAGAATTCCTTTGTCAGATTTATCAGATTGTTTTGGAACAAGTGGTCTTTTAAATACTACTAACAATTTAGCAGAAATTTTTGCAGATGGATCTGTATAACTACTTGGATAGGTTTTGATCCTTCCAAGAAAAAATAAGAGAAGTAAGAGGTAAGAGTAGGGGAAGCCCTTTTGTGTTTGCCAAATCTTAGTCAATCTGTCCAATAATTTAAAGGAACATATAACAGGCAAACGCCACAAAGGGGAAAACACATAGGTTTGCTTTTACTAAAAAAGCCAATTTAAAAAGAGGCAAATCTTAAGTCTCAAAGGATAGAGACGCATACAGTAACATAGGCAATCTTGCCTGTGGAGGTAAATTACACTCCAATGTATGAAAGAAACACAGACAAGAATGTCTGTGCTACAACAGACCCACAAAAAAATTCAAGGGGTATAAAATTTTAAACCCCTACTATTTAAGTCTCAAAATACCTGGACACATACATGTTCTTGACAAGTTTAAAATGAATATTTATAATATAAAAATAAAGTCTATGAATTGTAGAGATATGAAAACTTATAAAATTTTGATTGAATCGTAGATGTATGGAGAAAGTGGATCAAATTTCCTTAGCTGAATTACCTGAGGCTCTTGTTGAAGAGATGCTCTTAAAAAGTGAAGCTATTGGAAATGTGCTTTACAATTCTTTGAGGGAAATCCAGGAGAAAAAAACTGAAATACGGAAACAATTGCAAGAAGGGAATATCTTGAAACGGGATTCAGAAGTTGGTTATCCGGGGATACCTACAACTTGTGGTGTAGATGGTTCTTATGCAGTGGATAGACTTCTATCAACTGATCTTGCTGCTTGTGCGGCAGTTGCAATTGAAGGATTAACACCACCTTCTGAAAAAAGATTCTGGGAAAAACCTCACCACAGAGTCTTTATTCATCCAGAGAAGCACGATCCAGACACAGCCACAGTGCTCAGAGGATTAATGATGGAAATGGAACTTGAGCTTGCAGTAAAAGCTCCTCATGATATAGTTTTTTTAGACGGTTCTCTTACAACACCTTTGATATATATGAATCAGGCAATAAATAAAGTATTAGAATGGGAAAATGAAGGAGTTATTACAGAAATAGGTAAAGAGTTAAAGAATAGATTTCGGCAGTTTCTTACTGATTATAAAACCATTTTAGAATCCGCAAGAACCGACAAATTATGGGTAAGTTTACCTAAATATACTACAAAAAGAGAATTAGGTAAAATGTTTAATTGGCCGGCTAATTATGATGACCGAGCTATCTTGACATACATTTTATCTCCCGGTGAATTTACTTCTCCAATTCCTTTAGAAAAACCTTTACAACCATGGCATTTAAAAATTCCTTTTAATGACAAAGAGCTTGAAAAATTAAGAGACGAAATTATTTCAGCAATGAATAATATTTATGTTATGTATTACAGATCTCATAATTGGAAACCAGTTTTCAGGATTGAGATGGCATCTTTTATTGCCAATGATATTTCTCGTATAGCGATCTTGCTTCAGGGCCTCAAGTATCAAACTGGAACACCCGGAATAATAGAACCCTATCCTCTTTATATAGCAGACAGAATGGTAAAACATCTTAGTAAGGCTGTATCTGCTTCAAGACAGACAACTACCAGAAGAATGATGGAATTACACAATGGGGATATTGGAGAGATTTTATTTGGCATGCACAATTATAGAACCGAAAGCGGGAGATGAATATGAGTAATCAAAGAATAAATATAGAACAATTAATCAGCACCTCTGAGAAAATTGGAACAATAGGTTCTCCCTCTTCTACCAGTGAACTTTCCTTAGATATTCTTGGCACTGCTGTTGGGAAAAAATTAGTAGGTGAGCTTGCATTTTTTAGATTTTTTCAAGATGGGAAGCCACATTATGCATTGGGACAAATTACAGAAGTTCAACTACGGAATATCTGGCTTGAAGATCCTACAATGAGATCTCTTGCAAGACAGAGGGGTCAGGTCAATCCTGTTAGTGGACAACAAGATACCCACCTTGGAAATATGACAGTAAGTGCGGTATTCAGTGACAATGGAAATAGATTTGAACCGAGTATTTTAGGAACTGTTCCAGCTACAGGGACTTTTATCTATTTAGCAACTGACGATATTTTAGATAGGTTGTTAGAACAATATAGAAAAGAGATATTTTATTTGGGTCATGTTTATGGTTCAAAACCAAAGCTTCCACTCTGGTTCAAGCATTTTGGGACAGGAGCACACGGAGCTGGCGAGGCTTATCACATAGGGATTTTTGGTAAAACTGGTTCTGGTAAGTCTGTTTTGGCTAAGATGATTCTCCTTGCTTACGCAAGATATTCTGATATGGCTATATTTATTATAGACCCACAGGGTGAATTTTCAAAAGACGCCCGAGGAGAAATGAGAACAGAAGGATTCTCCTTAAATTTATCCAAGGCTCTTTCACATTTGAATAAGAATGTAATTATTAAAAGTGTCAAAAATTTAGTTTTGGATAGATGGCTGCTTTTTAGTGAAATTCTTTATGAATCACTATTCTTTGAACGTCTATCAATTCCAGAGGGAGAAAATCGAAGAATAGCCTCCGAAGTTTTAGCAGAAAAATTACAGGAGAAAAGAGTTAGATTAGAGGATTTACATAAACCTGAATCTTTTAACTATGCCTGGGAAACTCTCGGTGATAGCAATGTTCAAATGCTATTCTACAGGAGCCAGGAATCTCGCAATAGATTCAACACAGTTTATAAAAAAGCAAATAGAGATGAATTTTATAAAAATTTCTGGTTACCAGTAACTGAATTATTCAAAAAGGACCGTCCTAATGCTGTTAGTGTAGATGAGTTAATAAAAGAAACTTTCAAGATGCAAGAAGTAAATCTTTTTGGTATTCAAAGACCAGTAGTAATTGTAGATTTGTCAAAAGAGATGGCTACCGGCCTTTTTTGGAGTGATACGATCCAGGCATTGGTGATAAAGAGATTATTAGATGGGTTAACATATTTAGCCGAAAGGGCTTACCAAGAAAATAGATTTTTAAATACACTTGTGATATTAGATGAGGCCCATAGATTAGCCCCAAGGGAAAAAATTGAAAATGAAAAACAAGATTCAGTAAGACTTTCACTTCTTGACGCAGTAAGAACTACAAGAAAATATAGACTTGGATGGATGTTTATAAGTCAGACTTTATCAAGTTTACATAAAGAGATTATTAGTCAATTAAGAATCTTCTTTTTTGGTTTTGGTCTGTCTCTGGGTTCTGAATTTATGTCCTTAAAGGAAATTGTTGGTGGTGACCCTAATGCCCTTAAACTCTATCAATCCTTTCGTGACCCGCACTGTGCCTTTGACTTAGCCTCAAGACAATATTCTTTTATGACTATTGGTCCTGTCTCACCTCTCTCTTTCGCAGGAACACCTTTATTTTTCACAGCTTTTAACACACCAGAGGAATTTCTAAAGGCAAATAACTTAAGATATGAATGAAAAGTCTTTCTATTAGTAGTTAACAATCCTGAAAAAATGGATTCACAAGAACTAAAAAATAAAATTATTCAGGCTTTAGAGGAGCAGGGATTTAAAATAAATCCTCATTTAAGACTATCAGAAGTTAACAAAGTTATTTATCGTCAGGTTCAACAAAAAGCAAAGTTTGAGCAAATATTGAAACATAAAAAATTTTTAATAAATTCTATAAAAAAAGTGACAAATTATTGTAGAAATGGGTCTGAAATTATTCCCGGGGAAATTTCTTTAGAATTAAGAGAAGTTAAATCAGGTTCTATTGAAGAAATTTTATTTAAGTGGTGGAATTTAATCTGGTGGAGTATTCCATTTCAACGATCATATGGTCGTCAAATGAGATTTTTGATGTGGGATACAACACATGATATGCCATTTGGTTTAATATGTTTGCAAAGTCCTGTTCTAAAAATGTCTGTTCGTGATAATTATCTCGGCATATCTAAGGATGAATTAGATATATGGGTAAACAAGTCATTGAATGCCCAACGAGTTGGAGCTTTACCTCCATATAATGAACTATTAGGTGGAAAAATGGTTGCTCTTGCTCTGACATGTAATGAAATCAGAGAGGCTTATAAAAAAAAATATGAAAATAGTATTACAATTCTTAAAGGAAGAAAATTAGAACCAGAACTTTTATTTATTACTACCACAAGTGCCTTTGGAAAAAGTAGTTTATATAATCGATTAAAATATAATGATGAAATAGTAGCAAAAAGTTTGGGGTATACACGAGGTTCTGGAACATTCCATATTCCAGAAAAGTTATATCAAGAACTTGTAAAATTTTTATCTCTAAAGGGTATCAATACTACAAGAGGATTTGGGAATGGGCCATCAAAAAAACTTAAACTAATAAGTCTTGCTTTAAAATATCTTGGATTATCTAAATTTGAATATCATGGAATTAAAAGAGAATTCTATTTATTTCCGCTTGTGAAAAATTTAAAAGAAGTTATTAGTAAAAAAGAAGAACCTATCTGGTATGACAGACCATTTGAGAAACTGGTTGATTTTTGGAAGGAAAGATGGGCATTACCAAGAGCTAAAAGAGTCCAGAAGTGGAAAAATTTTGATAAAAATAAATTCTTTTATGAAGTTGAGAGACTTTTAATGGAGTTATAATAAAAAATTTTTTGAATATGAACTTTTTAATATAGATAATTCTTTTAAAGTCATGCCAAACCCAGAAAAATCTTCAGCAAAGAGGGTAGTATTATAAATTTTAGTTTTCGTATAAAAATGAGGGAGGATTAAAATTAAGTCAAAAACCTTGGTTAATTTTAGAGAAATTTTGGTAAAATGCCCTTCTGGAAGCTCCCCAAAAACTAACCAGGAAGGCAAAGATAAAAAGACTTTAATTTAATTTTTCCCAGAAAAAGCCCTTGATATTCCTATCCCCTGAAGAAAACTCTATCCCTATAAGATAAATCTCTTTGAATGAACCCTCATACTTCTTATGATACCCCTTCTCCTTAAGTTGAACTAAAGCTTTACCCTCTCCCCCCTCTCCCCCCTCTCCCTCAACCACCTTGAACTCAAAAAGATAAACCCTATCCCTATAGAGCACCGTCAAATCTATCTGACCCTTATTCGTTATATCCTCAGGGATCACCTCAAGCCCTGACCCACATAAAAAGGCATAAAAACAACTTGCATAATACCCCTCATAACGAGAAAGCTCATTCTTCCTGAACCAATCATGGGGTATCCCTGCATAAAGACCCCTCAAGAACCTTCTTCATCTTCTCAAAATCCCTCTCCCTCACTGCCTCAATCATCTTAAGAGATAGCCTTGGTCTTTCTGAACTGAGCTGAGTAAAATAAGAAAAAAGAACTCTATTTAAACTAATCTTTACCTCTTTATTCGGATAAGAAAGCTTATAGAGAATTAACCCTTCCTCTTCAATAGTTTCTTTAATGGTCAAATAACCCACCTGAAAGAGAAGGTTTTCTGGCTCAATATAGTCAAGGTCAAAGGTGCCAATAAGGTCATCAGTTGCAGTAAGGTCTTCAAGCTCGGGAAGATAAAAACGTTTCTCAAGAAGAAGTTTCATAAGAAAACTTGGAGTCCCAGTTTCAAACCAGTAGGGGTGGAATTTTTTTTCCTCTAAATAGAGAAGGATATCAAAGGGATTGTAGAGAGGCTCCCCAAGCCAGGAATAACCATTATACCAGCATTTTATAAGCTTTAAATCCTTATCTTGCAGTTCCTCTCTGAAAACCTCTTCAAGTTCCTCTTGAGTGTATCCACAGATAGTTGAATACTCCTTGCTTAAAGTAATATCTCTTAACTGATTTAGACCTGAAAAAAGAGAAACCTTTGAGAATTTTGAAACCCCTGTAATAAAGACAAACTTTAAATAAACATCGGCATCCTTTATAACCCCATAGAGATTCTTTAAATGCTCCCTTAAGGTTAAACTTAGTTCCTTGTTTTCTATGCGATCAAGAATGGGTTTGTCATATTCATCTATCAGAACTACAACCTTAGTTTTATATTTTTCATAGGCCTTTTCAATAAGATCCTCAAAAGAAGACCTATAATCAGAGGAATCTTCCCAATCTATTTCAAGTGTTTTATAGTTTTTCTTAAGAATTTTTCTTATCCGCAAAAGGAAATCTTCTTCACTTAAGATATTGCCAGCACCAAAACTTATGTGAATAACAGGATACCTGATACTCCAGTCCCAGTTCTTCTCAAGATAGAGCCCCTGGAAAAGATCTTTTCTTCCGAGAAAGGCCTGCTTAAGGGTGTCCACAAAAAGGGATTTTCCAAATCTCCTTGGGCGGGAGAGAAAATAGTAAGTTCCCTCTTCAACAAGTTTTGCCACAAAAGGTGTCTTATCCACATAATAATAGGGTTCACTTCTAATCTTTTCAAAACTTGAAATCCCGGTGGGAAGTTTTTTCTCCATAACTTTATTTTAAGGCCTCTTTTTTAAAAAATCAATGTTAGCTTTTACTTATACAATCTCCTTTTTAACTAAGGAAGCCCTATGTAGGATTTAAAATTTTAAACCTTGTAAAAGTTCAAGATTTTGAACCCCTACATTAATGCAAAAGAACACATAACAGGCAAACACATGGGTTGTCCTTACAAAATACAGGTTTTTTTCCTATAACCGAAGTAGTAAAAAAATCCTTTTAAGTCTCAAAAGATATGGACGCATACAAAATCTTGGCAAAAGAGGGATTGAGGTTTATATTTTATAGCATGGCTATTCTTTTTGGCCCTGTTAAATCAAGGCGCCTTGGTTTATCCCTCGGAGTTGAGCTTGTTCCCAAAAAAATCTGCTCCATGGATTGTCTTTATTGTGAAGTGGGAAAAACAGATACACTTACTTTAATCAGGGCAGAATATATTCCCTGGGATGAGATTGAAAGGGCCCTTTATCTTGCTAAAGAAAGGGAAGGGGAATATGATGTTTTAACTTTTACAGGAAGCGGGGAGCCAACTCTCAATATTCATTTTGAAAGGGCCATTTATTTTGCTAAAAGTCTAATTAAAAAACCCATAGCTGTTTTAACCAACAGTAGCACCATTCACCTGGAGAGTGTCAGAAAAGCCCTGGCTGAGGTAGATTTAGTGCTTGCCTCTCTGGATTGTGCATTAGATAAGTCCTTCAAACTTTTAAATAGACCAGTTAAAGAATTAAAGCTCTCTACAATTATAGAGGGTTTAAAGGGCCTTCGCGAAATAATGAAGGGCGAGCTTTGGCTTGAGGTCTTATTTGTAAAGGGAATTAATGATCAACCTGAAGATCTAAGGGCTTTAAAGGAGGCTATTTCCAAAATTAAACCCCATAAAGTCCAATTAAATACAGTTGTCAGGCCTCCTGCCTATAGGATAGCTCAACCTCTTACTTTTGAAGAACTTGAAAGAATTATGGTCTTCCTTGGAGAAGGTGCTGAGATTATTACTCCCAAAGAGAAGATATTAAAACCTCTGGGTATTAAGGAAGATTTAAATGAGAAAATCCTTGATTACTTAGCAAGAAGGCCAGCTCCTCTCACGGAGCTTACAGCCATTTTTGGTGAAAATAAAGAATTTTCAAGAATCTTGGAAGAGTTAGTTTCTGCAGGAAAACTTAAAAGGGTCCTCCATCAAAAAGAGATATTTTATTCTACTTAAAAGTTCGGTGAGTTCTTTGACTTTTCCTCAAGAGCAAAGAAGTTTATACAAAAAAATCATTGAGGCCTTGCTTTTTTGTGCAGGGAAACCTCTTAAGATTAGAGATATTCAAGGAGTTCTTGAAAATATCTCCCCATCTGAGATTGAGAATATTCTTGAAGAATTAAAACTTGATTATAGTAATAGAGGCTTAAGAATTGTAGAGGTAGCCAATGGCTACAGGGTTGAATCTGCTCCTGAGGTTTCTGAATATTTAAAGAAATATTTTCAGCCTCAAGGTATGAAATGGACACGGGCCCTTCTTGAAACCTTAGCTATTATTGCCTATTTTCAGCCTATTTCAAGGGCAGAAATCTCAGCCAAAAGAGGTGGGGTAGAGGTGGGGCCCTTTTTAAAAAGTCTTCTTGAAAGAGGCTTTATTAAAATAGTTGGAAGAAAAGCTGTTCCTGGAAGGCCTGCTCTTTATGGCACAACTTCTTTTTTTCTTGAATATTTTGGGTTAAAATCTCTGGAAGATTTACCACCCCTCGGGGAAATGGAAAAACTTCTTCAAAAGGAGGAGGCAGAATGATAGGTATCGTTGATTATCAGGCAGGTAATTTAACCAGTGTAGCAAGAGCCCTTGATTATCTTAAAATTCCGTGGGTTATAAGTTCTGATCCAGAAAAACTCAAATCCTGTGAAAAAATTATTTTCCCTGGAGTAGGGGCTGCCTGTTCTGCAATGGAGAGTCTTATTAAATTTGGACTTGACGACTTTTTAAAAGAGGCCTTCTATAAGGGAGTCCCGATAATGGGAATTTGTCTTGGCACACAGATCATTATGGAGGAAAGTGAAGAAGATGGTGGGACAAAAACCCTTGGACTCATCTCTGGTAGAGTGCTCAGGTTTCCCTATCCCCTTATTGAGGATGGTAAGCATTTGAAGGTGCCTCATATGGGATGGAACAGTGTTTCCTGGCTAAAGGAACACCCGCTTTTAAAAGAAGTTGAGCCTGATTATGAATATTACTTTGTCCACAGTTATTATCCTCAGCCTGAAAATTCAGATATTGTTCTTGGTGTCACATCTCATGGAATAACCTTTCCCTCTGGTCTGGCTTACAAAAATTTGGTTGCCTTTCAATTTCATCCCGAAAAAAGCGGAAGACCCGGGCTAAAACTGATAAAAAATTTCTATGAATGGAAGGTTTAGACCTATTTTTTAATAGGCGCTAATACAGCAATCATCTGTCTTCCTTCGAGCTTGGGTGGAGACTCTACCTGAGCTACTCCTTCAACAGCCTGAAAAATAGCGGCAAAGACTCTATCTGCCATTTCAGGGTGAGAAAGCTCCCTTCCTTTAAAGACAACCCTTACTTTAACCTTATTTTTATCCTCAAGAAATCTTAAAATGTGTTTAATTTTTACCTCTAAATCGTGTTTATCTGTCTTAGGGCTTAATTTTATCTCCTTTACCTCCACAACTGCCTGTTTCTTTTTAGCCTCTTTGGCTTTTTTTGCCTCATGGTATAAAAATTCACCAAAATCCATGATTTTACAGACAGGTGGAGTAGCAGAGGGTGCAATTTCAACCAGATCTAAGCCATATTCCTCTGCCATGCGTAAGGCCTCCCTGAGGGGGACTATCCCTATTTGTTTTCCCTCTGGACCTATCAAGCGAACCTCCTGAGCCCTAATTTTTTCATTAACCCTATACTTGTGCTTTAAATCCTTTTGCATGCCCTCCTCCTAAATTAATTTTATCACCCCCTTTTGAAGATAGCTCTGGGACCTTTAAGCTGTATCTTTTGATAAAAACTGATAGTAAAACGCTGAGTTTCATCAAGAGGATAGGGGTTGACTTTCAGCTTTGAGACTTTGCAGAAAATCAGCCAGACTTACACCCTGCATAACTTCACCTGATCTTTTCCTTATGCTAAGGCACTGAACTTCCTCTTCTTTATCGCCAAGGATGATCATGTAAGGCACCTTTTCAAGCTGAGCAGCTCTAATTTTGTAATTGATCTTTTCGCTCCTGAAATCTCTTTCCACTCTGAAACCTGTTTTTTTAAGTTCTTGAGTTACCTTTTCTGCATAGGGGATATTTCTATCTGTCAGGGTTAAGACTTTGATTTGCACAGGAGCAAGCCAGAAAGGAAAGGCCCCAGCATGATGTTCAATTAGAACGCCAAAAAACCGCTCTAAGGAACCAAGAAGGGCTCTATGAATCATGATGGGCCGATGAAATTGATTGTCCTCTCCAACATAAACCAGGTCAAATCTTTCAGGAAGATTAAAATCCACCTGAATAGTTGAACATTGCCAGAAACGCCCAAGGACATCTTTTATTTTAAGATCAATCTTTGGACCATAAAAAACTCCCTCTCCAGGGTCTATTTCATAGGCCAGGCCTTTATGCTCTAAGGCCATCTTAAGGGCCTCTTCAGCTTTATTCCAAATCGCAGGTTCTCCAACAAATTTCTCTGGCCTGGTTGAGAGATAAATCTGATACTCATTAAACCCAAAAAGTTTAAGAAAATAAATCACCAAATCTAAAACCTTTATTAATTCTTCTTCCAACTGGTCTTCTCTACAGAAAATGTGAGCATCATCCTGAGTAAAACCTCTAACCCTTAGGAGCCCGTGCAAAACTCCACTTCTTTCAAAACGATAAACTGTTCCCAGTTCACATAGTCTTAAGGGAAAGTCTCTATAGCTTCTTCTTTTTTGATTGTAAATATAAATGTGAAAGGGACAATTCATGGGTTTTACTTGATAAGTGCGATTTTCCAGTTCCATAGGTGGAAACATATTTTCCACATAAAAATCCAGGTGACCTGAGGTCTTCCAGAGGTCTCGTAAGGCAAGATGGGGGGTATAAACCAGCTGATAATCCCTTTTCAAGTGTTCCTCTTTCCAGAAATCTTCAATTATTTTCCTCACAAGAGCCCCTTTAGGAAGCCAGATAACAAGGCCGGGCCCGATGTCTTCCTCAATGGTAAAAAGTTCAAGTTCCTTTCCAAGTCTGCGATGATCCCTTTTTTTGACCTCTTCTAACCAATTGAGATAATCTTTAAGAGCCTCTTCAGTAAAAAAGGCCGTGCCATAGATTCTCCAGAGCATGGGATTTTTCTCATCTCCCCTCCAGTAAGCTCCTGCAATTGAGAGAAGTTTTATAGCCTTTACCTGTCCTGTTGAAAGAAGATGCGGGCCTCTGCAAAGGTCAATAAAATCCCCTTGAGTATAAATGCTAACTCTTTCATCGGGAAGTTCTGTAATTAATTCAAGCTTAAAGTCTTCATGTATCTGGGAAAAGAGCTTTATAGCCTCCTCTTTGGAGAGCTCTTTTCTCTCTAAAGGCAGATTTTTTTTAATTAGTTCCTTAATTTTTTTCTCAAGCTTTTTTAAATCCTCCTCTGTAAAAGGTCTCTCAAAGGCAATATCATAATAGAAACCATCTTCTATAGCTGGACCAATGCCAAGTTTTGCTCCTGGAAACAACTCTTTAACTGCCTGAGCCAGAATATGAGATGCGGTATGCCTTAAGACCTCTAAGGCCTCAGGGGAGTCCTGATAAAGAGGATCAAGTTGTAGCTCTTGAGCGCTATCAGGCAAAGGTGTATGCCAGTCATAAATCTCGCTATTGAGTTTAAAAGCCAGGGGTAGCTCTTGAGACTTTTTTAATTTTTTAATTTCAGAAAGAAGAACCTTGAGAGGCTGATTAGGTGGAAGTTGGAATTCTCCCAGATTTTTGATAAGAATTTTCAATGTTTTCTTTTAAATCTCCTTTAGGTGTATATATTAATGGTAGGCGCGGGCGGGATCGAACCGCCGACCTCTTGCGCGTCAAGCAAGCGCTCTCCCACTGAGCTACGCGCCTTTCCTTGATAGCTATTTAAAATAACCAAAAAAATTCCTTTGTCAAGAGGGTGTATGCGTCCATATCTTTTGAGACTCTATAGGATTTTTCTGCCACCTTTTCTGGTTTTCCACCCTTCTTTTTTTGTGAAATGTAGAAATAATATAAAAGGATAAACTTGTAATTTGAAAAAAGGTGGATTAAATTTTTTTAAAAATTTGGAGCTAACTTTATTGCAATGACCTCTGTTTTTAACAAATTTTCCAAGGAATACGATTTATGGTATGAAAAAAATCAAGCGGTCTATATCTCAGAGATTTCAGCCATAAGGCCTCATTTAATAAGTGGCCTATCTCTTGAGGTGGGAGTTGGCTCAGGAAGATTTGCTGAACCACTAAAAATTGATTTCGGGCTTGACCCATCCTTTGAGATGCTTCGGCTTGCTAAAGATAGAAACATAAAAGTTGCAAAGGGAATTGCAGAAAAACTACCCTTTAAATCCGAAATTTTTAATGTAGTTTTACTCGTAGTAACCATCTGTTTTTTAGAGGATCCCGAGATGGCTCTAAAGGAAGTTAAAAGAGTATTACAACCAGGGGGGAGAATAATTGTTGGCTTTGTTGATAAAGATAGTTTTCTTGGAAAGATATATCTTGCTAAAAAAGAAAAAAGCATCTTTTACCGTGAAGCCAAGTTTTATTCTGTAACTGAAGTAAAGGCCTTACTTGAAAAAACAGGTTTCAAACCTAAGCTTTTTACCCAAACCATTTTTAACCCTCTTGAAGAGATTACCGAGCCTCAACCTGTAAAAGAAGGCTATGGTGAGGGAGGTTTTGTAGTAATTTCAGCTAAAAAGGTTGAATGAGATCCTCTCTCTCTGTAATTATCCCTACCCTTAATGAAGAAATTTATCTCCCCCTCGCTTTAAAATCCCTTGCAAATATTGAGCTTGATGAAGTAATAGTAGTTGATGGAGGAAGCGAAGATAAAACCCCGTTCATAGCTAAATCCCTTGGAGCAAGGGTAATCCAGAGTGAAAAGGGAAGGGGAGTTCAACTCAAAAAAGGAGTAGAAGTTGCCAAGGGTGATCTCCTTTTCTTTATGCATGCTGATTGCAGAATTCTTGACAGAATTAATTTAAAAGATCTATACAAAAAAGGTATAAAAGCAGGGTTCCTTAACTTAGTCTATGATGGAAATACCTTTTCCCTTAAAGTTCTTGAAAAATTGATTAATCTTCGAGCAAGGCTTCTTCACTTACCCTATGGAGATCAGGGGCTTTTTGTAGAAAGGGCTCTCTATGAGAAAACAGGAGGCTTTAAAGAATATCCCTTTCTTGAAGACTTTGACCTTGTTTTACGCTTAAGAAAAATTTTCCCACCCCAACCCTTGCCTGGTAGGATCCTTGTCTCTTCAAGAAAATTCAAGGCTTCATCACCTTTCTTAATAAGCCTTAAAAATAATTACATTCTCTTGCGCTTTTTATTTGGAGCATCTCCTGAAAATTTAAAAAAATTCTATAAATAGCTGAGAATTTTTAAAAATTTTCTATTTGACAAAATTAATTTCTATAGTTTATACTTTTATGTGCCTTTAAAAGGCAAAATAAAAACTTAAGAGGAGGTGCAGACATGAGAGGATTTTTAGTCAAGGTCTGGGGAGTTATGCTTTTAGGGCTTATGGCAATGCTTTTTATGGCCAAAGCCTCCTTTGCAACAAATTTTCTTGAACCGCAGGAATTCAAAAAATGGCTTGAAACAGGTAAGAAGGTTATCATTGTTGACATCCAGCCCCATGAGGACTTTGTAAAGCACCACTTCAAAGGATCAATTGAAACCAATGCCTTCCCCGCCAATAATGATGACCTTAAAAAAAGGATTGATAAAGCCCTTCCTATAATTATTAACTCAAATGATCCTGTGGTAATTATTTGCCCCAGGGGAAGAAGTGGTGCTCAGAATACTTATGATTATTTGAAATCTAAAGGTGTTCCTGAATCAAGACTTTTTATTCTCAAAGGTGGTATGGCTGGCTGGCCTTATCCAGAGCTTCTTGAGAAAGGAAAGTAATGGCTGTAGAATCTATTGTGCTTGAGACTTATAAAGGGGCAGCAAGGTCAAAAGAAGTAAAGCTTTGCTGTCCGGTTTCTTATACTCGTCCTGAACTATTGAAAATTATTCCTTCAGAGATTCTTGAAAGAGATTATGGGTGTGGTGATCCCACTCAGTATGTCCGAGAGGGAGAAGTGGTTCTTGATCTTGGATCTGGCTCAGGGAAACATTGCTATATGATAGCTCAAATTATAGGTCCAAAGGGTAAAATTATCGGGGTTGATTTTAATGATGAAATGCTTGCCCTTGCAAGAAAATATCAACAAGAGATAGCCAAAAAAATTGGCTATTTAAATACAGAATTTCGCAAAGCTCGCATCCAGAATCTCAAGCTCGATCTTGAAAAGGTTGATAAATACCTTCTTGAAAATCCTATAAAAACCTTTGAAGATTTTATTAAATTTGAAGAATTTATAAAATATCTTGAAGAAAATGAACCCCTTATTCCTGACAATTCTATTGATACCGTAGTTTCAAATTGTGTATTAAATCTTGTAAGAGATGAAGATAAAGAAAGGCTTTTTAAAGAGATTTATAGAGTTTTAAAACCAGAGGGTAGGGCAGTAATAAGTGATATTGTTTCTGATGAGGATGTTCCTGAACATTTAAAAAAGGATCCAGAGCTTTGGTCAGGCTGTATCTCTGGAGCCTTAAGAGAAGATAAATTCCTTGAGGCTTTTTTGAAGGCTGGCTTTATCAGTATAAAAATTCTTAAATATGAGGAAAAACCCTGGCAGGTAATTGATGGAATAGAATTTCGCTCTATTACTATTGAAGCTGTAAAGGGAAAAAAAGGGGCTTGTATTGATAAAGGGCATACCGTAATTTTTAAAGGGCCATTTATCAGGGTTGAGGATTCAGAGGGCCATCTTTTTGAACTTGGAAAAAGGGTTGCAGTTTGTGAGAGAACTTTTGAAAACTTAAAAAAATATGCTTATGATTTTTTCATTTTTATTGAGCCTGTGAAAAAACTTTCTCCAAGGCCTTTTCCTTGTGGTGAAAAAATTATTTATCGCTCTCCAGGGGTTACCAAGGGTGGAAAATGGGAGACCCATTCTACAAAAAACACCTGTTGTGTTCAAGAAGAGTTTAAGCCCTTTTCTGAAAAATTAAAGGAACTGGTGATAATACTCACTAAAAGGGATATAGAAATAATTCAGGTAAATGTGGGTTATAGGTGTAATGAAAGGTGCCTTCATTGTCACCTTTCAGCTGGCCCAAAGGGCCAGCTTATGAATGATAGAGTCTTATCTGCAGTCATAGAACTCATAAAGAAACACTCAGGAAAAACCCTTGACATAACCGGTGGCGCACCTGAACTTCACCCTCAAATAGTAGATTTTATTAATGAGGTCAAACCTTATACCAGAGAAATTTTGTTTAGAACCAACTTTTCAGCCTTACTTAACAAAGAAAATCTAATTGATTTTCTTGCTAAAAAGAAGGTAATAATTATAGGTTCCTTTCCAAGCCTTGAAGAACATAAAACAGACTTTTTCAGGGGCAATGGCTTTTTTAAAAAAGCCTTTTTAGCTCTCCAAAAATTAAATGAAGCGGGCTTTGGGAAAACACTTCCCCTTTATCTCATGATAAATCCTGTAGAACTTTCTCTTACAAGAAAAGAAGAGGAGTTAAGGGATGAATTTATAAATTTTTTTGAAGAAAAAGGGCTATCCTTTACCGATCTTTTGGTGCTCAATAATTTTCCTCTTGGAAGATTTAAAAGATACCTCCAGAAACAGGGAAAACTTAAAGAGTATTATCAACTTCTTTATTCAAATTTTAATCCTGAAACCTTAAATAAGATTATGTGTCTCAAATTAATAAATATTTCTCCGGAGGGATCCCTTTATGATTGTGATTTTAATCAGGCCTTAAAATTAAAAATTAAAACCCCCAAAAATGTTTTTGAACTTCTTGAAGTTGGGCTTAACTCTCTTGAAGGAAAGCCCATTCAAACAGGAGATCATTGTTATGCCTGCACAGCCCTTTATGGAACAGGCTGTTTCGGATCTCTTACATAACTGCACTGAATGTAAGATCTGTATAAAAGCCTGCCCTTTTCTTGAAAAATATGGCCTTCCTAAGGAGATAATTCTTCAGAGAAAAGAAGAGGTTTTTTATTGCACAAACTGTTCAGCTTGTAGTTTCCTTTGTAAAGAAGGGTTAGATCCTGCAGAGGCTCTCTATTTTCTGAAAGTTTCCCTTCTTGAAGAAGGTTCAACTCTTGGAGAAAAACTTAAAAAAAGTGCCCTTTCCTTTACCAAGAAAATTCATTCCTTTCCCATTTCTCACTGGGAAAAGGCTGAAAGAATTTTCTGGCCAGGATGTAGTTTATGGGGAACTTATCCCCATTTAATTAAAGAGTTATTAAAAATTTTAAATAAATTTTCTGATAAAAAAATAGTTTTGGTTCTTGATTGTTGTCTTGATCCTCTCTATCAAATCGGAGCTTTGGGGGAGACTAAAAAGGGCTGGCAGGAGCTAAATCAGAGATTTTTGGATTATGGCATTAATGAAGTAATCGTTGCCTGCACAAATTGTTATAAAATTTTTAAAAGATTTAGCAATAACCTAAGGGTTTTTCATATTCTTGAGATACTTCCTGAGGAAGAATTTCAAAATACCCTCAATAAGCCTTTTTTCCATCTTCCCTGTCCAGCCTTTAAGGAAATGGACTTAAAAGAAAAAATTGTAGAAAAATTTAAAGATAAAGTGGACAGGGTTTTACCTTATCCTTCTTGTTGTGGAGCAGGGGGTGGGGCCTATTTTAGTGAGGAAATTTCTGAAAGCTTCCTTGAAAAAACCCTTAAGCTTGCTGGTAAAAGACCCATTTTAACCTTTTGTTTTGGTTGCAAAAATCGTTTTCTTAAAAAGGGGGAAAGAGCCCTTCACCTGCTTGAAACCCTGAAAGGGATTAAGCCCCTTGAGAGCCATGTTTCTTCAGCTAAAAAATGGTTTAATCGCATAAAATTTTCTCTTCAGAGAAAAATTACAAGGCCAAAAAGCTTCTTTTTTCTTTTATTTTTTCTTTTGATGCTTATAAGCTTTTACTTTCAATGGAGAGGTTTTTTAAAGGCCGAAAATTTTGCTGATACTATTAAAGCCTTTTCTGGACATCCCCTTTCTATAATATTATATTTAATAATATATACAATTGCTCCAAGCTTTTTTATTTCAAGTCTTGCTTTAACTTTACTTGCAGGTTTTTTATGGGGTCCTCTCTTTGGAGGGTTAATAGCCTTAACAGGGGCAACCCTCGGAGCAACCCTTTCTTTTCAACTGGCAAGATATTTTTTTAGAGAGTCCCTAAAAACCCGCTTAGGTTTAGAAAAATGGAAATACTTTGATGAAATTACAAAAAAACACGGCTGGAAAGCGGTTGCCTTTGTAAGACTTTTTCCCCTTTTTCCCTTTCCCGTGGTTAACTATCTTTTTGGATTAACCTCAATTGATCTGAAAACCTATGTTATTTGCACCTTTTTCTTTATGGCTCCTGCAGGTTTTGCCTATACAGGCCTTGGCTTCTCCTTAAAAAGCATTCTCTTTGAAGGAAAGTTCTTTCCCTTATTTCTTGTTCTTGCCTTTCTTTTTACTCTCACTATTCTTTTAAGATATCTTTCCAAAAAATGGAAACTTTAGAGGCCTTAGGCCTTTTCTTCAAAATCCCTGAAAAGGGAAAAGTAAAAACAAGGCTTGCAAAGGATGTGGGGGAAGAAAGAGCTCTTGAAATATATAAAGAATTACTCTGGAAAACTGTAAAAATTTCTGAGCATCTCTTTCTTCAAAGAAGAATAAAGCTTTTTGGTTTTTACGAGGGTGAAAGATTAGCCCGGATAAAAAAATTTTTTAACTTAAATTTTAACTGGAATTTTCTTCCCCAGAAGGGTAAAGGTCTCGGGGAGAGACTGAAGAGGGCAGGGGAGTTGCTATTAAATTTTGGTTTTGAAAGAATAGTCTTTATAGGTGCTGATTGTCCTTTTCTATCCCTGGATTATCTCAAATCTGCCTTTGAGAGACTCAAGGATTATCCCGTTGTTTTTGGACCTTCCGAAGATGGAGGATATGTCCTGTTGGGATTTAATTTTCTTTTTAAAAATAGACTTTTTCTTTTATTTGATTATTTACCTTTTGAAACAACGAAACTTTTAGATAAAACATTAGAGAGACTGAAACCTGAAGATTTTTCTCTTCTTCCAACCCTTTTTGATATAGACACCTTTGAAGATTTTCAAAAATATTTAAAACTGACTTGACAAAGTTAAATTTTAGATTAAGTTTCAAGAAAAAATAATTCAAAGGAGGTGGAACTATGTGCACAAAAGTTGGTGGCCTTGCTCCAGATTTTGAGGCTGGTGCCTATTTTCCCAATGGGGAGATCAAGAAGATTAAGCTTTCTGATTACAGGGGGAAATGGGTTGTCCTTCTCTTTTATCCTGCTGACTTTACCTTTGTTTGCCCTACAGAGCTTGTTGATGTAGCTGAGAAATATGAGGAACTTAAAAATCTCAATGTGGAGGTTATTGGAATTAGTATTGATACGGTTTTTGTTCACAAGGTCTGGCAAGAAGTTGAGCTTTCTAAGATGATTAGTGGAGGGGTTCCCTATCCCCTTGCCTCAGACCTTGGGGGAAAGATTGGTCAGCTCTATGGAGTCTATGATGAAGCCCTTGGCCTTGATCTAAGAGGCACTTTTATTATAGATCCTGATGGGGTTCTTCAATCTGTAGAGATAAACAATGCCCCTGTAGGAAGAAATGCAGATGAATTGGTAAGAAAGATTAAAGCCTTCCAGCATGTAAGAGCAACAGGTGGAAAGGAAGTATGCCCTGCAAAATGGGAACCAGGAAAAACCACTTTAAAGCCTGGAATTGAGCTTGCTGGAAAGGTTTACGAAGTCTATAAAAAATAATTTTAAATTTATCTCCGGGGGGTTAAATGCCCCCTTCTTTTTATTTATATTTCAATTAAACTTAATCTGTGGATCTTTATTATTTTTCCTATACAGGAACCTCAAAAGAAATTGCCTTAGCTCTTGCCAGAAGATTTAATGCTATTCCAAAGGAAATAAAGACTTATTCCTTTCCCTATTCTTTTTGGCTTCTCCTTTCCTTTATCCCGGGTTTTGAGATTAGGGCTAACTTTGAGCCACCTCAAAGCCCTTATGGAGTTCTTGTTTTCCCGAAATGGACCTTTAATTGCCCCCCTGTAACCTATTTTTTAAAAAAAATATCTTTTGAAAAACTTATTCTTATCATTACTTATGGAGGCTGGCGTGAAATACCTTATGGAGAATACTATAAAAAATTGGCCTCCAAAAACTGTAAAGAAGTTGAAGTTATATATATCAAAAGAAAACTATGGGAAAGAAAAAAAGAGCTCTCATTATTAGAAATTGAAAGGAATATTAAAGAAGTTTTAAATCAGTTTAAATAAAATTACCCCTTGACAAATTAAAATTTATAAGTATTAATTCAATCTAATGAGACTTAAAATAACCTTTTGTCCTGTAGATAAAGATCAGATTATTCTTCCCATTCAATATAATGAAATTTTACAGGGATTTATTTATAATTCTCTTGAAAGGGGGCTTGCAGAGAGAATTCACAATTTTGGATTTGAAGACCCTAAAACCAAGAGAAAATTCAAACTTTTTACTTTTTCAAGGCTTTTAAGCTTACAAAAGCCCCTTATTAAAAATGGGAATATAGTATTTTCAGGAAGTTTCACTTTTTTTGTAGCCTCTCCTGTAAAGGAATTTATTCAATCCCTTGCTCAGAGTATTTTAACAAGAGAAGTTTTAACCCTTGGGAAGGTGAGGGTGCTTTTGCAGTCTGTTGAGGTTATGAGTCCTCCCAGATATCAGGAAAAAATTTATGTGAGGACTCTTTCTCCTATTACTGTTTATAGCACTTTCAGGAAACCAGATGGAAAAAAGATAACTTATTATTATAGTCCTTTTGAAGAGGACTTTAGGAAGCAAATTTTAGAAAATTTAAACAAAAAACTTAGATCTCTTGGGAGGGAGGCGGATTTAGATGGCTCAATAAGACCCTATAAAGTGAGTTCAAGGAATCAGAGAATTATTTTATATAAAAATATGGTTATTAAGGCTTGGGATGGGGTTTTTGAGTTATGTCTTCCGAGTTTTGAGCCTACCTATGAGGAATTGAAACACCTATATCTTTATACAACTTCTTTGCAAAAAACTCGTTTTGAGCCTACCTATGAGGAATTGAAACGGAATGCCTCAATATCAATTTTTTCTCTTTTTAAAAGTTTTGAGCCTACCTATGAGGAATTGAAACTCGCATCCTCTAAAATATGTAAAACACACCCTAAAATGTTTTGAGCCTACCTATGAGGAATTGAAACCTCTATATTGAAAATTAAATTAATAGCAGTAAAAACAAGTTTTGAGCCTACCTATGAGGAATTGAAACATCTCTTTTAAGAGGTTCTGTCTTTCAGCTTCAAGCTGTTTTGAGCCTACCTATGAGGAATTGAAACGCTATAACTCCCGCAAGCCTTTGAGAAAATGGCTCAAGGTTTTGAGCCTACCTATGAGGAATTGAAACTCCTTTTTACCAGGGGCTCCTTCTCATCAAGCTCTACGTTTTGAGCCTACCTATGAGGAATTGAAACAGTAAACTATTTTATCAGAAGATTTTTCTAGCTTTCGTTTTGAGCCTACCTATGAGGAATTGAAACTAATCCTCCTTTTAGATATACATCAGCGATAAATTTTTTTTTGAGCCTACCTATGAGGAATTGAAACCCAGATTAAGAGATGTTGGCATTGATATTTCCAAAATTTTTTTGAGCCTACCTATGAGGAATTGAAACAAGATATAATGAAGGTAAAGGATATTTATTCATTTTTGGAGGTTTTAAGCCTATCTATAAGGAGTTGAAACGAGATTTTCAAGATTTTCAAGATGTTCAGTGTTTTCAGGATTTTAGGTTTTGAGCCCACCTATATGGGGTTAAATTATGATTTTTCTGGCTATGACTATTTATTTTTGTTTTTAGCCTACCTATAAGGGGTTGAAATCTTACAGAAGATGTTATAATGATTAAAATTAAGTTTTTCATACACAAAAAACAAAAAGGAGGTGTCTTATGAAAGAAGTGGTTAAGAAGTTTGTAAAGTTTATGAGGAAGATGGAAGCAAAAAGAGTTTTACTTGGTGTTTTAAGTTTAGCAGGAGCTGGATTTTATTTACAGGGATGTAGTTTAGTGCCTGATCCCACATCGTGGTTAGTTGATGATATTTATCATAGAAGGGACTGGAAACATGATGAAATCTCCACACTGGGAGCTTCTATTGTAAGAAAAGACAAAAATACCTATGAATTTACACTTGAATATACTTATTTTAGAAGAGATGATCAAAAAACAGCACCAGCAACTTTAGAAGTCTGGTATAAGGATAAGTCAATTTTTAAAAGAAATGCTTTTGTAGAAATGAAGTTATTTGATAGAGGTCCAATTCATAGAAAAATGCCAGTTCCCACTGAAACTACTTACCACATAAAACTTCCTGTTGTTCTTAAAGAAGGAGAATCTATAAAAATAGACATCTACACCAATAACACTATGGCAACTTCTATTTGTAAAATAGGTGAATTAAATGAAAAAACACCCTGTGATCATAAAACATCTCATAAATCCACATTTGGATTACCAGTTAACAAAGAGAAAACAACAAAAGAAAACAAAAACGAATAGAAAAAAAAGTAGCCTTAATGTAATCAAGCTATCTTAGAGTAATACAAAGAAATTTATATAGAAATAAACAAAAAAGTTTTGGGCCTACCTATGAGGAATTGAAACCTGAAGATGATTTTGAGCGTAACAGGAAATTTCTTGTTTTGAGCCTACCTATGAGGAATTGAAACATTGATATCTTCCCATATTTCAGGAAAGTCTTCCTCGGTTTTAAGCCTATCTATAAAGAAAGGGTGGTAAGAAGTAGTTAAAAATTTTCTTTAGTCTTAAAAGATTTGGACTTATCCATACACTTGACAAAAATAATTTTTTGTGATATTTAAAAAGTGTTGAGCATACCTATATAGTATTGAAAACTTAACTTATTTAGAGGCAGCCGAAGGTGATAAGAATGCTTGAAGTAGGATAGGGAGTAAGAGGTAAAGAGAACAAGAAAAAAGGAGGGGATAGTATGCCAACATGCCCATCTTGCAAGATGGAAACAGCAGCTGGACGATGGTGTTCAGTTTGTCATAGGAACTTGCAAAATCCTGAACTTGGAAGGCTTGTCTCGCCAGCGAAGCGCCTTGGAGCTTTCGTCTTGGACATCGTGCTGTTCTTCGTGTTGATGTTAATACTTAGATTGTTTTTCTCGCCCATTATTAAAAAAGAATCAGATATTGTTTTTTTATCTTTTTTGGTGCTGCTTATGGTCGAGCTGTTGTTTTTTTCGCGGGGGACCACACTCGGAAAGATGGTGTTAGGAATGAGGGTAGTCAAAACGGATGGGAGGCGCGCAGGCTTCTTTACCATGCTCTTCAGAGAATTGATCGGGAAGTCCATCAGCGGATTTTTCTTTTCCTTAGGGTTCTTGTGGATCTTACTTGATCGGGAGCGACAGGGCTGGCACGACAAGCTGGCGAGCACATATGTGGTTGAGCGCTGAGGTCGGCTGAGTAATTCAGGTGAATATAGCACTCCTGTGCCCGTTTTCTGAGGTCTATGAGCGAGAGGATGAGTGGTCTGTGCCTGCAGAGCAAAGGATTTTGAACCTACCTATTAAAAATTTATATAGTATTTTATAAACATGCCTTTTATTATCATCATTTTAAGCATATTTATAGGATATTTTATTGGTGCATTGGTTATTTTCATAATTCCTCTCATTCTTTTAAGTTATCTATCCTATTTTACATTTAAGCAAAAACTGGCACTATATATTCAGGTAAGAAGAGAAAGAAGAAAACTTAAAAGACTTTTAAACGACAGACTAAGTTATATTCCTTAAAATTTTTGTAAAAAATTTTAAATTTCTTAAAGCATTATGGGTTATTTACTCAAATTTTTCTCAGCGAGCTTTTAAATAAGTGTCTCTAAGATGCTCAGGGAGTAGCTCTGGAGGAAAGATTCCCTCAGCAATTTTATCCAGATGCCACCACCAACGATCAAGCCCCTCATATTCCCTATCATAAGGTGGGTCCGCTTTATTCCTGATAGCGTTTATAATGGCTTTTTTGTCAAGCTCAATCACCTTGGGGTGGTTATCTAAACCCGCTTCATGGATTAGGTCTCTTATAGAAAGCCAGGTAGGTGCGGTGTGATAAAAAAAGGCTTGTCCATCCTCTTCATCTATGCCTAATTCCCAATCTTCTATCCACTCCTTATAGGGTCTTGACTTATAGTATTCTGATAAACCCACCTCTCTTCCTCTCCTTTACCCATTGTATGAAAGGCTTGTTCAGTCTGTAAAAACTTTTAATCAAAAGCGCATCATCCTTACTCACCACTATTTTATCACCTTTCTTGAAAATATAGTAATCCCCCTTTTCTGTTCTTTCAACATAGATTTCATCCGGGCTCTGAACGATCTTTTTTGCTTCTCTGTAGTATTCTTTCGGTGAGCTAAATATGGAATTTTGACTTATAGTATTCTGATATGTAGTAGAGGAGTTTCGAGCTTACCTATGAGGAATTGAAACTTCTAGCAGTAACAGTCAGAATAATCAACATTTTAAACATACCTATGAAGAGGATTTGAAAGAGGTAAGGGGTAATTGTGGAGAAGGTTTCCCAAGGTGAAAACCCTGACCAAACTCAACTCCAAAGTCCCTTAATTTACTAGCAAGCTCCTCACTCTCTACATATTCAGCAATGACTTTTATATTCAATCCTTTACAAAGGGTAACTATACTTTCTATAATAGCAAGATCAACAAGAGCTTCTCTGCTAAGTCCTATTACAAAATCTCCTTCTATCTTAACAAAATCAATTATAAAATGCTTAATATATTGAAAAGAGGAAAAGCCTGCTCCAAAATCATCGATACAGAATTTAAACCCATAATCCTGAAGATTTCTTATAAATTTTTCTAAAAGGGTTAAATTTTTAACTGTTTCTCTTTCAGTTAATTCAAAAATAATTTTTTCCGAGGGGAAAGAATAATTTTTCACAAGTTCTTTAATTTTCTTTAAAAATTCAGGAACAATTAAAACTTTAGGGCTTAAATTAAAGAAAAAATATCCCTGATAATTGGTTTCCTTGGCTAAAGATAAAGCCTTTTCCATGTTGATAAAATCCATCTCCATTATAAAACCCATACTCTCTGCAATACCAATAAATCTTTGGGCAGGAATAACTTCATCTTCTATTTCTATTCTCATTAATACCTCACACCCAAAAAGCTCTCCGGTTTTAAGGTCATATATAGGTTGAAAATATGGAAGTATCCTTTTATTTTCAACAGCTTCTTTTACAAGAAGGATGGTATCAGTTATTTCTTTTTGATAACTTAAAATCTCCTCAGCAGTAGGATAAACTATTTTATTTTTTCCTTCTTTTTTAGCTTTATACATTAAAGTATCTGCAAGGGTAAAAAGATCTTTGCTGGTCTCCCCATGATCAGGAAAAATGGCTATTCCTATTGATGTAGTTAGGAAAACCGGTTTACCATCTGGTGCCTCTATTTTGAAATTGGATAGGTTTTCTTTAATTCTTTCAGCAACTGATACTCCCTGTGTAAGGTCACACAAGGGAAGTATCAAAGTGAATTCATCTCCTCCATATCTTGCTAAGATATCGCCCTTTCTTTTTATCTCCTCCAAGAATTTAGCAAACTCTCTTAAAAATTCATCCCCAAAGGAGTGACCATAGGTATCGTTAATTAACTTAAAGTTATCTAAATCTACTATTAAAAGGGCAAATTTATAATTGTATCTTTTGGCTCTTTCAACCTCATATTCTAACAGTTCCCAGAAAGTTCTCTGATTATAAAGGTGAGTTAATGGATCACGAGTAGCATAAAATTCAAGTTCTTTAGTATATTTATTTATAGCTCTTATAGAGCCAATCACATTTAATAGGGAAATCAAAACAGTTTCAATAGCTATCTCTTGAGTGGAAGTTAATTTTTCATGAGAAAGCCCAATCCCAACAATCCCCCCAATCTTTGGAGATTCAAGGATTAAACTTTTAGTTTTCAAATAAAAATTCTTGAAAGCCTCTTCAGAATAACTCTCATCTGCTAAAACCACATTGTGAATGAAATTAAAATTATTTATTTTGAATTTTTCTAAAAATATTTTTCTAATCATACCTTCCATATCTTCTTTGAAAGATCGTGTAGGATTTTTCAACCAGAAAATCTCAGTATCAAAAAGATCTTCCTCTACATAAAAAAGAGCAAAAATTGAAACAATTTCAACAATCTTATTCACCTCAATTAGAAGATTATTAACATAATATTTCCAATCTCTTATAAATTCAGAAGTTATAATAAATTTTTCAAGAAGACTTAGTTCAAATTTAAAAAGCTCTCGATCAATAGCAAGCTCTTTCACTTTTCTTAAGAAGTCATCCGTAATCTCTAAAAGCCCATCAAATTCATAAATTCCTGTTTTTGAACTTGTTAAAAGATCTTCATTCTCAATTAATTCATCAAACTTTGAAGATCTTCTTATCCTCTCCTTTAATTCTTCAATGGGTTTTACAAACTTTTTACCTTGAAGTTTCCCTATAAAATAAACTCCAAGCAGAGGAAATAGGGAAAAGAAAAGAAGGAAAAGTAAAAGAGTCTGATGTATTTCTTTTAAATCCTCTTTAAGAGAATTCTCAAGCACAAGAACCCCAAAAAGATCGCCTTCTGAAATTCCCCTATGGCAGTTTAAACACATCTTTGTGGCAGTAATATTATATTTTATATAAAGAGTATCTCCTTTCTTAGTAATTATATATTCCTTATATAATGGGATTTCTTTTACTTCTGAAGGTTTTTCAAGGGTTACCTTTAGTTTGTCAGTTTGAAAAATTCTGAGAAAATTGTCTAATTCTTCACGGGTAAATCCTTTGAGCATTCCCTGATATAGAGAAGAAAAAATGGCCTTGGCTTCAATTTGAGATCGGAAAATTAGAGATTTTTCAAAATAGTTTTTTATAAATAAAAAAAGAAAACCATAAAGAATTAGAGATAGAAGAAAGTACCCTAAAAGGGTATGAATTAAAAGTTTTTGATGAAGTCTCATTTTAAAGCATAAAGATTTTAATTATTAATTTTTTAAGTATATAACTACCACCTCTAATTGTCAATATCTAATTGCAAATTCTCCAAAGATGAGCTCAGGGCTTTTGCCTTATTTTAAACCCCACTTTTTTGAGTTTTCAAAAAAGCATTAAACCTTAAGATTTCTATTTTACATAATATATCTTATCAGAAGTTAAGATGACCTCATTTCTTTTTCTACTCCTCAGGCTCACTGGAGAAAAAGACTTTTATTAAGAGAGATTTAAAAAATTGATTTAAGCACCATATTTTGTAAGACGGCCTGCATGAGCAAGTAACAATTGCATAAGCTTGAAACTCGGAAAGATCCCAAGTTCCCCCTTTAAACACTCCCTCTCTGTTAATCTCAGGGATAAACCACCAAGGCAATAAGGAGAGTTTATAAGCACTGGCACGGGATGCCAGGAGTGAGACTTCATTATACAAGGTGTTGAGTGATCTCCTGTAATTGCCAAAACATTAAAATTTAATGAGACTATTTCTAAAAAATGCCTATCAAATTCTTCAATTACCGAAATTTTTCCTTCATAATTTCCATCTTCCCCATAGGAATCAGTTTTTTTAATGTGAACAAAGAAAAAATCGTAATCCTGCCAGGCCTCTTTAAGAGTTTTTACCTCTGCATCAATGGATTCACCCTCAAAAGTAATTAAATCCATTCCTACAAGCCTTGCAAGCCCCTTATACATTGGATAAACTGCAATACAGGCGCTTTTCAGACCGAACTTTTCTGGAAAGGGTTCCAGGGCAGGCTTTACTGAAAATCCACGCAACAAAACATAATTTGCCTTTGGTTCATTTTTCAGCAATTTGGCAGCCTCTTCAATAAATTTTCTGGCAATTAGTGCAACCTTTTCGGCCTCTGGATTTTCACCAGTTGGAAGTAAGGGAGGCTTTTCTGTGCTCTGGGGATCTGTATCATTTATTTTTTCAAAAAAATGAGAAAGCTTATAGGGAAATCTTAGAATAAGGGAAAAACGATGTTCTTTACCTGAACATAAAATGACCTCGGCTTCATCAATCTTTTTAATATTTTCAGATAAATATTTAATTAATCTTTTGTTTTCTTCTGTGGGTATTCTACCAGCCCGTCTGTCAATTACAATTGGAAGACCATTTTCATATTTGACTGTAGCAAAGTTGCCCCGGATAGCCACATCTGTATCTTTAACTTCAAGCCCTACTCCAACTGCCTCAAGGATGCCCCTTCCAATTTCATATTTTAATGGCTCGTATCCAAAAATACCTAAATGCCCAGGGCCAGAACCTGGAGTTATTCCATAATCAACAGGGATGTGAAGACCGGTTGCTGACCTGGATGCAAGGTTGTCTAAGTTAGGGGTTTTGGCAAGCTCTAAAGGGGTTTTGCTATCTTTTACAGGTAAGTCCCCTACCCCATCAAGAACAATTAAAATAATTTTAGATTGGGCATCGTTCTTTATCAATTTTTTCAGACCTTCCATCCTCATCCCCCATAGTCATCTCTTCTTTCATTTGTTCTATTTCTTTTTGATATTCCTTTACAGGCCTTTCTATGCCGCAGGTAAGACACCTTACCCGGGCATTTGCTCATTTACCACAAATAACAGCCTTTCCACCACAATAATGGCAAGTTAAAAAGATATCCAAATTTACCCCCTCTGACTCAAAAGGGTATGAATAAGATTATCTGGGTTTGCTTCTATTTCTTCTGTGATAAAAACTCTTATTCCCTGGCTGGTTAGCTCATCAGCAACAGAAGTATTTGAAGCATGAAGAAGGATATGGGTTGCTACCTGCTCCTGTAAAAAGTCAACAAGAGCTTGATTTTCAGGCTTTTTGGCTACATCTTTTACTAAAAGTTTATTATTTTCAATATCATAAAGGGCAAAAAGGTCAAACTTCTCTGGATTAGCCTCAAATTTCTGAGGAGTTGCAATTGGAACAGCGATTCGCATGTATTTTTCTTCTAAAACCTCTTTATGCATCTCTTCAGTTGCTGAAATTATGTTTCTGATAACCTCTTCAAAGGCTTGAGCTGTTAAACTCTCTGGATAAGCCCCGACAATAGGCTTTCCTCTATCACCTGTATCAACCACTCTTGGATCAACGGGGATCTTTCCCAAAAATCTAATACCCATTTCCTCGGCAAGTTTTTGACCCCCTCCCCTTTTAAAAAGATCAAGAGGTTTTCCACAATGGGGACAGATAAAACCGCTCATATTTTCAATAAGCCCCAGAATACGCATCTTAACTTTCTGACAAAACTTAATAGATTTTTTAACATCTATCAGGGATACTTCTTGAGGGGTGGTTACAATAAGGGCATAGGCATCTGGGATAGTTTTGGCCACAGTAAGAGGTTCATCCCCTGTGCCGGGAGGTGCATCAATTACAAGATAATCAAGTTCACCCCAATCGATATCACCAATAAATTGCCGGATAGCCGAAATCTTTATAGGGCCTCTCCAAATAATAGCTGAATCCTCAGCAGGAAGAAGAGGTTCAATGGAGAGAAATTTAAGATTTGGTGAATACTTTATAGCCCCAAGTCTTCCATCAGGTCTTCTTGTAAGTTTCAAGTCCCTTGCACCAAGCATTTTGGGAATACTTGGCCCGTGTAAATCCACATCCAGAAGACCAACCATAAAATCCTGAAGGGAAAGACCAACTGCTATATTTACTGCAACGGTGCTTTTACCAACCCCCCCTTTGCCTGACATAACCATAATCTTGTGTTTTATTTTAGAAAGCTGTTCTTTTAGTTTTTTATCTTGCTGATCCAAAATGGCACTTTTTTCCTTCTTAACTGACATATCTCCAAAAACCCCCTTTTCTTTAAGTTTAGTGACAGAATAATTTTAATCCAGCAAAGGGTTTTGTCAAATTCTGGTATGCCTCCATATCTTTTGTGACTCAAGAGGATTTTTTCAACTACTTCTGTTGTAGGAAAAAGCATATGAACTTATGCGAAATTCTATTAGCAACCCTGATGGATTAAAGTTTTTTTCCTTTTTATCCGATAAAATTAAATGATAAAATTTACATGGGGGGCCTCCTATGAAAGTGGAACTTTATAAAAATTTAGTTTTAGATCAGATCAACATAAATACAGAGATTAAACCTCAAAGAGTTAATCCTCTGGAAAAAGAACTTCAGTCTCAAACTGAAATACATTTAAAAAAAATTGAAAAGGATAAACTCAAAGAGGTAACTGAGAGTTTCCAAAAATTTTTAAATCAATTTAATTTAGATGCGAAGATTGTTTATGAAAAGGAGTATAATACCCTTGTAGTTCAAGTATTCAGGAAAGATACAGGAGAATTGATTCGACAAATACCACCTCAGGAGCTTCTTGAGATATCCAAAAGACTTCAAGAACTTGTTGGTATTTTATTTAAAGAAAAGGCCTAAGTATCCTTTATAAGTTTATATCCTTGTAAGATTTATTTTCCCCTTTTCTATACACAAAATTTATAATATTACCCTTCAAAGGGGATCACAACAAGGTGCAAACAGATAGGTCTGGCCCTACATTAAGGATATGGACGCATACATATCCTTGTAATCTCCTCAAATTGTGCTAATTTTATCTTTTTAAAAGCACAGGGAGGCTTAGGTATGGGAGAATATACTGTTGCTGTAGTCGGAGCAACTGGGGCTGTTGGAAGAATGATGATTAGTGTTCTTGAAGAGAGAAATTTTCCTGTAAAAGAATTAAGGCTCTTTGCCTCTCCAAAATCAAAAGGCTTAACGGTTCCATTTAAAGGAGAGGAAATTGAGGTGGAAGTCCTTGAAGAGACAAAAAGTTTCAAAGGTATAGACATAGCCTTATTTTCAGCCGGAGGTTCAAGGAGCCTTGAATATGCCCCTAAATTTGCAGAAGATGGAGCTATAGTAATAGATAACTCCAGTGCCTGGAGAATGGATCCTGAGGTTCCCCTTGTTGTTCCTGAGGTAAATCCCCATGCTATTTCCCAATATAAAAAGAAAGGCATTATTGCCAATCCAAATTGTTCAACCATTCAAATGGTGGTTGCTTTAAAACCCCTTCATGATGTGGCAAAAATTAAAAGAATAGTTGTTTCCACCTATCAATCTGTTTCAGGAGCCGGGCAAAAGGCTATTGAGGAGCTTATGGATCAAATTAGAGCCTGGTGTTCAGGTGAAGCCCTTCCACCACCTAAGAATCTTCCCAAAACTATCGCCTTTAATTGTGTCCCTCAGATTGATGTCTTTTTGCCCAATAGATATACAAAAGAAGAAATTAAGATGGTTGAAGAGACTAAAAAGATTATGGAAGATCCAATGATAAGGGTTACTGCTACTACTGTGAGAGTCCCTGTTTTTTATGGACATGCAGAAACTGTAAATATTGAGACAGAAAAGAAGTTAACTCCTGAATCAGCTATTGAAATATTAAAAAAAGCTCCTGGAGTTATTGTCCTTGATGATCCTGAAAATAAGGTTTATCCCCTTCAAATAGAGGTAGCTGGAAGAGATGAGGTCTTTGTAGGAAGAATTAGAGAGGATTTTTCCATTGAAAATGGTTTAAATCTATGGATTGTTGCTGATAACTTACGAAAAGGGGCAGCCACGAATGCTGTTCAAATTGCCGAAGTTTTGATTGAAAAATATTTATAAGCCTTGCAAATCTTTGTTGAAAAATCTGCCCTATCCTATCAATTAACTCAAGAAATTTTGACAAGAGTCTCCTCCTTTGAAATAATCCCTTCGTATGAGGATTTTCTCTGGGAATTTAGAACTGAAGAAGATCTTATTGCTCTTGGAAAGAAGAGGCTTTTTATTATGGAATACAAGGGAGATTTTGTTAAACCCTGTCCAGGAACCAAAAATTATATCTGTTGTGGTTATGAGATCTTTCATATTGGAGAGGGATGTCCCCTTGATTGCTCCTACTGTATCCTGCAAATGTATTTAAATAGACCAGGGCTAAAGATTTGGGGAAATCTCTGGGAAGATGGATTAGAAACCCTCAAAGAGTATTTAAAAATACAAGAAAATACAGGTAGAATTATAAGGATAGGAACAGGAGAGTTTACGGATAGTCTCGCTTTAGAGGGAATAACTCATATATCTGAAAAACTCATTCATTTCTGGAATGAAAAAAAACCCAGAGCTGTCCTTGAATTGAAAACTAAGGTGGCTCTCAGTGATGATTTTTTTAAGAAAATTAAAGGAAATCCCAGGGTGATATTGGCCTGGTCAGTTAACACAGAAAGGGTTATTCAAACTGAAGAAAAGTCAACTGCACCTCTTTCTGCAAGGCTTGAAAGTGCTAAAAAAGCAATTGATAAGGGTTTTACTGTAGCCTTTCACTTTGACCCAATCATATATTATTCAGGAGCAGAACTTGAATATCCTGAGGTATTGAAAAAAATTTTAAAAATTATCCCTCATGAAAAAATTGCCTGGATCAGCTTAGGAACCTTAAGATTTCCAAAGGTCTTAAAAAAAGTAGCTGTAGAAAGATTTCCTGAAACTAAAATTTATTCCTATGAGTTCATTGAGGGGCTTGATCAAAAAAAGAGATATTTTGTTGATTTAAGAAAAAGGCTCTATAAATCTTTATATAACCTCATAAAAGAGACCCAGACTGAGATTACTTATTATTTTTGTATGGAGAGTGAAAGAATTTGGGAAGAGGTCCTTGGAATAAAGATAAGTAAAAATGAGGGCTTAGTGGATCGCCTTGACAAAGTGGCCAAAAGGTTATGCTCATTATAGTATTATTTCTTTTAATAAATATAGCTGGGTGCACTCCTATCTCCAAGGGAACCAAAGAATTTACCTGTGAGTCCTGTCATGGAGAAGCTCCTTTAAAACTTTCTCATTCTCAACTTTCATGTAAGGACTGTCATGCTGGATCATCTCCTGCAAAGAATAAAGAACTTGCCCATAAAAACTTAAAAAAAGATTTATCTCCAGAAGAAGTTGAAATCCTCTGTAACCGGTGTCACTCTAAGGAGGTTATGGCTTTTCAAAAGAGTTATCATTATACATATGCAGGGGAGTTAAAAGGCATCCTTAGGGGATTTAGTCTAAATTTAAAGATTGAAAACATAAAGAGTCTTCTGCCTTTAGAGGGTTCTTTTGAAACTAAGGAAGGTCTTTTTGTAGATTTTTTGAAAAGACGGTGTCTAACTTGCCATATCTATAGCAAAGGAGAAAAATATTCAAGAACTCACAGAGCAAAAGGGTGTTTTAGTTGCCATAGCCCTCATAAACTTGGAAGACCAGGGGATCACGAATGTCTTAGCTGCCATTATGGGACCAAAATTGGGTGGGATTATTATGGATACTCGCCTCATCCCTGGTTTGTAGATTATCGTTCCCCTTTTATCCAGGGAAAAAATCCAGAAAGACCTTATGGAATTGAAGCCTACAGATTAAGGGAGGATATCCATAAAAGTAAAGGTCTTGCCTGTGTAGATTGTCACTCTAAGCAAGAAATTATGTATGGAGAAAAGAAAATTTCCTGTCTTAGCTGTCATAAAAACTTTAAAGAAAAAAACTTTCATCAGAAAAAAATTTTACAACAGGTAAGATGTGAAGTCTGCCATGCAAGTTTTATAAGTATGGATGATGTAAAGGTTTGCTATCTTGAAACAAATCCCAATCTGGAAGAGTGGATTGATCTTTCCATTCAGGAGTCTTCAGAAATTGAGGAAATAATAGGAAAATTTATGGAGGGTAAAAGGGTTTCCATAAAAATGAAAGATAAATTTACTGATAAAGAAAAAGAAGGCCTCTGGCTTTGCACCCTCGGAAATCGGACCTTTGATAAAATTTTTCTTGGCAAGGATAAAGAAGGAAGACTTTGCCTCCTGAGAAAAGAGAAACTAACCTTAATTCATGAAAATATAGAAATTACTGGAATCTTTGAAACCTGTAAAACTTCACACTCCATAGGCAAGGGAGATATTAACAGGGCTTTTAGTGTTTTGAAGGAATTAAAATGAAATATCCCCCTGTTATCCTGAATACCAATGGGTTGAAAAACTACATCCAGGGAAAACTCTGGTTTACCTATAAAGATCTTGACTCCTTTGAGAAGATTAAAGATTCCATTGAACCAGGGAGCCTTGTATCACTTTATTCTCAGCACAAGCATTTTCTTGGGCAGGGATATTTTAATTCTCATTCCTATTATAGCCTGAAACTTCTTACCAAAAAAGAAATCTCCATTGATATATCCTTTTTTAAAGAAACATTCAAATTAGCCCTTGAATTCAGAGAGAGATTTTTTCCAGGTGAGTCATCCTTCAGGCTTATTCATTCAGAGGGGGATCATCTCCCCGGGCTAATTATAGATCTCTTTGATAAAGTTGGAGTAATCCAAATCCATACCCTTGGAATGGAAAGACTAAAATCCATCATAATAGATGCCTTGCTTCAAATCAGACCCCTTGAGAGTATTGTTTTAAAAAATGACTTTGATAAAAGAAAAGAAGAAAAATTACCTCTTTATGTAGATTTTTATTTAAAGGAGCCTCAGGACCCCTATCCTATTGAGATGGACGGTATAAAATTTCTTATTCCAATTATCAAAGGGCAAAAAACAGGTTTTTTCCTTGACCAGAGGGAAAACCGCAGGTTTTTAAGCAGGATTTCCCATGGCCTTATAATTATGGATGGCTTTGCTTATATTGGTGGTTTTTCCTTCTATGCCCTAAAAGGGGGAGCTAAAAGGGTCTATCTCCTTGAAAGATCAGGTTATGCCCTTGATATTGCCCTTGAAATCGCCAAATTAAATGGATGGAAAGATCAGGTTGTGCCAGTTGAGGGCGATGTTTTTCAACTTCTTAAAAATCCTGTAGCAAAAGCAAACTTGTTAATTCTTGATCCGCCAGCCTTTATTAAATCCAAAAAAGATTATTTTCAAGGCTATAAAAAATACAAGGAACTGTATTCCCTTGGTCTCCAATATTTTAAAGCACAGAATGGATTTCTTTTTCTTTTTTCATGTTCTCATTTTTTAAAACTTCAGGAATTACTGCTTTTTTTAAAAGAATCTCTTTCTAAATGCAATTTTTCAGCCAAGATCTTTCAAGTATTTCATCAAAGTCCAGATCATCCTATTAATCCTTGTGTTGAGGAAACGGAATATCTAAAGGGGGTAGCCCTTGAGTTCTCTCATCTTCATGCCCCTCTATAGTTTCTTTCTGCAATATCTCCAGAAATTCAAGCTGTGTAATCTCTTCAAGTTTTAGAACCAGGCCTTCCAGATAGATCTTTTGCGGTTCAGAGGGATGATAGAAAAATAAATAAGAATTTCCCCTAATCTCAGGGGCTAAAAACATGATAATTTCTTTTAGAAAGGTCTCCTTTTTTAGATAATCTTTTAGGAAAAATTTTTCTTCCTTGAGAGTTCTTTCCATCAAGGCCCAGGGTTCAATATAGTCTCTCCTTACAGAGCCAAGAAGTCTATAATTTTTAAGAAGTATAAATTTAGGATTTATTCCAGCTTTTTTAAGAATAGTATCTGGAGTGAAGATTAACTCTTTAAAGAGTTGTTTTTTCTTTTTAAAACCTGGATAATCAGAGTAATTTATATGAGATATAATATCAAGTAACTTAACCTTTAAGACAAAACCCTCACGATAAAGGTCTTTTAAATACTGAAAATTCTTTTCAAGAAATTGCCAGAACCTTTCTTTCAAAAGCTCCTGATGATAGGTCAGTTTTCTTAAATTTTGCTCTAAAATATTCAATTCGGTTTTAAGGGTTTTTCTTGATAATCTTTGAAGATAAGCCTTTTTATAATGGATAAAGGCTTGGGGATTTTTTTCGTAATTTATAGCCTCAAAGGCAAGATTTAATTCCAAAGCCTTTTTAGTATCCCCTCCCCTATCAGGATGATAATGGAGCTGAAGGGTCCGGTATATGGCTTTAATAATCTTATAAAGGGTCTCATCACTTAATTCCTTTGCAAGCTGAGGAGTAATTCCAAAAATTTCAAAGGGATTTCTTTTAATTTTTTTCATTGTAATAATTAATTATAAATCATTTTCAAGAAAATTTCTAAAAAAAAGAAAAAGATTTTCTCTGGTCTGAGTCAACATCTTTTCTGGTCTAAGAGTTGATAGTTTCCCCAATTCATCGGTGATAAAATGTAAGGCTACTGCTTTTATTTTATAGAAATTGCTAAGGGCATAAAGAGCTGATGTTTCCATATCCATAGCCTGAACCTTCATTAATTGTAATTTAAAATCATTCAGATTTTTTTCCACAACTTGTGGAGCATCAACTGTAAGGATAGTTCCTATTCTATAAAATATATTAAACTCCCTTAATAAATTGCTGATTTTTTGAAAAAATTTTTTATCAGTAGAAAAAATTTTCTTATTTTTAAAATAAAACTTACTTGTGCCTTCAAGAGAAAGGGCTTTCTCTGAAAGTAGGAGTTCTCCCACGACAATAGATGCAAAGGGGCTTTTCCCAGCCCACCCCAAGAATAGGAGCTTTTCAACCCCTTTTTCTTTTAAAAATTCTATCAAAAGGGCAAGAGCAGGAGAGGAAAGCACTGGCCCAACAAGGAGATTATTACCCCTTAAAAATTTAAAATTAATATTTAACCAGCTAAAATGTTGCCCTTCTTCAAATTTCTTAGAATAATATTTCCATTCGGGAAGAGGGGCAAAAATTATAGCCTTTCTAATAAAGGAAATTTTTATAGGGGGTAAAAACACTCCTTTATTATAAGCTTAATCTTCATCTTCTTCAACTAAGTCTTCAAATACCTCAAAACACTCTTTAACTAAACATTCTTTATCTGGAAAATGACAATTTCCCTCTTTTCTTTGAGGAATGGGCTTTTCTGGGAGCTTAATTTTGCTTAAGATGTCTTCCACATCCTGAAATTTTTTCTTAAAAATCTCAGGAATGGGGTCAAGATTCACACCTGCCTTAAATTCATTAAATCTTTCCATAATCTCTTCCGCAACCTCCTTTCTTGATTTACAAACAGAGCATCTTGGATCTTCTTGCTGGAGTTTAAGAAGGCCTGACATAAAATAAAAAGCCCTGATTTTGTTGATTGTAAGCTTTTCCCTTTCCATAGTCCTCCCCCCTTACTTAATGTAAGTTTAAGATTTAATACTAAATTTAATAAAACTTTTAATAACACTTTTTTAGGGGTTGTGAAAAAAATCTTGAAGCTAATGCATTCCCTTTATTATTGATGGTTGCCATTAAAAAGAAATTACTTAAAATAAAATTTATGAAGCTAATTATCAGTAAATATTTAAAAAAAGAGGCTCTCCTCAAAGAAAAGTTAAAACTTTTTATACAGAAGGAGGTAGACTATGATGAGAATAGAAATTAATAACTCCTTTCTTGAAATTACTCAAGGGGATATAACAGAGCAAGAGGTTGAAGCCATAGTTAATGCTGCAAATGAGAGACTTATACCTGGTGGCGGGGTTGATGGAGCCATTCACAGAAAAGGTGGCCCTGCCATACTTGAAGAATTAAGGGAAAAATATACCCATTGTCCTACAGGTGAGGCAGTGGTTACTGGAGCAGGAAATCTTAAGGCAAAATATGTAATTCATGCAGTAGGTCCTATTTATAAAGATGGAAAAAGGGGTGAAGCAGAACTTCTTTCCAGGGCTTATAGAAGTGCTCTTGAAAGAGCAGTGGAACTCGGGGTAAAAAGCATAGCCTTCCCTGCTCTCTCAACAGGAGCTTATGGCTATCCCATAAAAGAAGCTTCAGAAATCGCTTTAAAAACTATCCTTGATTTTTTAAAGGAAAAAGGAAAACCTGAGCTTGTAAGAATGGTTCTTTTTCTTGAGGAACATTATAATACTTTTGTAAAAGTCCTTGAGGAATTGAAATCTAACTTATAAAAAATCTTTCAATTTTTTCTGCTGGTTTTTCCAGTCGATAATAATTCAAAATATTAATAAAACTTTCAGAATGAAGGGGGTTTTCTTTAAAATAGAAAAGATGGGATGAGCATTTGCAGTCTGAAGAGCCAAAGGCAAAAATCAAATCATCGGCAATTTTTGAAAGATCCCTGGCAAGAAGGCATTCAAGATTATCTGAACTAATTATCAAAATGGTCTTGAAAAAGTGCGCTTTTTCTAAAAGATAATCAATATGCCATCTTTTTTTCTTAGTTTTTCTTAAATGTCTTTTTACCCTTTCTTTTAGATTTTTCCTCCCTGATCCCACATAGATGTAGAAGCCCTCTCTGAAATCAATTTTTCCAAGATTTCCTACTTCCACACTTTGATTCTTTTCAATTTGTAGAATCAACAGATAGGCTCCACTATTTCTGAATTCCTCCTTTAGAAAATTTACAGGTATTTTAAGTTTTTTTATTTCTACAATTTCTTCAAGAGAAGGAGAAAATTTTATAGCTAATGCTTCAAACTTTATTTCATCAAAGGTTTCAAGAAAGGCCTTGGTGAATTCAAAATCTATATGGTATGCTGGAAGAAAATATTCAACTTCAGGGCTCATAACCACAAAGAGACACCCAGCAGAAATTCCCTTTTTCTTTAATTCTAAGAGCTCATAAAGATGTCTTGTTCCTCTTTTGGTTTCTGCATCAGGAAACAGGGCAAGCTTTTCTCCAAAGAGAGTGCAGGTTTTTATCTCAAGATAAAGCTTTTCAGGGGAATTCTTTTTTTCAAGGAGCAAATCAAGTCTTCCTCTGTTAACTCTGGGTTCCTTTTTAAGAACCCTGAATTTCTCAAACCCAGGAATTCTTCCTTTTTCAATGAGCCAAGCTATATAATGATTGGTAAGATGGGTATGAAGTAAAACAGGATAGTCTTTTTTTAAACAGGCTATCACTGTATAGGGATATCTGGCGCTATTGGATTTACTCAAAAGAAGTGTTTTTCCTGGAATAAGAAGTTCCCAAAGTCTTCCTGGATTGGGAAGATAAGCAAGAGCAGTTTTATCCTCAATTTTTACTCTCACCACAAAACGATTCAATCTCTCAAGAAAAGTTGCAGGAATAAGGGACATTACTATTTTTTAAGATAATTTTTTAAGAGTTCTATTGCCTCTTCTTTTTTTATGGGAAGGGCAGGGATCCGATCTCTATAAGGGGAAAAGATCTCCGTAACTATAGGTGATTTTAAATGTAAAGAGGAAAGATCATCAAATCCAGTAAATAATTCCATTGGAGTTCCATAAAAAACCATTTCTCCTTTTTTTAAAACCACTACTTTGTCTGCAAAATAGGGAACAAGCTCCACATTGTGGGTAGCTATAATAAAAGAATAGCCTCTTCTTTTCAAATTTAAAAGAAGTTCAAGAAAATTTTTTTCTAAAATCGGGTCGAGGCCAAGGGTTGGTTCATCAAGGAGAAGGATTTCGTGTCCCATGGCAAGAAGGCCAGCAAGGGCAACCCGCTTTTTCTCACCAAAACTTAGGCTTTGAATAGACCTTTCTTCAAAACCTGAAAGTTGAACCAGCTCTAATGCCTCTTTTACAGCCTTTTTAATTTTTTCCTCATTAAAGCCCATGTTTCTTGGACCAAAAGCCACATCTTCAAAAACTCTTTCTGCAAAAAGTTGTTCCTCTGGATTCTGAAAAAGAAGCCCCATTTTGGAGTAAATCTCCCGTGGTTTAAGTTCTCTGATTTCCCTTCCATATAGAAGAATACTTCCTTCATAATTTTTATAAAGCCCATCAAGAACCTTTAGAAGTGTTGTTTTTCCCGCTCCACTTGCCCCAAGAAGGGCAATTCCCTCTCCAGATAAAAGCTCAAAATCTATGTTTCTAAGAAAAAAATCATCCCCAAGGGAAAATCTCTTTAATCTAACTTTGAGTCTTAAAGAATTATCCAAAGAATTATCCATCCTATGCAAGCTATGAGAAAATAGAATAAATCTTTTAAATTGAGAGGTTCAAGGGGTAAGAGAATATTTTTAAAACTAAAGCCCCTTTGATACATACTCTGAAGAATGTTTTCTGAATGGGCTAAGGCTTTAAAAAAGGATGCTTGAACAAGATATCTGAGGGAGTAATAGGATTCCTTTATTCCAGAATATCCAAGTCGATTTTTCTGAGAAAGATATACAAGAGAGATATCCTCTCTTAGAAGAGTGATAAACTTGAAACTTAAAAACATTAATTCCTGAAACAGGGCTGGAACTTTAAGCCAGTTCATAAGTCTTATCATCTCAAAAAAAGAAAGAGAGGTATAAAAAAAGAGAAAAAGGGTAAAGGCTGAAAGAACGCGAAGACCCAAGTGAAGATTTTCTTTTAAAGAAAAAAGGGTATTTTGAAGAGAAGAAAAATCAAAGCTTTTTATAAGAACTAAGATACTTGCTATAAATAGGGGTTCAAGATAATAATGTAAAAGAGCTTTTAACTTTTTGGCTCTGTTGAGTAAAAGCCCAAAATGAAAGAGAAAGAGAGCACCCAAGAAAAAGATATTTTTTGAGGAAAGACAAAGGAGAAGGAGAAGGCAAAAGTAGAGAAATTTTATTTTTGAATTTATTTTTGAATTAGGCCCTTTTTCCTTCACTTAAGAGTTTTCTCCAGTAATATCCAGCAACAAAGCCAGAAAGTCCTGAAAGAAGGGCAAAAGCAAAGAGTTCCGTATCCCCTTCAAGCTCAATGAGGGGTTTTGGTGCCCTTCCCTTCTCTTCTGCAACTTTTTCAATCACTGCTTCATCAAGACCCTTCCACTTCTCTTCTGCCAATGCCTTTGCACTAAAGAGAAAACTTAAGCCAAGGATTAATACCATAATTTTTTTCATTTGACTACCCCTTTTATGGTTTTAAGACCTTCAAAGGCAAAGAGATCTTTTCTTCTTTTGTAAATAGCTGTAACTAAAGCACCTGTAATTATAGCCTCAAGTATTCCAAGGGGAACTTGGGTAGGAATAAAGGCAAGTAGCACCTTGATGAAAAGGGATGACACAGATTCCTCACCTTTAAGGGCTAAAGCAAGCTGAATAGCGGTTGTAAGATAGGTTATCCAGTCAGCAAGAAGCCCTGCTAAAAAACCCTTCATATAAAGGGGAAAGCCTAAGTTTTGAGTTAACCGAATCACAAGATAAGCAGAAATACTTCCCATAATAGCCATAGAAAAGGCATTGGCACCAAGGGTTGAAAGCCCTCCGTGAGCAAGAAATAAAGCCTGAAGGAGAAGCACTATAAAACCTGAAATAATACTTCCTGAAAGGCCAAGCACAAAGACTGCAACTGCAATCCCTACAGGGTGGGAACAGGTTCCGGAGAAAGGCACAGGTATGGGAACAACTGAAAAGAGAAAAACAAGCGCAGTAATGAAAGCAAAAACTGCCTTTTTCTCAGGATAATCCTGAAGATTCCTTTTAAGATTTTTAAAACTTATAGCAAGGGCACCTAAAGTTCCAGCCCACCATAATCCAGCCCATGAAAGAGGCAAAATTCCTTCAGAAATATGCATCTTCTCCTCCCTTAATGGTAATTTATTTTACCATACCCAAAAATATCAATTTGTCAAGATTTTTTATAGAATTAATCATAGGTATTTTAAAAGGAGTTAAAAATTCCCTATTGACTTTTAAAAAATTTTTCTTCAAAATCTTTCTAAAGAGGTTTATATTGCTTGCTAAATAGGTTATATGAGCTATTTGAAATTTAAAAAAACGAGATACACAAGGAGTAAGTAAAGTGGACTGGAGATATCAATATTTACATAGAACATAGTTGACTTACTAAACTTAGTCCTTCCTTGTGGGAAGGGCTTTAAAACAACAAGCAGAGCCTGAATATCAGGTAGTTTTACAGAAGAAGGAGGAGCTTTTAAATGAGAACCAGGAAATAGAAAATAAGCTTGCGGAGATGAGAAATAAAATTTAGCTGACAAAGAAAGATGGTAAAAGCTTAAAATTTTTAATTGAAGGAAAAAAACGATATTTATAGGTGGAAATTCTTTATAGATAAGTAGGAATAATATTGAGTATGAAAATTTTCATTTTCCTTTTTCTGTTTGTTATTTTATTGCCATTTTCCTCTAAGGCCCTGTCTCTGGATCCTTGCGACTCTTGCAAAGATAATATAATAGCTGATTTGGAAGAAAGGCTTTTTAAGTTACAAAAAATTCGAGACGATGCAGAAAGAGGAATAATAGAAAGCGATAGAATAATAATGAAAGCACAGCAAATTATAATTCTTGCCAGAGCAAAAGGAGATGTTAAGGCTGGTCAAATTGCTGAAGAAGCATTAAGAAGTGCTGAAAAATCAAAAAATGAGCATAAGAAAAACAAAGAGAAAGCTGAAAAAGAAATTAGAAATCTTAATCAACTTATTACAATCTTAAATCAAAGGAACATCAAAAACCTAAAAGATTTATGTAATATGTATAGAGAACAGATTGATCGTGATAAAATCGTTTTAAAAAGGTTTATAAAAAATGCAGAAGAACTAAGTAAAAGGCAGGAAGAAAGAGTAAAAGAAATTATAAAAGAAAGAAAGGAATTAATAATTGATTTTTTATCAGGTTCATTAGGCTTAATGAAGGAGTGTAAAGGTCTGTTTGGAGAATATGGAAATATTGGAAGAATAGGGAAAGGATTTCAGCGCTTAATTAATTCTCCGAACTTAAACCGAGAAACCAAAGAAACTTTCTGGAGGATAGGAGAGAAAATAAGATATTTAAATATTTTTCTTGATAAGAATTTTCCAAAAATAACTGAAGCAGCAGAGATAACAGTTCCAGCTATAAAGACAGCAGAATGGAGTGCCGAGATGTATCCAAAGATCATTGCCTATATGAAACTTACACAGGAAAATAATGAATATATAAAAAAATCTTTAGAAGAACTTGAAAAAGACTTAGAAAAATTAGTAAAGTCAGATGAAACTAAGACCTTACTATTAGAACTTGGTCTGTTATCATTGGAAAATGAAAAAAGTATCTTAAGTAAGTTAGTCGGAAAATATGGGCAGGAAGTAGCCAAAGCAAATATCATAGGAGATCTTTTTGATTTTACATATCATGCTGTGAAAATAAATTATTTAGATAAAGAGGTGAATGGAGACTATAAACTTACAGAAGATTTGTTTAATCAATATCGTGCACTAAAAGCCCAGTTTGATAGGGATTGGGAACAACTTGGTGCATGTCTTAGAGAATGTGAAAAATATTGCAAAAACAGACAGTAAAAAGGAGTAGCAAATGATCAGAAAAAGAACATATATTTTACTATTACTTTTCTTAATATCAGTTTTAGTTTCTCCATGTTTTTCACAGAATATTGGTAGATCCTGTGATGGTTCCCAGCTTAAAACTGATAGTGGGTTGGTTTTTATACCAAAAGGACAGACTACAGTAGTTTCGGTAGGCGGAGTAAGATATAGATGCGTTGGTTGTGGTAGATGCACCCCTGAATCACAACAAAAATCCTCGGGTGGCTACACTGGCAGCTATAGAAGCACTGGAGATTGGAAAACTGATCTTATGCTAAGTTTATTGCAGAGTTTTATACAAGGCTTTATGAGAGGTTTGCAGGAGGGAGGGCAAAGATCCTCTGGATCATCTGTTCAATCTTCTGCAAAGGTTCAATCTAATAAAAATACTGAAGATATATATCTTAAAGAGTGGCAAAATGAAATAGAAAAGCAAACTCAAGAGATGCAAAAGCAGTATGCCTTAATAAGGGAAAATGAATTTAAAGAAAAAAAACAAAGATTATTAAGCAAACTAAAAGGTCCTGATTCTTCATCTGAAAATCTTGCATCTCTAAAAAGCCTTAAATGCAGTGCATACTGGAGCATGGAGGCAGCAAAATTAGCATCATCAGGAAGTGAGGATGCACTAAAAAAAGCAAAAGAGTATACTCTAAATTCAGAAAAAGCGATGCAAGGAGATCTTTCAAGCTGTCCTGATTTTCAACTGGAAGTAAATTTTTCTGGCTCAAGTGGTTCAACTATTTATGAAGAAGAGTTTCAACAGGAATTTCTTAAAGTTCTCACTCACGAGATAAATGGTAGATTAAATTCCTTAAATGATTTCAAAAAGAAAAAAAATGAAATGATACAAGAAGTAGCAAAGGTAGAAGAAGAAATCAAGAAAATTGAGGAGATAAAAAGTTCAGCTAAGAGTGAAGCGGAAAAACAACAATATGATGAACTTCTTAATGAAGCACAAAAGACACTTGCTAAGGCTAAGGAAGAAGAGAAAAAAGTTGATGAGGAAATTTTAAGACTAAATCAGGAGATAAAAGCGATTAGTGAAATACATAAAACACTTTTTACTTCAAAAAAGGAGAATAAATGATGAAGAAATACGTTTTTTTTGTATTAATATTATTTATTTTTTACGTAGGACCATCTTCAGCAGAGGCAAATTCCAATGAAGCGAGAGAACACTTTATAAAAGGAAAAAAGATTTTAGAATCAGCGCTCTCCCCATTAGATTTTGTAAATGCTGAAATGGAGTTTGAAAAGGCTATAGAATTAGCTCCAGATTGGGCTGAGGCTTATTATAATCTCGCCTTGATATCGGCAGAAATAGGAAAACAGGTAAAGGCAATAAGATCATTTGAAAGGTATCTGGAAATTACAAAAAATCCTGCTGATAAAAGTGAAGTGCTTTTAGAAATCTCAAAACTTAAAAAGATTAGAGAAACAAAGAGAAGGATTGGACTCTCTGGTATAAGTATAGTTGCCCTGCAAGATGGTGTATATTTGATGAATGTCTTGCCGGGTTCAAAGATTGAGAAGGCAGGTTTTAAAACAGGCGATAAAATAATAGAGGTCAACAAAAGAAGTACTATAGGAATCAAACTTGAAGATTTTTACAAATTGATAGAGACACCCTTTGAAGACCCAGGACTCCAAGCTAGATTTTCAATATACGCTAAAAGAACAGGGATTGAAAATATAGTGGGAATAACCATTATTAGAGGAGGCAAACAACAAGTTATCCCAACTTCCCTTGATGTCTTTAAAAGCAATGTGTATGAAATTGAAGAGGATGAGTTTGAAGATGAGGTTATTAGAAACAGTATGCCTACATTTGTGGTCTTTTGGGCAGATTGGTGTACTTATTGCATAAAGTTTACATCCGTGATGGAACAAATAGCTGAAAAATATAAAGGGAAGGTAACAGTCGTTAGCATAAATATTCAAAATAATAAAAAAATTTCCGAAAAATTTAAGATTCAAGCAATTCCAACAACTATACTTTTTAAAGATAGTAGACAGTTAAACTCTGTCACTGGATATAAAAATGAGTCTGATATAGAAAAGCTTCTAACCAGTCAAAATGTTAAAGAAGATTTTAAATTAAAAGCATCGGATTATAAGGGCGATGATATATATGTAGTTTATGTTATTCCTAATTCATCTGCATATAAATCAGGCATAAAGCCCGGTGATATAATAAAAAAAATAAATGGCATAGATATAAGCAAGAACGCAAGGGAATTTATTACACTGATCAATGATCTTCCAGAGGGTGAAAATATCTTTACCATTCTTCGTGATGGAGTTGAGATTAATCTTTCTGTTACTCTTCCACCAAAAGGCACAAAAGGACGTTTAGGCTTGCAGATAAGGCAATAAAACTTTAGAATCCATTGGGAGATGGGATCCATTACGAAAAAGTTTGTCAAGAGTAAAATGTATATTTCCATGAGCTATAAGACAGCAATAAATGTATCAAAGCTACTTACAAGAGAAAAAGAAAACCTTATGAAGTTAACAAAGGAATCAGCAATAGGAGGTTTTAGTGTGTGAACTGAGTATGAACTGTCCTCATATAAAATTTAGAAATATATATTCTATAATCATTTACAATATTATTAGAAAAACTGCAGATATACAAAAGCTTGCAAATATAAAAAGGGAAAAGAGAAAGGAGGAAGAATTAAAACCTAAAATTTTAAAGATTAAGACATTTGATATTGAAAAATTATATAGGTTATGTATAAAAATAAAGTATGGCATCGGAATATTAGATATTAAGAAAACTATAAATAAATGCAAAGAAAAATTATAACAGAGGTGATAGATTATGCTCTTAAGAAGAAGTGTTTACTTATTAATACTACCAATCTTTTTAATTTTAGTATCTTGTACAATTCCATTTACTGTTAATATTGAACCACGCTCTCAGATTGAACAGCCAAAAGACATTCAATCTATAAAAATTCCTTATGCTGTGGAAATTTATTTTGATGAGAATGAAGTTAAAAGTTATCGTGACTATCGCTTTGGTGATCGTGATATTACTTATATATTTCATACAGGTAAATATTTAAAAGATGCTATTAATTTTTATGTATATCCTCATTTTGATCCAAATTCTAATAAAAATATCATCCTGAAGATTCAAACTTTTGATATAAAGGGTTACCATCCAGAAGAAAGAATTTTTTCTCTTGGGAAAAGTGCTGTAGATATAATTCTCAGAACAACAATTTATTATGATAACATAATTCTTTATAATATTTACACAGAGGGGGCTTCGGTGGTTAAGGCTCAATTGGTTGACTATTCCATGTGGGATGCTGCCAATAATGCCATAATTGAGGCAGTCAAAAAGATCCCGGCTCAGGTGGCAGAGGTTCTATCGAATCCAGAAGTTGCACGGATTAAGTTAAAAGAAGATATAGAAAGGAGATTAAAAACTATACCAATAGATTCTACCACTAAATCTAATTATGTCTCTGATTATATTGCCCTTGCTAATATTTCTCGCTTAAGTAAAAATTATACCGAAGCGATTGCAGCTGCCAAAAGAGCTTTAGAACTCTCACCCGATGAATCCGATGCTTATGCCGTTTTAGGTCTTTTATATAAGGAACAGGGGCATTACAAAGAAGCGGAAAATTACTTTAAAAAAGCAATTGAGCTTGACTCTAAACAGCGTCATTCTTACAAATTAGCTGAACTGTATCTGGAGAACGAAAATTATAAAGCGGCTATAGAGTTTTTGAGAAAATCTTTAGAGCTTAAAAAAGATAACTTTGAAGTCTTATTGTTGCTTTCCATAGCTTATATGAATACTGGTAACTATGGTGAAGCTCTTGATTTTTCAAATAGGGCCATTGAATTAGCAACAGTCACCGGCATAGGTGTGAGGATAAAACTTAGTGATGATAAAAGTTATCCAGAGGTGGTAAGTATTGTTAGTTCAGGTCCTGCTGATAGAGCGGGAATAAAAGTAGGAGATAAAATTACAAAAATCGGTGGTCAATCTATTAAAGGATGGGATATAAATAGAGTAATGCAAGCACTAAAAGGAGATGAAGGTTCTAAAGTCTCTCTAACTATAGAAAGAGAAGGATCTTCTAAAGCGATGGATTTTTCATTAACAAGAGAAAAGGTAATATTTAATAAATCCGATACAGCAACAGCTTTTGCAGTAAAAGCTTTTGCTTTCTACGGTATGAATAAAGTAGATGAATTCTATAAAAATGCGGAGAAAGCATATCAACTTGATTCAAATAATCAATGGGCAAGAAGCTCTATAAGTGCAGCCTATATTGAAAAAGGTCAATACAATGAGACTTTACAAATTCTTTCAACCATAAAAGATAGCCCATTTGATAGAGTGCTTGAGACTATTACTTATACTAAACTTGGAAATACAGGAAAAGCAGTAGAAGTGTACAAAAGCATACCAGAGAATTATTTTGAGACGAAAAGCGCTTTCAGAAAAATTTATATCACTAAACTTCAAAACTCCATGAAACCATACAAAGAACACAAGCTAAAGGTTGCTAGAGATTTTGAAGCAAGTAAGCAGTATAAAGATGCCATTAAAGAATATAATGAGTATCTAAAATTTGCTGATGATAAAGAAGCAAAAGTGGTGAGAGCTCATATCGCTGAACTTATAATGAGATATCCACAATATTTTACCCTTACTGAGGAAGCAAGAAAGGCAGTAATAAGGGCAGAAACCTATACTTCTGAAGGAAAGTTTGAAGAAGCTATAAAAGAATACAAAAAAGCTTTAACAGAATCTCCCTTTTTTCCTGCATTGTATAAGGCATTAGCCTTAAATTTTGCTCAACTTAAGCAATATAGACAAGCCATTAAATACATGAATATTTATCTTGACCTCTATCCTGATGCACCCGATGTAAGGGCAGCAAAAGACGAGATTTATAGGTGGGAATTTTTGATGGAAAGGGGAGAATAAGGAAAGATTGAACATAGTTGAGCAGAGGCTAAGGATTGGGTAGATGAAAATATAGAGAAAATAAAAAAGGAAGAATAAAAACTAAGAAAAAGGGGGTGTACATGGTTAAAAAAAACTTATATATAATTATATTTTTTCTTTTTGCAGAAATTATTCTGGCTCGTTCAGCTTATTCTCAAAATTTACCAACTCCAGGTATGGTCATTGATTGTTATTCAACGCTTGAGGCTTGGAAAAATGACGCTAGTTTGAGAAATTATAATTGCTATTGTCCAAGTCCAAATTCAAGACCTGTTTGCACTTCTAATGGTGGAGATTCCCATTCTACTCCTTCAGCACCCAGTGGGCTTTCACCCTCTCAGCAAATACAGCTTATGATGATTCAAAGTATTCTACAGCCTTTTTTTAACTCTGTTTTTAATTTTGACAATCTATTTTCACCTCCCTCAAAAGACACATCTTTTCAACAAAAACAGCAAGAGATTTTAAGGAAACAACAGGAAGAGGCTAAGAAGAAAGCTATGGAGGCATGGAAAAACCATTTAAAAAAGGCGGAAGAACAGGCTCAAAATGAAGCTTTAGCAAGGCAGAAAGCTGGGCAGAATATTCTCTCTCAGGTTAGAATTGGGGGAGGTCCAATGGGAAGTTATACCATAATTGGTCCCAGGGCTCCAGAAAGAGAAACTCCCACATCAATCAACTGGGATAGTCCCAGGGCAACTATATCTACTGCTAAATCTTCTGAGACAGCAAAAGAACAGCTTTTGAGAGCTATTTACTTTTCTAAAATGGCAGAAACATTCTTACAGTCTGGAGATCTTGAAGCAGCAAGATTTTATGCTGGTCTTGCTTTTGAAGGTGGAGCAAATGCTCCAATCCTGATCGATTATAAACCTCCTAAGGAGCTTCTTGATGCTATAAATGATAAAAAAGTAGCTGAATTAAACAAGCAATATACAAAATTTGCATCTTTTTATAAAATTGTATTACCTATGTTTGAAAATCTTCAAAGTGTTTATTACCAACTTGAACAGATTAAATATAAAAAAATAGATTTACAAAGAAAAATAAAAGAAGCTGAGAAAGAGATCAAAGAAATAGAAAGAAAAAAACAGATAACTGAAACCCAAGAGAAAAAATTAGAAAATGATGACCTTCTTGCAAAGGCACTGGCTTTAAAACAACAAGCGGAGGCTGAATATCAAGAGGCTTTACAGAATGAGCATAAGCTTTTAAATGAGAAGCAGGAAATAGAAAATAAGCTTGCGGAGATGAGAAATAAAATTTAGCTGATGAAGAAAGATGAATAAATTAGAAAAATTTTATATAAATCTCGGAGTGAGTTATTAGGTAAAGAAATTTCAATCAGACTTTATGCTACTGATAAAACTAAGGAAGCCATTGAAGCACTGAAAAAAGAATTACACAAAGAAATTGATATTTATAAAACATGCAGTAAACTGGGTAAATTGGGACACTAAGATGTTAAAAAAAGAGAAGGTTTGAAAGGAACATTAAATCTACCCACGGTGATTATATTTTCATGATATAGATAACTATTATGTTGGGATTACAGCCTGACCTGTTGGATCATCTTATCTTTGGCAGTGATTTTTGAATAAAACTTTTGAATAAATTAAAAAGGAGTCAACTATGAAAAATTATAAGCATAGTAAAAACCTCCTTGAGAAGGAATATTATGATAAGTAGTAGAAGGATCAAAATATTTTTTATATTTGAGAAGTGCATAAATAATTCTCAAAAGTTTATGAGCGGTGGCCAAAACCGCTTTTTTATAAGGCAATCCTTGTCTTTTTCTCCTCTCAAAATAGCTCCAGAATATAGGATTGTGTCTGATTACATTAATACTCATAAGCCATACAACCCTTCTCAAATGCCTATTTCCTCGTTTAGAAATCTTGCTCTTTCCTTTAAAGTTTCCAGATTCATAAACAGCAGGATCAAGTCCTGCATAGGCAATCAATTGTTTGTAAGATTGAAATCTCTTTATATCTTGAATTTCAGCAAGAAAATGAAGCGCTGTAATTTCTCCAATTCCCTCAATAGAAAGGAGGATATCAAGGTCCTGGCAAGCGGAAATCTCTTTACAAGCGGATTTAAGAAGTTTTTCAATTTCTTTAAGGGTTTCCTGAAGGAAGAAGAGTTCTTGAATGGTTCTGGAAAGAATATATTCTTTTGCGGGCCAATTTTGAGCTATAGAATATTCAGCAAGGGCTTTTATTTCTTTAGCAGAAATGGCGGGTTTTTTACCTTTTTGAGAGGAGAGTATATTTTCAATTTCCTCAAGAGAGGCTTTTTTAATAGCTTTAGCAGAGGGGAATTTTTCAAGAAGTTTAAGAATGGAGGTATTGTAGATATTGACGGTTCTTTCAAGTTCAGGGAAGGTAACGACCACAAGTTTTTCGAGGTTATTTTTTCTTTTAGCGATTTCTTGAGAAATTCTTTCTCTTTCTCTGGCAAGGTCTTTAAATTCTTCAGAAGTAAAGGCCTGGGGAGGTAGTTTTTGATGGAATTGAGAAAGGAAGATGGCGATAGTTTTAGCGTCTATGGCATCGGTTTTGGTTTTTCTAAGAGAGAGTTTAGCAAAATTTTTAATGAGAATTGGATTAAGGATGACGCAAGTGAAGTTATGATTAACGAGGTAGGTGATGAGATTAAGATGATAACAACTGGAGGATTCAATACCGATAAGGATGGATTTTTTTAAGCCTTGAGGGAGAGCTTTTGTAAAGGAACTGATGCCCTGGTAGTCAAGAGGGTAGGACTGGTTAAAGAGGACATTTTGAGAGGAATCAATGAGGCAGGCATGAAAGAAGTTTTTGGAGACATCAAGGCCTACAAAGTAGGTGTAGTGCATAGGTGGACCTCCTTTTATTTTGTTTTAGTAAGGCAGGGGACCTGCTCACCAATCCTCCAACTTGACGAGGGTTTACAAACCCAACCAACTTATAATGGTTTAAGCAGGCAGGCAACAAACTCCACTGAGGGCTTAAAAGCCCAGGTAAAATGGAGTTGCCCTGCCTTACTCTCTTTTCCATGTTTCTATTATAACCCCTATATATGCAAAAACTTAGGTAATAACATAACAAATTTTTCGTAGGAGGTAAATTACACTCCAATCTGTGAAAGAAACACAGACAAGAATGTCTGTGCTACAACAGACCCACAAAAAAAATTCAAAGGGTATAAAATTTTAAACTCCTACTATTTAAGTCTCAAAAGATATGGACTTATACACAAGTTTGACAAAAGGGCTTTTTGGTATTATTTTAAGGGGAAAAAGAAAATTCGGTGAAATTATGCAGGAATTAAAAAATTTAGCCCAGTGGGGTGTTAATATTGATGATATCCCTGCTGAGGGGCTATGGGTTGAATTTGAAGACTTAAAAGAATTAAATGCGGACCTTAAAATAGTGAAACCCTTTTCAGGCTACCTTAAGCTTCAAAAAATGGGAATTGAGGTTGAGATAAAGGGACATCTCAAAGGTTCTCTTGAAATGACCTGTGATAGATGCCTTGAGCCTTTTGAATTTTCAATAGATAAAGATTTTGAAGTCCTTCTTATCCCTAAAAAGACCCTTGATTTTGAAGAGGAAAGGGAATTAACTTCTGATGAACTTGAGGTTAGTTTTTATGAAAACTCTTTTATTTCTTATTCAGAAATCCTTCACGAGGAGATTATATTAAGTCTTCCTTTTAGAAAACTCTGTCAACCAGATTGTAAAGGCATTTGCCAAATCTGTGGAACCAATCTTAATCAAAGGGTTTGTAAGTGCAGTAAAATTAAAAAGGATTCACCCTTTGCTATTTTGAAAGAACTCGTTAATCCTGCAGATAAAAACATATAAAGGGGGTTTAGAAATGGCTGTTCCCAAAAGAAAGACTTCTCGCTCCAGAAAAGGAATGAGGTGTGCCCACCAGGCTCTTACAGCACCATCTGGAAGCATTTGTCCAAAATGTAAGTCCTTTAAAATGCCTCACAGGGTTTGCCCAAGTTGTGGATACTATAAGGGTAAAGCCTTTCTTGAAAAAGAAGAAGTCTAATAATTTTCAATGTATCGCATAGTTCTTGATGTAATGGGGGGCGATTATGCCCCCGATGCTATTCTTAAAGGTGCAAAGTTAGCTCTCTCTGCCTTTGCAGATCTTTCCTTAATCCTTACTGGCCCCAAGGATGTTCTGAAAAATTTTCCAACCTCAGACAGGGTTGAGTTTGTCTATACCGAAGAGTGGATCAGAATGGATGAAGCTCCAGGGGAAGCTCTCAAGAAAAAAAAGGGGGCTACCATATTTAAAGGCCTCTCCATTCTCAAAGAGGGAAAAGCCCAAGCTTTTGTATCCGCTGGAAATTCTGGGGCAGTTGTAGCAGGAAGTATATTTATTCTTGGAAGACTAACTAAGGTAAGAAGGCCTGCGATTGCCACCATGCTACCCACCCTTAAAGACCCCATGGTATTGATTGATGCAGGAGCCAATGTAGATTCCAAGGCCTATGATCTCTATCAATTCGGCCTTATGGCAAGCCTTTTTTTAGAAACCATCTGGGGAAGAAAATCTCCCAAAGTTGCCCTCCTCTCCATTGGTGAAGAGACAGGTAAGGGCAATCAATTAGTCAAAGAGACCCATAACCTCTTTAAAACCTCTCACCTTAACTATTACGGAAATATTGAGGGTAAGGCCATCTTTAAGGGAGATGTAGATATAGTTGTTTGTGATGGTTTTATTGGCAATATCTGTCTAAAACTTTCTGAAGGTCTTGCTGAAACCATCCTTGAGATGCTCAAAAACGAGGTCAAAAAATCCTATCTTTATCTTTTTGGCATGTATCTTTCTAAAGGGGCCCTACAGGCCTTTAAGAAAAAAACTGATTGGCGTGAATATGGTGGAGCTCCCCTCCTTGGAGTGAAGGGAAATGTAATTATTGCCCATGGAAAATCTGATCCCTATGCGATAAAAAATGCGATTAGACAGGCCTTGCATTTTTCTAAAATTAATCTTTCAGAAAAATTAGAAAAGGCTATTCTTGAAAATGCCCTTGAGGAGGAAAAAATTGGAGACTAAGCTTCGTTCTAACATTATAGCCTGCGGTATGGCTGTTCCTCCAAAGATCCTCACTAATGCTGAGCTTGAGAAAATGGTTGAAACCAGTGATCGGTGGATTATAGAGCGCACAGGCATTAAAGAAAGGCATATCCTCAGAGAGGGAGAAGTTATAAGCACTTATGCTGTTCAAGCTGCTCGAGAGGCTCTAAACAAAGCCTTCTTAACACCTGAGGAACTAAATCTCATAATCTGTGCAACCCTTACTCCTGACTTTCTTATGCCCAGTCTTTCCATTTTGGTTCAAAAAGAGCTTGGAGCTATAAACGCCGGAGCCTTTGATCTTTCTGCTACCTGTTCAGGCTTTCTCTATGCCCTGAGTCTGGCAGATCAATTTGTAAAAAACAATCCCACCTGGAAAGTGCTTGTGATTGGAGCTGAAGCCCTCTCAAGAAAGACTAATTGGGAAGATAGATCAACCTGTGTGCTTTTTGGTGATGGAGCTGGGGCCGTGGTTGTGGGAGCCTCTCAGGAAGAAAGCGGAGTTCTCGATTTTATCCTTGGTGCTGATGGCTCTAACTGGCCTCTCTTAACCCTGAAAGGGGGAGGATCTGCTTATTTCCCCTTTGATGAAAGGCTTCCCAAAGAGGAGTATTATATCAAAATGCAGGGAAGAGAGGTCTTTAAGATCGCAGTAAGAATGATGGAAAAGATTGCCCTTGAACTCTTAGAAAGAAACGGACTTTCAGCATCTGACCTCTCCTTAGTTATCCCCCATCAAGCCAATCTGAGAATCATAGAATACCTGCGAGAACGCCTTGAATTACCTCCTGAAAGGGTCTTTGTAAATATTCATAAATATGGAAATACCTCTGCAGCAAGCATCCCTATTGCCCTTTACGAGGCAGAAAAAGAAGGACGATTAAAAAGAGGAGATCTCCTACTTATGGTCTCCTTTGGAGGAGGCTTTACCTTTGCAGGAATTCTTATGCGCTGGTAAGCTCACGCCATGAAAAAACCTTCCCTTAATCCTGAAATCTACTACCGAATTTTTGAAGACTTCCCTGGATATCTGGCTATTCTTGATGAAAAGGGAAACATTCTTGCAACTAATGCTTTCTGGCAAAAAGAAGCTATGCGAAAGGGGCTTCTCGTCAGACCAGATTGTGTAGGATACAATTATATCAATCTTTGCGAAAAGGCAGAAGGAGAAGAAAGGGAATTTGCTGAAAAGGTAAAAAATGGGATCCTTCTGGTTATTAAAAAGAAAATTCCCTTTTTTTCTCTTACTTATAAGCTTACAGATGACAATTCAAAGGCTTTAAAAAAGTATCTTTTTCTTTTCTTTCCCTTAAAAGGTAAACCCAGGGTCTTTGTGCTCCTTCATCAGGAATTACCAAAAGGTGAGGTTTTTCTTCCCCTTCTTGAAACCTTCGAAGAGGAAAAAAGGCCCTCTTCACCTCCCTCTGGATGGCTCTCTTTCCTTTCGGCAGTTCTTTACCCCTTTTTAAATCTTCTTCAAGATAAGCTTGAGCCTGAGCTTGAAAAGATGAGACTTGAAATTCTAAATAAAATAAAGGAATTTGAAAAGGAGACCCTTTCTTCTCTGAATCCCCTTGCAGTATTAACCACCAAGGAGGCTCAGATTGCCCTTCTGGTTAAAGAAGGTAAAACCTCTGAGGAAATTGCAAAGCTTCTTAACCTGGGGAAGGATGCCGTTGATTTTTATAGAAAAAAGATCCGTGAAAAACTTGGCTTAAAGGGATCGGAAATCTCTCTTAAAGATTACCTGCAGGACCTTTTTAAGTTTTCCTCTCAAGATTAAAAGGTGTTTAAAAAAATCTTAGCGGAAATCAAAGGGTTTACTCCTGAAGATCTTACCGCTTTTCTTGCTCTGGATTTAGCCCAAAATTTAAAAGCCTCCCTTTATTTTCTTGTCACCTATGAAAAAGAGGAAGAATTGGCTAAGGCTGAAACCTTTTTAAATGGACTTCTTGTCAAAGCTGAGGAAAGAAATTTAAAAGTAGAGGCCCATTTCAAAAAAGAAGTGGGGCTGAAAGATCTTACCGAAATTCTTAAAAAGGAAAAAATTGAGCTTGCCTTTCTTCCACTTAGAGATCTGAAAAAGAGCTTGAAACTACCCACAAACCTTGCTCTGGTAAAATTTGTCCATCTTGGTAGACTCTCTCCTAAAAGAATCTTGATTATTTTAGAAGAAAATTTTAAAGCCCTTAAAAATTACGAGAATTTTTTAAAAGCCCTTTTAAAAACCTATCCCCATAAAAGGGTATATATCATCTCTATTGGCAAAGATAAAAAATTTAGTGCATTAAGAGAATTTCTAAAAAAACAGCCTTCTCCTCATGAGTGGGAAGCTTGGATGGTTTTATCACTTAAAAAACTTATTTTTAAAATTCTTTCTAAAAGAATAGATTTTATTATTTTTCCAGTAGAAAGTCTTCCATTCTGGCAGATAAAGAAAAGGAGATTTGTTAAAAATTTGATAGGAAAGAGCCCCTGTAACCTTATAATTTTTAAGCCGGGAATTTAAGTGCGGATTAACGAGCTTTCTTCTGAAGAAGTTTTCAGGGTTTTAAGAACAACTTCAGAAGGACTAAGTGAAGAAGAGGCCAGAAGAAGGCTTATTCAGTTCGGTTATAATGAAATTAAGGAGACCCGTAAGTATGTTCTTTTAAAAAAGTTCATATCTCAGTTCACTCATTTTTTAGCTCTTATCCTCTGGATAGGGGCTTTTTTGGCCTTTCTTGCTGATTATCTTCAGCCTGGTGAGGGCATGCGCCATCTTGGCTTTGCTATTCTCACCGTTATTCTCATCAATGCTATCTTTGCCTTTTTTCAGGAATACAAAGCAGAAAAGTCCTTAGAAAAATTAAAGGAGCTTTTACCCTCCTATATCAGAGTGATAAGAGATGGAAAAGAAAGAGAAATCTCCGTAAGAGAAATAGTGCCAGGTGATCTCCTTCTTCTTTATGAGGGAGATAAGGTTCCTGCAGATGCAAGAGTTATTGAGGCTTATGCTTTAAGCCTTGATAAATCCCATTTAACAGGAGAAGCCAATCCCCTTTTTCTAATTACTGAGCCCTTTAAGGGGGAGCTCTTTCAAAGCCCCAATATAGCCTTTGCAGGCTCAACAGTTCTTTCAGGATGGGGAAAAGCTGTTGTCTTTGCCACAGGCTCTCAGACTGAATTTGGTAGAATTGCCCGTCTTACCGAGACTGTAAAGATCGAAAAAACGCCTCTCCAAAAAGAAATTTCCAAAACCTCTCGTCTTATTGCCCTTTTTGCAACCTCTATAGGTCTTATTTTTTTTCTCATAGGTCATTTTCTTGAAAAGAGTTTTTGGGAAAATTTTACCTTTGCCATCGGAGTAATTGTAGCCCTTGTTCCAGAAGGTCTTCTGCCTACTGTTACCCTTTCCTTAGCCATGGTAAGTCAGCGGATGCTTAAAAGGAAAGCCCTGGTTAAAGTGCTCACCGCTGTTGAAGGATTGGGAAGCGTGTCTGTTATTTGCACGGATAAAACAGGAACCTTAACCCAGAATAAAATGGAAGTCAGGGACCTCTGGATTTTTGATGAAAAAGCCTTCCCTATGTTCTTAAAAATTGCCCTGCTCTGTAACAATACTAAAGAAATGGAAGGAGAATTAAAGGGAGATCCCACAGAAGTTGCTCTTTACAAATTTGCTAAAACTTATTTAAAGGAGACACCCTCTGAGCGTCTTTCAGAAATTCCTTTTGACCCCATTCGCAAGAGAATGACCACTCAAAACAAACTTGATGAAGGCCTCCTTTTTTTAACCAAGGGAGCAACAGAAGGAATCTTACCTCTCTGCACCCATGCTTTGATCTCTGGAAAAAAGGTTAAGTTAGATGAAAAGTTGAGGGAAGAGATTTTGAAAAATTACGAATCCCTTATGGAAAAAGGGCTCCGCGTGTTAGCTCTGGCTTTCTCCGAAGCCGAACCTGAAAAGGATATGACCTTTGTGGGATTAATAGGACTTGAGGATCCCCCTCGACCGGAGGTCAAAGAAGCCATAAGAAAATGCAAGGAAGCAGGAATAAGGATTATTCTTGTCACAGGAGATGCCTCAAAAACAGCCCTTGCCATTTCAAGAGAAATAGGTCTTGCATCAAATCCTGTAATCATTGAAGGCGAAGAATTTCATAAAATGACTGATGAAGAGTTAAAGGAAAAATTAAAGGCAAAAGAAATCCTTTTTACTCGTATGTCTCCAAAGGATAAACTTCGCATTGTTACTCTTCTTCAGGAACTGGGAGAAAGGGTCGCGGTAACTGGAGATGGGGTTAACGATGCTCCTGCTATTAAAAAAGCAGACATTGGAATTGCCATGGGAAGCGGAACTGAGGTAGCCAAAGAGGTAAGTTCCATTATTCTCTTAGATGACAATTTTGCAACCATTGTCAGTGCCATTGAAGAAGGGAGAGGAGTTTACGAAAATATTAAAAAATTTTTGGCCTATTTTTTAACCTCTAATGTTGCTGAACTTGTGCCTTATATACTTTATGCCTTTTATCGATTGCCCCTTCCCTTGACCATCATGCAAATTCTTGCCATTGACCTTGGAACTGACATTTTACCCGGGCTTGCCCTTGGCATAGAAAAACCAACTGGTGAGGAAATGAAAAAACCACCAAGAAGTCCAAAGGAAAAACTCTTCAGTCTTCTTTTAATCTTGAGAGTGTGTCTCCTTCTTGCCCCCTTTGAGGTCATAGCTGGTTTATTCGGATATTTTTATGTTTTATATACTGGGGGATGGAGCTTGGGAACCTTGCTTGAGCCTACCAATCTCCTTTATCAACAGGCAACCACAGCCTGCCTAACAGGAATTGTTCTCACTCAAATTGGAAATGTAATGGCCTGCAGAACCTTTAGGACTCCTGTTTTGAAAATTGGTCTATTTTCAAATCCCTTTCTTTTGATAGGGATTCTTTTTGAGGTTTTTCTTCAGCTCTTTATTGTCTATCATCCCTTAGGGCAAAAGATCTTCTCAACCTATGCCCTACCCCTTCACATCTGGTTGATTTTATTCCCCTTTGCCCTTGCTCTTTTTATAACTACAGATTTATCGAAATACTTAATGTCTAAAAAATTCTAAAATTTTTAAAAGTTATATCTACATATTTTTATTTCAAAATTAGAGCGTTAGCTCAGAATAATGTGGAAAAAATAGTCACCAGATTTTTTTTTATATAACTATTATTTTAATTGGGATCAATTTCAAAGAGGGAGGTAAAAAAAAATGAATTTCAGGAATGAAAAAGCTAAAGTATTAGCCCTTTTAGAAGTTCAATTTGAATCTCCTCTTGCAAGACATCAAGATATTTACTTTTGTGACATCAATGTCTGGCGAGAAGCTGATTTACTTCCATCCCCCTTTAAAGAACTTGTCAAAGATGGAGAACCTGGGGCAAAAGCTACACTTGAAGTCTCTGGCAAAGATTTTTTCAACTATAAAGATGCCTGTGTTTATGATGTAAAAAAATATCAGTTTAAGCCCCCAAGGAAACTGGTTGATCCAAAACTTCGCTTAGGTAGATTTTATCCTTTAGGCTTTTTTAGGGAGCTTCCGGGAATCTATGAAGGTAATCCCTATCCAGGGAGAATAATCTTTGTTGATGATGCAAGGGAAGAATTCAAACTTGATGCCAATCACCCTCTTGGTATTTTTGAAAATTTAAAATTTATTATGACCATCCTTGAAGTTCAACCCAAATCCTCTGAACTTGGTGGACGATGCAGAGATTATTGGGAATTAGCTTTCAGGATTGGTCCTGGCATGCAAGCAAGATACGATAGAATAGTGACAGATTTTGGTCTTGATGAGAAAGAGAGCTTTACACGATTTGATGAAACACCAGATACTGAATTCTACAGGGAACCCCGATTTTTACCTCATATTGATAGATGTTCTCATAATAATCTAATAAATTTTTATTCTACTCATTTAAAAGGAAAGAAAATTCTTGATCTAATGAGTAGCTTTGAATCCCATTTATCTGAAGGAGATTTTGAAGTAATTGGACTTGGATTAAATAAAGAGGAACTGAAAGCAAATCCCAAGCTTAAAGATTTTGTGATAAAGGACATAAACGCTGATCCCCTTTTACCTTTTCAAAATGAGGAGTTTGATGCAGTTGTATGTGATCTCTCGATTGAATATTTAATCCATCCAATACAAGTTCTTAAAGAGATAAATCGTATTCTTAAACCTAAAGGTCAGATTTTCTTTAGTTTTTCCAATAGATATTTTCCGCCCAAGGTTATAAAACTCTGGATAGATCTTCAGGATTTTGAAAGAATGGGCTATGTGCTTGAGCTTTTCAATCAGGTTCAGGGTTTTACAAATCTTAGAACTTATAGTCTTAGAGGATTTCCCCGTCCAAAAGAGGATAAATGGGCCTATTTAACCTCTCTTTCAGACCCTCTTTATATAGTCTGGGCAGAAAAGGGAGGTTAGAGGTAATGAAAAAATGTATGGTGATAGGCGGTGGAATAGCTGGTGTTCTCTCAGCGAGGATAATGGAATTGCTTGAAAGGGAGGTTATTCTTATAGAGGCTGGGCCAAGGCTTGGCGGTTGTGCTGGAACCTTTGAAAGAAACCACCTAAAATACAATATAGGGGCAACAACCATTCCTTCCCTTATACCCGATTTTCCCCTTAAACGTCTCCTTGATCTTGTCAATAATTCTCCCCTTGAGTTAGCTGAAGTTCATCTAATCAATCCCCCTATCTTAATTCATAACAATGGTAAGACTATAGCTCGATTCATGAGCCCTGATGAGGACCTTGAGGAGTGGCAAAGAGCTTTCCCTACACTCAAAGGCCACAAAAAATTTCTAAATCTCTCCTATCAGATTACAAATACTCTTTTAAAATCAAATTTTTATTTAAACAATAACAATATTTTAACAAAAACTAAAACAATTTTAAAAAATATGCCCATATACCTAAAGATTGCTCCTTATTTTTATAAACCAGCTTCAGCTCTTATTAGGGAATTATATGGACAAGAAATATCTGATGAATTTTACTATTTTCTTGAGGCACAAGTTATGATTACCATTCAAACCTCACTCAAAGAGACCTCTGCCCTTGGACTGCTCCTTGCCATAGGGTATTCCTATACCGGGGTGGGTAAAGCTAATGGGGGAACTGGAAAATTTATCGAGGCTATAGCCTTACCCACAAACTTTTTTTTAAATGAAAAGGTCTTAAAAATCAAAAAAATTAAAAATTCTTTCTTAATTAAAACTCAAAATGAAACCTACCATGCAGATGAGATCATTCTTGCTTTTCCCTTTCTGGAAAACCTTGAAATCTTTGAAGATAATGATTTTCTAAAATATTTCAATAAATATCGTAGTCTTTTATCACCATATTCAGCCTTTGTATGTTATGGAAAATATATGGGATCAACCATTGATCCTTCTCCCTCTCATTTAATTATTCTACCTGAGACTATGAAAAATAACTACTTTTCAGGATATCTTTTTCTCTCCTTCCTTAATCACAGTAATATAAGAACTTTCACTTTATCCACGCATGTTCCAATTTCCAAATTGAGAGATTTTTACTCATCTAAAAATTTTTGCGAAAATTTAAAAAAACAATTTATTAACTATCTTTGTGAAACTTTTGGAGAAAGAGAAGAAAACTTTACAGAGGTTTTTTATGCTACTCCCCTTACTTTTAAAAAATATTTAAACAAAATCCATCTTGGTGGAATCCCCTTTAAAATGGAAAACCATCCTTTTAAAATTCCCGGAAATATCACTCCTTTTAAAGGTTTATTTCTTGTAGGAGAACACTCTTTTGCATATCAGGGGTGGTTGGGAATCTCAGTAGGTATATTAAATTTATATGAACATTTAAGAAGTTAAACTAAAAATGAGAAATTTAGAACTCAAAATTTCTATTAAAGACTGGCTATTCATTCTCTTTCTTTCAGTGGCTTTTTCTGGTCTAAATTCATGTTTAATATATTTTTTACTCCAGGATGACATCTTGATTGGGATTAAAATTGGAATAATTCTTGGATTAATACTTGGATTATTTTCCTTTGGATTTGTAACAATCAACAATTATTATCTTCTCACAAGAATTAAAAATTCAATTGCCTGGTGGATCCTTTCAGCCATGGCCTCCTTTCTTGCTGGTTTTTTAGGTTTTTTAACAAGCTTTGTAGTAGTTGACACCCTCAATTTACCGATTCCCCAAACTATAAAATCCTATCCAATAAAAGTTGCAACTATCATCGGAGTTCTTAATTATCTTACAGGACTTTTAGTCTTTCTCTTTGTAAGAATGGGAAAGAAAAAGGATGAAATAGAAAAATTTTTGCTATCCTCCCAAATTCAAAGCACAAGCAAAGTTATTGAATCTCACTTTCTTGTCAATACCCTCAATAACATTATTGAATTAATCCATAAAGATCCTCATCAAGCTGAAAATTATCTAATTGCTCTTACAAAATTTCTGAGAGAAATAATCAAAATGAAGCCCCTTATTACCCTTGAAGATGAATTAGATATTATAAGAAAATATATTCACCTTGAAAATTTAAGAAAAAGAGGCAGAATAAAATTTTCAGAGGAAATCAAGGAAGATGCTTTAAAAAAGGCCCTACTTCCTAAACTCAGTCTACAGGTTCTTGTGGAAAATGCTATACATCATGGATATGATGGACAAAGAGAGTTAAATATTAAACTTATATGCAAAAGGGTGCATAAAAAACTTTCTCTAACTCTTATTAATGATGGGCTACCTATAAAAGAGTTTGAGAAAAAAATAGGTCTAAAAACTCTTGAAAAAAGAATTCAACTCTATGGTGGAACCTTTAAAATTGAATCGTATAATCCTGTTAGCTTTATTATAGAACTTCCCTTACAATTTCATCATGAGTGATTTAAAAATTTTAATAGCAGATGACGAGCACCTTGCCCTGGAAAGACTTGAAAGACTTCTTAATAAACTTGGATTTGAAGAAATTCTAAAGGCTGAAAACGCCTATCAAGCCAAAAAAATCCTTCAGAACCATCCAGATATTGATATTGTCTTTCTTGATATAAAAATGCCTGGAAAAGATGGGCTTGAACTTGCCAGAGAATTTCTTAACCTCAGAGAAGATTTAATCGTTATAATACAAACTGCTTATGAAGAATACGCCCTTGGAGCCTATCAAAGTGGTGCCATAGGCTATCTAATAAAACCCTATACACTCGAAGATCTTGGAAAAGTTATAAATAGAATTAAAAGCCTTATAAAATTGCATAAAAGAATCCTTGTTTTAGATAAAAAATTTAATTTGCAAAGTTTAAGTATTAATCAAATATATTACATAAAAGCTGATCTCAAACATAGTCTTGTGCGCACAAAGGAGGGTTTTTATAAATGTATAGCAAGTATTGGAGAACTTGAAATGAAACTGAAAAAACATGGTTTCTTCAGAATACACAAATCCTTTTTAATAAATTTAAGTAAAGTATCAAAAATTGAACCCAAAGAGTTTGGAAAACTCTCTTTCTATTTTGAAGATATCAATGAAAGTATCCTTTCCAGCAAAAGTGGTGCTAAGGCTTTTAGAGAAATTCATAAGATCTAAATTCATTTAGGAGGATAGCCATTTTTTAAGATAAAGGGAGAGAGATTTTTTTCTCTTTAAAGCAAATTCTGAAAAAGGCCTTACTTTTCCCAGAATCTCTCTTTCCGTGAAGGGATGATCAAATGCTCCAAAACACCATGCAACTCCAAGATAGGTATTAGGATCCTCTCCATCCAGGGCATATTTATTGTTAAGATATAATGCAATCTTAAAGGCATTTTCAGGTGTATCTGTCCAAAAAAGAAGCCTTTTACACCAATACATTCGCATATAATTGTGGATCTTTCCCTTTCTTAAAAGTTCAATTTGAGAGGCCCTCCAGTATATATTATCAACTTCAGCTTTTTCTAATTCCGTTAGAGTATATTTTTTCTCTCTTGGATCTTTCATATGACTAATAAGGGTTTTTCTTGCCCATTCTGGAAGACCAGAAAAAGAATCATAATTATCATTGTAAAGGCAAAAATTTCTCGCAAGTTCTCTCCACACAACAAGCTCATTAAAGAAACTTTTAACATTATCATCAGTCATTAACCTGACTTCAAAAATTTTTTTTAAAATTTCAATGGGGCTTATTTGCCCGTATCTCAAATAGGGACTAAGATTACTTTCACACTCATACCCAGGTTCACTTCTTAATTCTCTGTAATAGGGTAGTTTTTCCCTCACAAATACCTCAAGCTTTTTTATAGCCTCAGAATAACCACCTTGAAAATGCTCTCTGACTGGTGGAACCCTTAAATCTACTTCCAGATCTCTACATAATTCCAATAATTTATGCTCTTTTTTCAAAAGCTCTTCTATATTAAGACATTCTTCATCCATTTCATAGGAACCAAAAGGAGCCTCAGGAAGGGTAAAATCCTCAAAAAAATTTATCCAGTTTTTGAGAATTTTTGGCCTTAAATTTCTGGCATAAAGCTCTTCTTTTTGGGAGATAAAAGTCACTGGAACAAGAACATTGCCCTCAACAAGAATCATAGGTTTTTGAGTTATTTTGGCTATTCTTTCAATAAAAAACCTTTCTCCTTTAAGATAAGGAAAATCTGTAACAATCAAAACTGCTCGCTTTGAAGCCGCAGAAACCACTGAAAAAGGATCTCCTACTTTTACTATCAGTTCCAGATTATATCTTTTCAGATCTCTTTCAAAATCTAAGAGTCCTTCAAAAAGAAAAATAATGTGTGACTGAGTTGAAGTAACAAAATTTTTATAGAGGGGATATAGGATTAAGAGAGGTTTTTTAAAACTTGTTGCCTCTTCAATTGCCTTTTTTAAAGTAAAATTGTAACTAACTCTATGACTTGCTAAAGGAACATATAGAACATAATCACCATGTAAAGCTACTCCTTTATTCAAGTAAATATATCTCTTATTTTCCATAGAGCTCATAGTTGCATTATGATTTACAAATAAAGAAAATTGATTCTAATTTTTTCCACTTAATTACTATTGAATTTTTTAGAAGGTCTCCCAGTTACTGCAATTGGGACATATCCAGGCTACAGCACTGGCACAGAGAAACCTCTTTGGATTTTCCTCAAGGCATCTCTGACAGATGGTAAATCCACATTTACGACAGGTGTAGCAGAGGGGCATTTCCTCTCCGCAAAAATCACAAACCCCTCTGCCAACCTTTTTCCTACTTCCCTTAAGCTCCACACCCACAAGTGCGAACTACAGCCTTCTCAAGGTTCACAGTCTTTCTCTCAGCAAATTCTACCTGTTTCCCCTGATTCCAGTTAGCAACAGGCCTGAAATACCCAACAACCCTGGAGTAGACCTCACAAGGAACTGCCTTAACTTTGACTTTTTCCTTCAACTCCTCTCACCTCCTTTTTTGTAGTTTAGTCTATTCTGAAATTTTTACAGCCCCTTCTGATAATTTATTAATTAAACTTGCAGGAATTACAATTTCAGTGCCAAACCGATTCAATTCTTCTTCTGTATGTGGGAAAGGACAAATTTCATGCTTTCCCGGTATATAACCATGCACCGGGCAGACAGAAAAGGTGGGAGTAATTGAAAAATAGGGAAGTCTAAAGCGATTTACGATGGCTTTTACAAGCTCTTTCACCACCACTCTATCAGTAATCTCCTCTCCCACAAAGAGGTGCACCACTGTGCCCCCTGTAAACATAATCTGCAATTCATCTTGATGGGTGAGTATCTCAAAAATGTCATCGCTGTAATAAACAGGAAGATGAACAGAATTGGTATAGTAGGGGACTTCAGGTGTTCCCTGAGTCTTTATTCTTGGAAATTTTTTCTTATCTATGCGGGCAAGCCGATAACTTGTCCCCTCTGCAGGAGTTGCCTCAAGATTATAGAGATTGCCTGTGGTTTCTTGATAGTCAGAGATTTTTTCCCGCATGAATTTTAAGACCTTTAATGCAAATTCCTTTCCAGCCTTGGTATAAATGGGTTCTCCAAGAAAGTTCAGGGTGCACTCATTCATTCCCACAATTCCAATGGTTGAAAAATGATTGGCCCAGTATTGTCCCCTTGCCTCTTTCACACCTTGGAGATAAACCTTAGAATAGGGATATAGCCCCTTCTCAGTAAAATCCTCTATCACTTTTCTCTTGATTTCAAGGGAAATCTTTGCAAGTTCCATGAGCCTTTCAAGCCTTTCAAAGAATTCCTCCTCACAGGTTGAGAGATAACCTATCCTTGGAAGATTAATAGTAACAACCCCGATGCTATTTCCGCACCATGTTGATTTCCCATTTCTTCTAACCATGATTATATGATTAGGAACTTCTACACAATATACTTTCCCTTTATAATATTCCTTTCTGATATTATGTTTTCTAAATCTATAATCTTTAGACTTTTGTATACTTATTTCCCAGACCCCATTCGAATGAACTTGTTTTCCTTTTATCTTTAATGTTTTTTTAATCTTCTTAATGGTTGAAATATATCCTATTTTAAGCACTATTTCTTGAAAATCTTCAGCTAATTTATCAGATGCTGTCCAGTATATTATTTGTCCAGTTGATTTTCTTATATATCCATCTCCTTTTACCATCCAATCAAAAAGTATTTTTAGTTGTCTCTTACTTAAGTTTTTTATTTCTTTTGGAATAAATTTTGTATATGTATTTCTAAATTTGCGTAAATAACTCCATAGTTGTTTATTACAAATTACAAAATTTGGTCCTTCTTCATAATAGTTAAAAGGTAAAGAATTTAATAATTCTTTAATTTCTTTTCTTATCTTCTCATTTTTTTGAGTTATTGTAACTCTATATCCGTGGGAAGGAGCAATATTTTCATTATCTGTTGACCCTTCTGATAACCAAATTCCCAAAAGTTTTAACCAATCATCCATTTTTATTTTTAGAGGTGGAGCTTCATATACTCTTTCTCTATTACCATAATTCTCCTTAGTGCATATATTATAAATAGTTACTGGATTGCAATTAAATTCACTTGCTATTTGATAAATCGTTTTTCCTTCTTTTTTCAAATTTCTAATTTCTTCAATTTCAGAGTCAGAAAATTTTGTTTCTGGTCCTGAACCAGACATTATTTGAACAGGAGGTAAGATAAAATATTCCCTTTCTTCTCCCTCCCATATACTTTGTTTGGGAATCCTATCCCTGTTTGGATCAAAATCCTTAGCTTCTACAAATTTATAAATCCATTTTTTTCCATTCCATCTTTTAACAAACATTCTATGATTAGGTGTAACTAATAAATCAAAAGATTTATGATTAATTCTTATTAATTCCCCATCCCAATCGTATTCAAAAATTCTAATTGGTTTATGTATTTCTATTTTTCCATCCATCGTTCGGGTAAAGAGCTCATCATCAAAAGTTAATTCACTAAATTTTTTCCATCCAGAAACAGTTAAAACCTCAGTTTCTTCGTCATAGCAACCAGTTAAGGGATTGGCACCAAAAAGACCTCCTCCCCTCTTTCTGAGCTCCCTTTGATCAAGACGAAGTCTACAACAATTAAAAGAAACTTGTCCTAAGGAATGAATAAAAAGATGATTCCTTTCAAGTTCAAGATCATAAAACTCTTTTGGTTCGTCAAATTCAAGTATTTTTACTTCTTTTACTCTTACAGGATAGACATCTCCCTCTTTAAACTTTAAACTCTCCTCAGTATGGGCCATATATTTATCAAGAGTATTTAAACCCACCATTCGTGTTTTTTTCAGACCTGGAACTTTATAAGTTGACTGAGCAGTCCAGCCGGGAACTCTCTCCGAAAGTAAAGGATTATTTAAATAGTAGTTAGTTTGCTTTATCAAGGATTTACTATGTTGAAGGTAAATTCTTTGACTGTTTTTTCTTTCTTTATAAGTTACAGGCTGTCCAATTAGAGAAAAGAGAAGAACAAGATCTCTGGCTAATTCTTTATCATTTAGATGTATTTCCTTTCTTTTTAAATACCCATCTCCTCTCATAAAGAAATCAAGAAAGCTTTGAATTACAGATTTGGGACTATTAAAAATTACTTGAGGAAGCCTTCCGTATTTTTTAAAACCTGCCTCATAAAAGACTCGTGAAATATGAGTATTATAAACATAAATATAATAAGTGTTGTATCTTAGATCTTTCTTTTCTGTTAGCCTTAATCCAAATTTTTTCTGTAAAAGTGTTTTAATAATTCTTATAGTTTCTTCATCATCAGCCTTAAAAGTAAACTGTAGGCCTCTTGGTTTCCCGTAAGTTCTTAAATTCTTTCTTGTTTCAAAAAGATAATTTCCATCTGCGATAAAGAAACCTAAAATTTTAGCAAGGTCTTCGTCCAGAATATAATCCCCTATTTTCTGGTAATCCTCTTTTAAAATCCCCTCACCGGTTTTTTTAAGAACTAAAAGTATATCTCCACCTAATACATCTTTAGCAAATTTCATTTTAATTCCTTGAGGTGTATAAATGGGAAGGGGATGTTTGAGAGAATAAATAGCTTTTTTGCCATCTTCAGTAATAATCTCAACTGCTCTTGAGTCAGTAATTTTTAAAAATCTTTTAACTCCCACCCACTCAAGCTTAAAATTAGACGGATTAAGAGAAAGAACTCTCAAATTCCCATCTGCCTTACATTCAGCCCAACCTTCCTTATCAAAATCACTTGCTTTATAATATTCTGCAACATCTTTTATAGTTACTCTTTTAATAGTTTCTGAATTTTTGATGAGGATCTCTTCATCTCCAGCAAGACACATACTTCTTGCATCATCAGGATCCATGTCAGAATTTACAAAATTGGCAAAATAGGGAATTCCATATTTTCTGGTCATCTCCCAGAGGGGCTCATAATCAGGATTATCCCAGTCAAAGTCTTTGGTAATATTATAGGTGGGAATAGGAAAGGTAAAGATTCTTCCCTTGGCATCTCCAGCCATCATCAGCTCACAAAAGGCCCTGTTAATCATGGACATCTCTTTGTGAAACTCTCCATAAACCTCTTCCCTTGGTTTTCCTCCAATAATTATATTAACATCCCTGTATAACTTAGAAGGTTTGAGATCAAAGGTGAGATTAGTAAAGGGAGTTTGAAAGCCTACACGGGTTGGCACATTTACATTGAAGAGAAACTCCTGCATACATTGTTTGACCTCTTCATAAGAGAGTTTGTCATATCTTACAAAGGGCGCAAGAAGGGTATCAAAATTAGAAAAAGCCTGAGCCCCGGCACTTTCACCTTGCAGGGTATAAAAGAAATTTACAATTTGACCAAGGGCTGAGCGAAAATGCTTGGGTGGAGAGCTCTCAACCTTGCCATAAACCCCTCCAAAACCGCGCATTAAAAGATCATAAAGGTCCCATCCTACACAATAAGGAGATAGAGAACCAAGGTCATGAATATGAAAATCCCCTTCCTTGTGGGCCTGAGCAACCTCCTGGGGATAAAGCTTTTCAAGCCAGTAACGGGCAACTACTGAAGAACTTACATGAAAATTCAAACCCTGAAGGCTGTAATTCATATTGGAGTTCTCTTTTACCCTCCAGTCATCCTGACCAAGATATTCCTCAATTAGATTAATCCCATCAACAAGAGCCTTCCCAATCTCTCTTGCCTCACGCCTCTTCTCACGATATAGAATATAAGCCTTGGCAACCTCTGGAAACCCTTTCTCCATAAGGGTCTTTTCAATGATATCCTGAATGGTCTCCACATGGGGAATATCACCTTTCTTGAAATAACTTCTATAGAGTTGAACTGAGACCGCATCGGCAATCCTTTCCGCATCCTCCTTAGCCCCAATCCCAACTGCCTTCATGGCCTTAAAGACGGCATTTACTATTCTGAACCTTGAAAAGGGAACCAGCTTCCCACTTCTTTTTCTAACTAAGGATTCCATTTTATCCTCCCAAACACAATATCTTGTGGTTTTATCTATTTTATACTACTATATTTTGACAAGAAAAAAATTTTTGTCAAGGGGTCCTACAAAATACAGGTTCATTTTCCTGCAAAGTAAGTTGTAGTAAAAATCCTCTTAAGTCTCAAAAATATGAATGCATGAATGCCTCTTTTAAGCTCCAAAGAAAATGTTATACTTTACTCAAAAAGGTCTTGAATTTATTTAAAATAGTTTTAAAATAAAATTAATTGTAATAGGAGGGAGACCTTGAATTCAAAAATAGTTTTCTTTGATACCACTTTAAGGGATGGAGAGCAGTCCCCTGGGGTTTCATTAAATATTAAGCAAAAGATTGAAATTGGAAAGGCCATAGCTGAGCTTGGGATTGATGTAATTGAGGCTGGCTTTCCAATTACCTCACCTGGTGATTTTGAATCTGTGCAAACTATTGCCCGAGAAGTAAAAGGAGCAACTATTGCTGCCCTTGCCAGAGCTAATCAAAAAGACATTGAGGTTGCCTGGGAGGCTATAAAACCTGCTGAAAGACCAAGGATTCATACTTTTATTGCAACCTCTGATATACATCTTAAATATAAGCTCAAAAAATCAAGGGAGGAAGTTTTAGAGCTTGCTAAACAGGCTGTCTCTTTTGCCAGAAGTCTTTGTCCAGATGTAGAGTTTTCTGCTGAAGATGCCACTCGCAGTAATAGAGACTTTTTAGCTCAGGTTGTCCTTGAGGTTGTAAAAGCTGGGGCTACAACTATAAACATCCCTGATACAGTAGGTTACACTATACCTCAAGAATACTATGATTTAATAAAGTTTCTCATTGAAAATCTCAAGGCAAATGGTTATGAATCCGCCCTGAAAAAAGGTGATCTAAGAATTTCTGTGCACTGTCACAATGACCTTGGCTTAGCAGTTGCTAACTCTCTCTCAGCTATCCTTGCTGGAGCAACACAAGTTGAAGGCACTATCAATGGAATCGGAGAAAGAGCAGGTAATGCAGCCTTGGAAGAGATTATTATGACCCTCAAAACCAGAGCTGACTTTTTTAAAGAGAAATTGGGCTATGAACCCCTTGTCAACATAAATACAAAAAAAATAATACCTGTAAGCCAGCTTGTCTCCCAACATACTGGTATGCTTGTGCAACCCAACAAAGCAATTGTGGGGGCAAATGCCTTTGCTCATGAATCGGGTATTCATCAACACGGAGTTCTTTGCGAGAGATCCACTTACGAGATTATTGATCCCAAGGAGATAGGCTGGACAGGCTCTGCAATTGTCCTTGGGAAACATTCAGGAAGGCACGCCATATCTTTTAAACTTGAAAGCCTTGGCTGGAAGCTTTCCAAAGAAATGCTGGATAAGGTCTTTGAAAAATACAGATCTGAAGTGAAAGATATCTTAAGAAAGGTTGATGATGCCTATCTTGAAGGGATTGTCCTTGATCTTTTACTTGAAAGAGAGTATAGATATAAATTGACCTCCTCTCAAGTTATAAGTGTTTTAAGTGGCTCCCTTAAACCTATTGCTCAGGTTGAAATTGAGGATAAAAAACTTGGACAAAGAGTATCCGTTGGTCTTGGTATTGGTCCAATTGATGCAGCTTACAAGGCTGTAGCTTCTGCCCTTGGCTATACCTTTACAGGCGAAGAGGGAAAAAAGAGTTTAAAACTTCTTGACTTTCATATAGATGCCCTATCTGGTGGCACCTCTGCAGAAGGGGTCTGTGGTGTAATTCTTGAAGATGAAAGAGGAATTAAATCTGCAGGGCTGGGTAAAGATGGAGATATTGTTATTGCCAGTCTAAAGGCCCTGATTAAAGCCTTAAACAGGCTTGAAGCCTATCAAGAAAAAGGAGAGACTCTTAAAAAAGAGATTCTTATGGTTTAGCAGGGGCAGTAGTCTGAAGCTTTTTAATTAAATAAAGCCTCTCCTCAGAGAGATTGCCCCACTCTGAATTTGGAGCTATTTGAGTTACAGATTCCCAGATTTCTTTGGCCAAATCTAATTTTCCCTGTCTAAAAAAGACTTCTCCCAAATAATATCTTGCCTCCATGGAAGAGCGATCATTTTTCAGGACTCTCTTGAGATAAAATTCTGCTGAAGCATAATCTCCCTCATTAAGATGAATAAGGGCAAGATAAATTAAAGCCTTGGTTGCCCGAGCATTTTCTTTCAGAGCCCTTTGGAGGTAATCAAGAGCCCTTTCTTTATCACCGAGCTGATAATAGGCCCAACCAAGATTGGTCAGAGCAAGATGAATATTAACATAAAGGGGATTGGAAATAGCCTTCTCAAAATATGAAATAGCCTCCTGATATTTCCCTTGGAGCATGCGCAAAGCTCCAAGATTGGTGTAAGCTTCAGAAAAGGAGGGGTCAAGCTTTGTTGCCTCTTGAAGAGCCTCTTCCGCCTTTGCAAAGTCCTTTTTGGTCATATAAACAAGCCCAAAAAGATTAAAGGTTTCTGCATCGCACTTATCTGTTTTTTTTGCCAATTCAAGCTCCTGAAGAGCCTCTGTATAACGCCCTTCATCAAAATAAAGTTTAGCAATCTCTTTATGAGAAAAAGCCTTCTCTTGATAATATTGAGATTGAGCTTTACATGAAATTATTAAAGCCACACTTAAACACAAAAGGAGAAAATATTTTTTCATTTATCCCTCCATAAATTTTACATATACCTTTCTATTTCTTGGCCCATCATATTCAGCAAAAAAAACTCTCTGCCATGTCCCAAGAAGAAGTTTTCCTTTTTCAACAAGAAGAATTAATGTAGGGCCAGTGAGACTTGACTTAATATGCCCTGGCGAATTCCCTTCAAGGTGTTTATAAGGATACTTCTCTGGGGCAAGCTGTGAAAATATGGCTAATATATCTTCCTTTACTGAAGGATCAGCTCCTTCATTTACAATCAGACCCGCTGTAGTATGGGGATTGAAAAGAATACAAATTCCGTCTTTATGGGGTAGGACCCTCTCTACATCAGAGGTTATATCTATTAACTCGGTCTTTTTGGTAGTTTTTATAGTAATTATCTCCATACTTAACATATTTTTAAAGGATTTTTGGATAAAGTCAAGAGGAAATTTACCTTTTCCCTTGCATAAGTTCATATTCTTACAAGAAAAAGGAAAGGTGGTAAAATGGAACTTAAAAATTATAAGGAGAGGTTAAAGCTATGGCCAATTCTATCCTGCCTAATCCCTCAAAAGATTTAAAACTTCTTCAAAGGTTAGAATCCATCAAAGAAGCCTCTCAAAGAGAAGAAGTTTTGCGGAAACTAAAAATACTTACTTAGCATGAAAAGTATGGAACAGAGGCAACTGTTTCTGCTTTTGAGGTATCCAGGGTGGGGGTTTAAAATTTTAAACCCCTACTTAAAAGAAAGATTTTAAAGATTATTTATCCTTTCTTTCCGAAGGGGAACGGGTATGTGGAGAGATTTAATTTGTATTACGCCCAAAGAAAAAATACTATAGAGGCTCAAAAGATATGGATTTATACATTCCCTTGCACAGGGCTAAAAAATCTTTATAATAGACATAATTATGTTTACAGGTCTAATTGAGGGGAAGGGAATTATTCGTAGATTAGTTCCTCAAGGCCAGGGGTTCCTTATTGAAATTGAAAGTGAATTTTCCTTAGGTGATACTCAAATCGGTGATAGCATAGCTGTGGATGGAATTTGTCTTACCGCAACTAAAGTTTTAGAAAAAAAATTTACTGCCCAGGTATCCCCTGAGACCATTGCTCGGACAACCCTTAAAATTAAAAAGGCTGGAGATGAAGTGAATTTAGAGAGGGCACTTAAACTGGGGGCTTCAATTGGAGGGCACTTAGTTTCAGGGCATGTAGATGCTACAGGGAAAATAATTAATATCTCTAAGGTTGGAGACTATTATCTCTTTGAAATAGAAATACCTCAAGAATTATCTCCCTATCTTATCCCTAAGGGCTCGATTGCCGTTGATGGCATAAGTTTAACTATTAATGAAGTTAGCTCAAATAAGTTTGCCCTTATGATTATTCCCCATACCTATAAGGTAACCACCCTTTCTTCAAAAAAAATTGGAGACTTCGTAAATCTTGAAGTTGATATGATTGCAAAAATGGTCTATCAATGGGCAAAACCCTATCTGGAAAAACTCTCTTCACAACGGGGTAAAGAGATCACCTTAGATTTCTTAAAAAATCATGGTTTTCTGTGATTTAAAATTGCAGGAGGAGGTAAAGCCTATGAAGATAAATCCAGAGAAAGAGGCAGTGGAAAAGCTTGCCTATGAGCTTTTAGTATCTGCAAGAACTGCTCCTAAGGCCAGAGGGCAAGATGATATTGTCCTTGCCTTAGTTATAAAAAGGGAAGAAATGGAAGCAATTGCCCAGGAGATGGAAAAAATAGCCGAGCGTGGAGAGGCCTTTAAATTCTTTAAAAGGGATGCAGAAAATTTGCGGAATTCAGAGGCCTTAGTTTTAATCTCCCTTGACTTTAAAAGGCCTGTTGGTGTCAACTGCGGAGCCTGTGGTTTCACCTGTGAAAGCATTCTGAAGGTGACTAAACAAAAGCTTGATTATGAAGGTCCGGTATGCGCTATGAGACTCATTGATCTTGGTATTGCTATAGGTTCTGCAGTCTCAAAAGCTAAGGATTTATGCCTTGATAATAGGGTTATGTATACTATTGGAGTAGCAGTCAAAAGACTTGGTTTAATGCCCGGGGATATTATCCTTGGAATCCCCCTAAGTGTTAAAGGTAAAAACATTTACTTTGATCGGAGGTTTTAAAATTTCCGTTAAAATAAAAATTTGCGGTATCACTAATCTTGAAGATATTAAGCTTCTTGAAGCATATCCTGTTCACTACTTAGGATTTATTCTCTATCCTCCTTCCCCACGATATGTTGGTTCAAGGCTTTCAGAACTTTTAAAGGCTGTAAAAATCCCTAAAAAAGTAGCTGTTTTTGTGGATGCTCCTTACGAGGAAATAAAATCAGCCCTTGACCTTGGGGTAGATTTAATCCAACTTCATGGTCGGGAGAATTTAGATCTGGCCAGAAAAATTGGTTTACAACGCTGTATTAAAACTTTTCGAATCAAAGATTCCCTTTCTTTTGATGAACTTGATTATTGGAGAGATGCTTATGCCCTTTTACTTGACACCTATAAAGAGGGTCTACCTGGGGGGACAGGAAAGACCTTCAACTGGGATATCGCTAGAGACATTGTCTTAAAAGGCCATAGAATTTTTTTAGCAGGGGGATTAAACCCTGACAATGTTTTAGAGGCAGTTTCAAAGGTAAATCCCTATGCCATTGACCTATCTTCAGGGCTTGAAAAATCGCCGGGAAAAAAAGATCCTAAAAAAATAGAGGTGTTCTTTGAAAAACTCAAGGGGGTAACTACCCCCTTGGTCTCTTAAGCTCAACCAAAGCCAAAACCTCTTCCCCCGCCACAAGAACCAGAGCCTCCTATAAATCCTCTACCCCAGGAGGTAGCAAAAGAGGAGTATTCCTTTGTAACATCCTTAGAACCACAATAAATGCACCTTACATCTTTCTCATCTTCTTTGGTGAAACAAAGGGCTTCAAAAATCTTGCCACACTTTTCACACTTAAATTCATAAATAGGCATGCTCAGCACCTCCCAATTATTAAATTAGTTTACTAAAATAATAATTATTTTTCCTCTTTTTTCAAGGCTCCTTTATAAGTTCAGGGGGAGGCTATAGATTTTCTTTATGAGGTAGAAAAAAATTTGAACTTTTAAAAATAGACCTACATCCGAAAAGCTTACTCTATCTCAAAAGTTTCTAAGGATATTTTTCGCTTGACAATAAATTCTGATTACCTAAAATTAATTAGTATATGAAAAAGTTGAAAATATGGATTTTTTTAGGTTTTATCTTTTTTCTTCCTATCTCCTCATTAGCTAAGGAAAGGATAGTTATCTATGCTCTTAATGCTAAGATTCTTGATAGACCCCTTATAAATTGTGAGGCCCTTGCAGGTTATCTCAATCAGAAAAGCAAGGATTTTTCCTTTTCATGCCTATATGTTGATGATAGATATTTCAGGGATGTGAAAAGCCCAAATTTTCAACTGGCCATCGTTAATCCCCCCATCTTTATAAATTTAAAAGAAAGATTTCAAGACCGGGAAACAAAGGGAGTTTTTCCTATTTTTAACATCTATTCCTATGAATTTTCAAGAAAAGGGCTTCAAGGAGCAGTTATTTTTACTTTAAAGGATTCTTCCATAAATTCTCTCTCTAATTTAAAGGGGAAAACCATAGGGATAGTTTCTGACTGTGCGAGCTGTTTTGCACTAAGCCTATATGAGCTTAATAAGATTGGGATTAAAGAAGATCATATAAAACTGAAGAGATTAGGTAGCTGGGAAAAAGTGATTGAAGCTGTTTTAAAAAAAGAAGTTAATGCTGGTGCAGTAAGGACAGGAGTTTTAGAATATCTTAATAAGAAAAAATATATAAATCTCAATAAAATCAAGGTTTTGGCCTCTAAAAGCTATCCAGATTTTCCCTTTCTTGTCTCAACTACCCTTATTCCAGACTGGTATTTAGTGTATACAAGGGAGGCCTCCCCTAAACTTATATCAACCCTTTATCAGGCCTTATCTGATCTTGCTCAAATGAAAAAGGAGATACCAAATTCCGATCTTATGGTTATACTTCCCTATGAGCCCCATCAACTATATGTTATAATGAAAGAACTTCTTATCGGACCTTTTTTTCCTTTACGCAAAATGGTTGAAGCTGAAAAACAAAGACTTACTATTATCTATTCAGCTTTAATTTTATTAGCTGGATTTACTATTTTCTACCTCCTTTATTTATATAGAAAAAATACTCGCTTAAATAAAGAACTTGAAGAGGGAAAGAAAATTCTTGAGTCTTTATTGGAAGAAAAAAGCACCTCTCTAAGTATAATTTCAAAAAAGCTTAAGGAGGAAATGGAAATTCTTGAAACTATGTTTAAAAATATAGATACAGGTGTAGCTCTTCTTAATGAAAATGGCCTAATCTTAAAAGCAAATAAGACCTTTCAAGATATATTTGAACAGGATCTAAAATCTCTTTTGGGTAAATCTTTTAAATCTTTGTTAAAAGAAGTAAATTGTGAGATCAGCCATGATATTCCTGATAAAAAAGAAATATCTGAGACGAAAAATACAATAAAAATAAAGATAGATAATAGAGAAAAATTCATATATTTTAGAGAAATTGCCTTAGAAGAGATTTTAAAATCTTTAGCTATAGTGCGAGACATAACCTCGGAGAAAAAGTGGGAAGCAGAGGTAACCCGCTACACCCAGCTTGAGACTTTAAGAGTGATTGCCAGTGGCCTTGCCCATGATCTAAATAATCTTCTCAGCAGTATTTTGAATAACACCGAAATTCTTCTTAGGAAAGGATCAGCTCTTCCTTATAAGATTCTTGAAAAGCTTCAGGCAATTAAAAATACCTGTCTCCGGGCAAAATCCATAACTCAGGAACTTCTTGTCTATGGAAAAAGTTTAATTCTCTCCCCTGAACTTTTCTCCCTTCCTGAATTTCTGCGAGAAGTAACTGCCTTTGCTTTAGCTGGCTCGGGTATAAAAATTTTATATTCCTTTGATCCTCGAATTAAGTCCATTGAGTGTGATAAAAATTTATTAAGTATTGCCTTACATAATATTCTTGTTAATGCAAGACAAGCTATGAATGACAAAGGCATCATAAAAATTGTTACTGAATTAACTAAACCATATGTAATGTTAGGAATTTCTGATACAGGCCCTGGAATTCCTGAAAAGATCAAAAAAGATCTTTTCAAACCCTTTATAACCACTAAACCTGGTGGTTCAGGACTTGGCCTATTCTCAGCCAATAGAATTATCGAGGCTCATGGTGGTAAAATTGAAATTGAGAGTTCTCCTGGTCAGGGAACGACAGTTAAAATATATTTACCCTTTTCTGAAAAAGAGGTCTCCCCTGTTGAAGCCCCTCAATTGCAATTTTCCACTCCCGAGAGTAAAAAACGCATACTTCTTATGGATGATGAGATAGAGATTAGAGAGTCCTTAAAGGAACTTCTTGAATCCTTTGATTTTGAGGTTATTACCTGTGAAAATGGGGAAGAGGCCCTTCAATTATATGAAAGAGATGGGCCTTTTGATGCAGTTATTCTTGATCTTACAGTTCCAGGTGCCTTGGATGGTATTCAGACCTTTTATGAATTAAAAAAGAGGGATCCAGAGGTAAAGGCCATTTTAGCAACTGGCTATGCCTATAAAAAAGAAACTCTTGATGCAAAGGCCTTAGGATTTAAAGAGGTCCTCATAAAACCCTTTAGTCTGGAGAGCCTTCTTGAGGTCTTAGATAATATAACCCGCTGAAGCTACACTTACAGCTGAACCCTCGCCAAAGGGTAAAACCTCTTGATAAAAAATCTCCCCCTTGCCCTGAAAAACTCCCTTTGAGATGAGTTTAGATAATATATACAAAGCACTTGCTCCACAGACCTTCATTCTCTCCAGGGCAAGGACAAAATCTTCCAGCTCTTTAACCTTTCCTGAAAAAGCAAGTTCAAGAAGATCTCTATCGTGCTTAAGGGCAGATTGAGCCAGAATTTCGTCAACGCTTACAGGGTCTCCATAACGAAGACCAAGATGACAAAAATCAATTCCCAACACTATATAACTCCTTTCATCAAGGAGATCCAAAAGCCCCTCAACTAATCCATCTATAAGTTTCTCATTAGAAAAAAGAAGGCGATGAGAACCTATAAGAACAGGGAGGACAACTACATCATCTCCAAAAAGGTGATGCAAGAATAAGGCCTGAAACTCAATAGAATGCTCAAGTTTATGGGCAATGTGATCTGGAAAAAGCTCAAGCTTTTTTGAATTAGTTAGATATAGAAGACCTCCCCTATCATTCCTTAAGATACCAAAAGGAGTAGCTATATCCTTGGTTAAGACCGAATAGGGAAAATCAAGGTAGTGCCCCACACCAAGAATAATGACCCTTGATCCCGCCTGAGGCTTAAATCTCTTATAGGCTTCTGCATAGGCCTTAGCTCCAACTCTCAAATCTATATGAGGGGCAATAAGTATCCGAGAGGCCTCTTTTCCATCGGCAGAGGAAAGACTCAAAATCTTATCCAAGAAGGCCTTAGCTTCATCTTGTTCTAAAGGATACCCCATATTAGCATGGGCCATAAGACGGAGTCTCTGTTGAAACCAGGCCTGATAGGCCCTCTCCTTTATCTCTTCAAAGCTCTTACTCCAGAGAAAACCTTTAGCATCAAGCAAACTGACAAGTTTTACAATCTCCTCAAGAGGGACAATTTGGCCGGTTCTTTTTGTGGCTTCAGCCTGAAGATCTCGCAGATCGTGCTCTCCATCCATAAGGGCAAGCAAAAAGAGAATTCCCTGAGGAAGAGCAATTACCTCATCTACAATTCCTACTGGGTCCCTTAAGAGGACAACCTGCTGACCTTGAAATTCTCCAGGAAAAAGATCAACTTGGCGAAGAAGGGGTTTAAATTCTGGATCCAGGTTATTCACTTAGACCTCCAAAATCCTCGAGTGTTAAGTTGTTACAGGCATCTTTTACCCTCTCAAGGGCAGAATAAAACTCTTCTTCAATGGTTCTCACTCTCATACCGTAGGCTCTCTGCACAGCCTTTCTCACTATTTCACCCTTGAGAAGGGCATTTTCCCAGCCAAACTCTGCATATTTTTCATTTACTACCTGATTTAATTCAAGTAGGGCCTTTGCTCTATTTCTCCGCTCCTCAGCGGCAGAAGGTAAGGGTAATCTCAAAAATTGATCAATCTTTTCAAGAAAGGATTCATAAAAACTTGCTGGAAAGCGGGGATCGTATTCCTCAATGGTAAATCCAAAGGTGATCAACATAGGTTCCTTAAAATAGGTAAAAAGTTCCTCTTCCAAAAGGTCTGGGGATTCCTTCAAAAAGTCCATAAAAAGCCGATAGGCCTGTTTAGATTTATCTTTTACATTAGGGGGTTTTTCTGTATTAAACTCAAGAATATAATGGTAAAGGCTTTCATCAACAACAACTGCTAAGATCTCCTTTGCTCCAAGATCACGCATAGCCTCTAATCTATGTCTTCCATCCACTACATAATATTTTCCTCCCTTTGGCACAACTACAATTGGGGTAAGAAATCCAAGTTTTTCAATAGACATCTCTAAATGCTTTTTCAAGCTCTCAGAGATATCTCGTTGAAAGGGGGGAGGCTCTATCTCTTCAATCTTAAATAAGGCAAGTTTAAGTGGTTGACCTTTGACTGGATCTTCAAAATAGGCTATTTCTTTCATCTTTAATCAGCACTTTTGCGAAGGATAGTGGGCACCTCAAGAAGATCTTCATTAAGCCACTCTCTCCAGTCGATCTTCTTTTTCTCTTCCTTAGCCCTACTTCTTTCTTCAAGGGAAATGACCTTTTCGCCTGAAGTGGAGACCCTTTTCTCCTTTTCAAGGCCTGTGGCAATAATGGTAATTCGTAAGTTTTCTCCAAGGTTTTCATCAAAAACTACACCAAGATAAACTCTTGCCTCAGGATGAAGCTCCTTTGAAACCATTCCTGTAATATACTGGGTCTCTTGAAGGGTAAGGGTTTCAGGATGAACACTTATGTTAAGAAGAAGACCCTTAGCACCGCTGATGGAGAGATCCTCAAGGAGGGGACTTGAAATAGCCATTTGAGTCGCAAGCTCTGCTCTCTCCTCTCCGCTTGCCTCTCCCATACCCATCAAAGCAACTCCTCCTGTTTCTGTCATCACCGCCTTAACATCAGCAAAGTCAAGATTAATATACCCGGGAGATAAAATAAGATCTGAAATACCTCTTACTGCATAATATAAAACATCATCAGCCTTTTTAAACATCTCATAAAGTCTTTCCTGAGGGGAGCCCAATAAAATAAGTTTATCATTGGGAATAGTAATTAAGGTGTCCACATACTTTTTTACTTCCTCAAGGCCTTCCTCAGCCTGTTTCATCCTGATTTTACCCTCAAAAGAAAAGGGCTTGGTAACCACTGCTACAGTAAGTATTCCCAACTCTTTACAGATACTTGCAATTATGGGAGTTGCTCCTGTGCCTGTTCCTCCTCCCATGCCAGCAGCTAAAAAAACCATATCTGCATCTTTAAGGACATCCCGAATTTCCTTTTCAGACTCCTCCGCTGCCTTTTTTCCAATCTCTGGCTTTCCTCCTGCTCCAAGACCACGCGTTAGATTCTTACCAAGCTGAAGCTTAATAGAGGCTGGATTTAGGGAGAGAACTTTATAATCAGTATTAGCCACAATAAATTCAACTCCTATTAAACCGCGTTTTATCATATGGGAGACCGCATTTCCACCTGCCCCCCCTACTCCAATAACTTTTATGTTGGGCTGAAGTTTCACATCCTCTTGATGAACCAGATCAAAGGGTAAAGTCATGGCAGCCTCCTCTATATTTTTAAAAGTTTTTTTATCTTTTCCATTAACCCTCCCTCTTTTTGTGAGGGTTTTTCTAAACCTTGATAATGGTTTTGGTAAACATACATAAGCATGCCTACAGCAGTTGCAAATTGCGGATGAGAGATCTCCTCTGTAAGACCAGGAAGTCTTTCGGGATAGCCCACACGAGCAGGAAGATCAAGGATCTGATCTGCTAAATACAAAAGCCCCGGAAGAAGGGATGACCCACCAGTTAAGACCACTCCGCTTGTTAAAAAGGTCTTGGGGAAATTTTTTATTTCTGCTTCAATAAGAACCAAGAGCTCTTTGACGCGTTCTTCAAGAATCTCTGCCAGAATCTTTTTACTTATTTTCCGCCCAGGTCTTTGGCCAATTCCTGCAACCTCAATAACATCTTCCTCATCTACAAGCTCCCTTAAACAGACTCCTCTTTCAATCTTAATTTTTTCTGCCTCAGTGCGTGTCGTTCGCAGACAGACCGCAAGGTCCCCAGTAAGAAGTTCTCCTCCTACGGGAACAGAGGCCACATATCTTAAAACATTTTCCTTATAAATAACTATATCGCTTGTTCCTCCTCCAAAATCAATGAGTAAGACCCCCAGCTCTTTTTCTTCTGGTGTAAGCACAGCTTCAGCTGAGGCTAAGCCCTGAAAAATAACCCCATCCACATCTAAATTCAAGTTTTCAAAACATCTCAAAAGGTTCTGCACATAACTCCTTTGAGCAGTAATTAACTGCACATGAGCCTCAAGCCTGACCCCCATCATTCCAACAGGATGCACAATCCCCCTTGTCTGATCCACCACAAATTCCTGAGGGATCACATGGAGCAAGATCCTATCCTGAGGAAGGTCTATAGCCTGAGCTGAAGCTAAAACCTCCTCCACATCCTGAGGGGTAACCTCTTTCTCCTTTAGAGCTACCACTCCCATATTAGACTGAGTCTTAATATGGCTCCCAGCTATTCCGGTAAAAATATAATCCGGTTCAAGTTTAGCCTGAGTAACAGCCTTTTCTATAGCATTCCTTATACTCTGAGAGGCCTCTTCAATATTAATAATGGACCCCCTTTTTAGGCCCAGAGAGGGCACAACCCCCATCCCGGTAACCCAGAGCTTGCCCTCCCTTTCCTCTCCCACAAGAGCACAAATCTTGGTTGTCCCTACATCAACAACTAAAATTCCTCCACCTTTCTTCATAAATTAACTCCTAAACTTTAGTAAAGCCTGACCAAAGGGATAATCAAGCCTTATTATTTCAACCTTTTCAATCATTTGATTATCGTATAAATATACCATAATGCGGTCAAGATATTTGTAAAGGTTTATCCATTCCTCCATTATACTCACCGGAAAATAAATTCGTAAATGATTTTTGGTCTCAAAGATTATTTTATCTCTTTCCAGGGTAATTTTAGCAAAATTTTCAAATACAGGAAGATAGGACTTGTTATGTTTAATCCAATCAAGAAAGGTAAAAAATTTATCCTTCCACTCCTCATCTTTTATTTCAACTAAGGGATAAAAGAGATAATCCTGAGGGAGAATACCCCCAAGAATCACTCCCTGCTTATCTATAAGATAACCTCTGTTTTCTCTTATAAGGATGGCAAGGCCTTCTCTTTCTCTAACAGAGATCTCAAGTAAAGAGGGGATGCGCCTAAGGATTACGCAGTCCTCAATAAAGGGGTGTTTTTTGATTTTGGCCTTGAGGAGTTTCAAGTCTATTCCAAAGAGCCTTTCTCCACCTTTTAATCCTGTAAGCTTGATTATTTCTTCCTGGGATACCCTTTTATTATCTCTAATCCTAATCTCTTTCAAAACAAAAAGATTGGTAAAGTAAAGGAGATAAATAATTACTCCTGAAAGGAGTATAAGCATTAAAACCAGGCCCATAAAAATTTTATATCTTTTAAAAAAGTTCAGCATCCTTTAACCCCAAAAATTTTACTTCTGGTTCAAGGAGGACTCTAAAATTTTCATAGACCTTTTCTTGCGCAAGCTTCATCAATTTCAGGACATCTTCTGCCCTTGCCCTACCCTCGTTTACAATAAAATTGGCATGTTTTTCAGAGATCTTTGCTTCCCCAATACGGTAACCTTTAAGGCCAACGCTCTCAATCATAGCTCCTGCATAACAACAAGGGGGATTTTTGAAGACAGAGCCAAAGGTCTTCTCTGTTACTGGCTGGGTGGCTCTTCTTTTTGCCCAAATCTCCTGAAGATGCCTTTTAATCTCATCTTTTGAGCTTTTTTCAAATTCAATTTCACTGGCAAGGATTACCCCATCAGGTCTAAAGGCCCGATAAGTCCAATCCCCTTCCTTTGGCTCAAGCTCTTCTATCTTCCCCTTTCTATAAATCTCAACCCTTTTAACCAAAAGGGAGGTGCTTTTTCCAAATGCCCCAGCATTCATCCTAACTGCTCCACCAAGGGTTGCCGGAACTCCTGCTAAAAACTCAAACCCACTATAGCCCATCTCATAAGCTACTCTTATCAAGCTATTTAAGGTTGTCCCCGCAAGCACCCTTAATCTAAGGGTCTGCCCTTGAGAGAGAACTTCAATTCCCTTTAAGGACTTTAACATTATAACCACACCCTCATAACCACTATCTGCAGGAAGAAGATTGCTTCCTCCTCCCATTACATAAAAGGGCATTCCCTCTTTTTCAAGAAAGCTAAGGAGTTTTACCAGTTTTTCCTTATCCTCTGGAAAGACAACCCTTTCAGAAGAGCCCCCTATTTTTATTGTAGTATAGGGTGCAAGGGGTTCTCTCTCCTTGAAATTAATTCCTAAATCCTTTAAATATCTATCAAGCCCTTTAAGCCACTGCATACCCTTCCAATCCCTTTTCAGAGAGCTCCTCCAGAAGATGATAGATATTCCCTGCCCCCATGGACATTATAATCAATTCAGAGCTGGCAAGCTTTTCCAGAAGCTCTCTTGCATCCTTCAAATCTTTTTCAAAAAAGGTAGGTCTTACCCCCCTTACTTCCTTTACAGCCTGATAAAAGGCCTCTCCAGAGATCCCTGGAATTGGCTCTTCACTGGCAGGATAAATCTCAGTTAAAAGAAGAATTTCTGGCTCCTTGAGGGCAAGCAGAAAATCCTCCCACAGGGCCTTGGTGCGTGTGTATCTATGGGGTTGGAAGAGAAGAAGAATTTTTTTATGAGGATACAGGCTTCTTATGGCAGAAAGAGTTGCTGAAATCTCACGGGGATGATGAGCATAATCGTCTATTAAGAGGGCCCCTTGAAAGGTGCCTTTATACTCAAGTCTTCTTCTAACCCCTGAAAATCCCTCTAAGGCTTTTAAAGCCTTTGATATAGGGAGATCAAGCACAAGGGCAACTGCTAAAGCCCCAAGGGCATTCTGGGCATTGTGCTTCCCTGGGACCCGAAGTCTAAATCTACCAAGCTTTTTACCTTTAAAAGATACCTCAATTAAAGGAAAAGCGCTTTCTTCAAGGATTTTTCCCTGCAGATCCGAGCCATCTGAAAAACCATAAAAAAGAAAAGGCCCTGAGAGCTCCTCAGTTACCTCCTTTACCCCTGGATCATCTTTGCACAAAATTACTTTACCCTCAGGATGACACCTCATGATAAAATTAGCAAAGGCCTTTTTTACCGCATTGAAATCCGCATAAAAATCCAGATGTTCCTGATCAATATTGGTGATAACTTCTATAAAGGGTGAATAAAATAGGAAAGAACCATCACTTTCATCTGCTTCAGCTATAAGAAACTCACTCTCTCCCAAAAGGGAATTACTCTCCACATTATTAATGACCCCACCCACAATTACAGTGGGATTAAGTTTAAGTTTGAGAAGCAGATGAGCAACCATGGATGTAGTAGTGGTCTTCCCATGAGAGCCTGCCACAACTATGGTTTTAGGATAGGCCTGCATAATTTCAGAAAGCATTTTAGCCCTGGGTAGAACTATCTTGCCCCTTTCCTTGGCAAACTTAAGTTCTTGATTTTCCTTAGAGATAGCTGAGGAATAAACCACAATTTCTACATCCTCAAGATGGGAAGAAGCATGCCCAAGAAAGACCTGTATGCCTGCCTCCTCCAAGGATTTCACATATTTACTCTTGACAAGATCACATCCACTTACTTCATGCCCTAAACGGTTCAAAATTAGGGCCAAACCACTCATTCCAACTCCACCAATACCTATAAAATGGATCTTTCTCTTTTTATCAAGCATGTCTCCTTCCTTCCTGGAGAATTTTTTTCATCTCATCAATAATAATCCTTTCTGGCTTAGCAATATTAAAGCCCTCATAGGCTGAGCTCATCTGCTGTAAAAGGGAGTTATTTCTTAGGAGGTCAAGAACTCTTTCCAAAAAAATTTCAGGGCTTATCTCTTCCTGTTTAAATACCAGAGCTACCCCAGCTTTTGCCAAAACCTCTGCATTCTTGTCCTGATGTTTATCTGCAGCATAGGGAAAGGGTATAAGAATAGCTGGTTTTTTAAGTGCTATAAGCTCTGAAAGAGTGGATGCTCCAGCTCTGGCGATAACGAGGTCTGCTTGCTGATAGGCCCAGCCCATATCCTCTATAAATGGAAAAATCTTTATTCTCTCCTTATGTCTTTCCCAGAGAGGCCATTTTTCATACTGGCTTTTTACCTTTTCATATTCCTCAAGACCGGTTTGATGAATCAGAAAAAGGGAAGGACTCTCTGAAAAAAGCCTATCAATTATCTTAAGAACTAAATCATTCAAAAATCTTGCTCCAAGGCTTCCGCCAAGGATAAGGAGCCCTGGGCCCTCATGCTCCCTTTTTCGTGAAAGGAAAAGCTCTTTTCTTACAGGATTTCCCGAGAAGATGGTTTTATTAGCTGGGAAAAAGACCGCACTTTCAGGAAAACTTATAAAGACTCTATCTACAAGCCTTGCCAGAAGGCGATTAGCCCTTCCAGGAAGAAGATTTTGCTCATGTAAGGCACTTTTTATGCCAAGAAGTTTAGCTGATAGCACAACAGGAACTGAGACATAGCCACCCTCGGCAAGCACTGCTGAAGGAGCATATTTCTTCAAAAGATTATAAGCAGAGAAGGTAGCCTTAACAAGCTTAAACAGGGCTCTTGTCTTATCCTTTAGAGGCCTTCCCACAATGCCTTCAACTTCAAGCTCTTTTACCGGAAAGGGTCTATTTTCCAAAATTTTCCTCTCAATGGGTCTTTTCCCTGAGATAAAAAGAACCTCTTCCCCGCTCTGCATAAGCTCCTCAGCCAAGGCAATGCCTGGTATGAGATGCCCTCCTGTGCCTCCTGCCACAATAACCCACCTCAATGATAAATCTCCCTCTCAGAATAGGTTTTCAGATACTGTGGGGCATACTTTCTAACCAATTCCTTAAAGACCTCTCCTCTTTCCTGATAGTCCCTAAACTGGTCAAAACTTGAACAGGCAGGGGAAAGAAGAACCATATCGCCTGGTGAAGCCACTTGAAAGGCTATAGCTATAGCTTGAGGAAGGTCTTCAGCTAAATAGGTCTCCACAAGCCCACCAAGATCTTCCTGAATGATAAATCTTGCCTCTCCCATAAGAATTAGGGTCTTTACCTTTTCTCTTATTAAGGGAACAAGCTCAAGGTAACTTGCCCCTTTGTGTCTTCCCCCTAAGATAAGGATAAGAGGACCACTGAGCCCTCTTAGGGCTTGAAGGGTGGCATCTACATTGGTTGCCTTGGAGTCATTGATAAAGGTAATTCCACCATAGGTTCCTACAAATTCAAGGCGATGGGGAAAGCCTGTAAATTCCTTGATTAAATTTCTACAAGCCTCTTCGGTTGCTCCCATAAGTCTACCTGTAAGAAGACTTGAAGCAAGATTGATACGATTGTGAAGACCAAGGAGTCTAAAATCCTTTAAATCATAAGTTTCAGATTCCTTCTGAAATCTGAGCACGATTTCCTCTCCTCTGAGAAAGGCAGATACTCCTTCTTCCTCAGTCTCAGAAAAGAAAAAGGTCTTTCCCTTTATCAAGGATTTGAATCTTGGATAAAAGGGCTCTTTCCAAGGCAAAAGGGCATAATCCTCATCCCTTTGCCTTTCAAAGAGGCGATATTTATAATAGGCATATTCCTCCATAGATGAGTATCTATCTAAGTGATCTGGAGTAATGTTTAAAAGGAGACCTAAGCGGGGAGAAAACTCTTCAATTCTTTCAAGCTGGAAACTTGAGACCTCTAGAACAATTTTGTCTACCTTTGTTCCAGAGAGCACAAACTCTGAAAGGGGGATGCCGTAGTTACCTCCGGTAAAGACCCTGTATCCAGAGAGCTTCAAAACTTCGGAAATCATTGCGGTAGTAGTTGTCTTCCCGTTGGTTCCGGTTATGGCAATCAGATTTTGCCTTTCTTCAAGGGTTAAGAATCTAAAGGCAAGCTCAAGCTCACCAATGACAGGGACACCAGCTGAAAGAGCAGGAAGATAGACTTCAGGCGCAACTCCCGGGCTAACCACTATGAGATCAGCCTTTTTCAGGGTCTCAGCCCTGTGCCCCCCTGTTTCAAAGATAACCCCTTGCACCTCCATAGAAGAAAGGTAAGATGGCGGAAGCTTTTCCCGTAGATTTGCCTCAGAGACAATAACCTCAGCCCCTTTAACAAGAAGAAGCCTTGTTGCTGATTGCCCACTCCTTCCAAAACCAACCACAACTACTCTTTTCCCTCTTAAATCCATATGCCTCACCTAATCTTTAAGGTGCTCAAAGCCAACAATCCGCAGATTACCGATATAATCCAGAATCTGACCACTACTTTATTTTCCTTCCATCCAAGCAATTCAAAATGATGATGCAAAGGGGCCATTTTGAAGATTCTCTTACCTCCTGTTAATTTAAAGTAGCCTACCTGTAACATAACTGAGAGGGCCTCCATCACAAAAACAGCTCCGGTAAGAAGAAGCAAAAATTCCTGTTTCACCATCACCGCAATAGCTCCCATTACCCCACCCAGGGAAAGAGATCCCACATCCCCCATAAATACCTCAGCAGGATGGGAATTATACCACAAAAAACCAAGCCCTGCTCCTCCTAAGATGGCGCAAACAATAGCCAGTTCCCCTGCAAAGGGGATATATGGAATAAAGAGGTAATTAGCAAATTTAATATGTCCTGAAGCATAGGCAAAGACTGTATAAACTCCTGCGGAAACAGCAAAAGGGACAATAGCCAAACCATCTAAACCGTCAGTTAGGTTTACTGCATTGGAACTACCAACCAGCACAACCGTTGCAAAGACCAAATAAAAAATCCCCAGATCAAGGACAAGCCTTTTTAAAAAGGGAAGATTGAGGGTAGAACTAAAGCCTAAAACCTGAAAAAGAAGGATATAAAAGATCCCAGAAAGAATTAATTGATAAAGAAGTTTTTCCCTGGCCTTAAGCCCAAGATTTTTGCCCTTCTTGAGCTTAAGATAGTCATCCAGAAAGCCTATTCCTCCAAAACCAATCAGAGCAAAAAGAGCTAACCAAACAAAGGGATTGGTAAGATTACACCAGAGAAGAACTGAGGCTGTAATAGAAAAAATTATAATCACTCCCCCCATAGTAGGAGTCCCGGTTTTTACCTGATGATGAGTTGGCCCCTCTTCCCGCACAATTTGACCAAATTGCTTAAGGCGCATATATTTGATAAAAGATGGCATAAAAAAATAAACTAATAAAAAGGCTGTGATTGAACCATAGATCATGCGAAAGGTGATATATTTAAAGAGATTAAAGAAGGAGATCCACTCACTTAAGGGATAAAGCAGATGATAAAACACTATCTCCCCTCACAGAGTTTTTTTATAATCCTCTCCATTTTAAGGGCCCTTGAGCCTTTAACCAGAATTATGGCCTTTTCTTCAGTTATTACAAATCTTTCAAGGAAGTCTTCAAGGGTTGGAAAGACCTCAAAGGGCTTTTGCGAGACCTCAAAACCCCGGGCATAAAAACTTGCCATCTCTCCCACAAAAAAGGCTTTATCTACAATAGATCCTGCAAGTTTTCCTATCTCCTGATGAAACATGGGGGCAAGATCCCCCAGCTCTTTCATATCCCCAAGGATAGCAATTTTTTTTCCAAAAGCTTCAGGTTGATCCCTTAACCAGAAAAGAGAGGCCTCCATGGAGCCGGGGTTGGCATTATATGTATCATCAAGAATAACATAATTACCTGCTTGAATAAGCTTTGCCCTCTCAAGAAAAGCTAACTCGCAAGGTAGCTTTGCTAAAAGCTCTTCAAGATTTAAACCTGCTGCTATGCAGATACCAAAAGCACAAAGGAGATTTAGCAAGTTGTGTCTTCCCAGAAGGGATACCTCAAAGGTATAAATTGAACCACCATATTCAAGGGAAACCTGAAAACCCCTTTCTAAAGGAAGAGCTGAAAGGAGCCTTAAATCCGCTCCCTTGACCTCTCCAAAGGAGAGTTTCTTCTGGGGCATCTTCTGGGCTTGAGTTCTTAAATTTTCTTGATCATAAAAATAAACAATCCAACCAGAAGGATCAGTTTTCCTCCAGAGAGAGGTCTTTTCTTCAAGAACCCCCTCTATGGAGAGAAGCCCCTCTAAATGAGCAGGTTGAATACAAGTAATAGCTGAGACCTGCGGTTGAGTAATCTCAGCAAGCCTTTCAATTTCTCCTTTCACACTTGTCCCAAGTTCAAGGACCACCCAATCAAAATCGCCTTTCATAGAAAGGATACTCAAGGGAACACCAATCAGGTTATTATAGTTAGCCTCATTCTTAGCAATTTTAAAAAATTTACTGAGAAGTTCAGAGGTAAACTCCTTGGTTGTAGTTTTCCCACAGGAGCCTGTTATAGCAATAATTTTAAAAGCTTTCTTAACCCTATACCACTGAGCAAGATCCCCCAGGGCCCGCAAGGTATCTTTAACCAAAATAATGGAAATGGTCTTAGGAAGTTCTTCAAGTTTAAGCCCTGCAGGGAAATACTCAAGAATAAGACCTTTAGCCCCTTTATCTAAGGCCTCCTTCCAAAAATTGTGGCCATCAAAATTCTTTCCCTTTAAGGCCCAGAAAAGATAACCTGGTTCAAAAATTCTTGTGTCTGTGCAAACTCCCTTGAAGACAATTCCCATGTCTCCATTGACAAGGATGCCTGAGGTGGCCTTGATAATCTCTTCAGTAGTTAGCTTATTTTCAACCAGCATTCTTCTCCAGCTCCTCTAAAATCTTTTTTACCTCCTCCTGATCAGAGAAAGGATACCTCTTACCTTCTATTTCCTGATAGGTTTCATGCCCTTTTCCAGCAATAAGAAGTATGTCTCCCTCTCTTAGAGATTTTACTGCAACCTCAAGGGCAGACCTTCTATCTGGAATACAAAAATAGGGCTTAGTGCCGTTAAGCCCTGTTTTAATGTCCTCTATAATCTTTAAAGGGTCTTCATAGCGGGGATTATCTGAGGTTAAAATCACAAGGTCAGAAAGGGTGCCGGCTACCTTCCCCATAAGGGGTCTTTTGCCAGGGTCTCTATTTCCTCCGCAACCAAAAAGGGTAATGAGGCGTCCCCTTTTAAAGGGGAGAAGACTTTTTAAAGCATTTTCTAAGGCATCGGGGGTATGGGCATAATCAACAAAAATAAAAGCCCCCCTCTTTTTCCCGCAGAGTTCAAGCCTTCCAGGAGGATTAGTAAGGCCTTCAAGGGCATGGGCAATCTCCTCATCCTTAAAACCCAGGGCTAAGGCACATCCCCAAAGGGTGGCTACATTTTTGGCCTGATAATCCCCAAAAAGATGGGTTACAACCTCATAAATTCCCCTTGGAGTCTCAATCTTAAGCTTTAACCCAGGGGTCCTTTCAAGGATTTTGACCCTCACTCCTTCGTCATTTACAAGAAAAATATCCTCCCTTTTAAAATATCCCATTTTTATAAGTTCATTATATAGAACTTTGCCATAATCTGTCTCAAGGGAAATAATGGCCTTGGCTCCATTTTTGGAATAATCTGTAAAGAGCTTCTTTTTTGCAGAAAAATAGGCCTCTATATCTTTATGATAATCCAGGTGATCCCGGGAAAGATTTGTGAATGCTAAGACCTGGAATTTTAATGGATAAATCCTATCCTGATCCAGAGCATGGGAAGAGGTCTCCATAATCACATACTTAAGTTGCTCAAGGAGTGCCCTTTTCAGAAGAGGCGCTATTTCAAGAATGGATGGTGTTGTCTCCTTGGCAGGAATTCTTTCCCCAATTTCATAAAAGAGGGTCCCAATATAGCCTGCCCTCTGGTTAAGCCTTTCAAGGAGAGACTTTAAAAAAAAAGAAGTTGAAGATTTTCCGTTAGTGCCAGTTATACCAATAAGTATTAGCTCCTTCTCAGGTCTTTCATAAAAATTAAGAGCGATTTCTCCAAGGGCCTTACGAATATTTTTGACCCTTACCTGAGGACAAGGTAAGTCCTTAGCCAGAGGAGATTCTCTGAGAATAGCTACCGCTCCTTTCCTGATTGCATCTCCAATAAAGGCATCCCCATCAAAGGTATAACCCCTTCTGGCAATAAAAAGAAAGCCAGGCTCAACCTTGCGTGAATCATCAGTAATGCCCTTTACAATAAGATCACCCTCAAAATTAAAAACCTCAAGCACCTCATGCATGGGGAGGATCTCGCTTAGCCTTTTCATTTTATAAAAGCTTAATCAAAAAAGAAAAATCTTTTTTAATATCTTCCAATAAAAAGGGCTTTCCTTCCTCAGATTTTAGTATACCAGTGAGGACATAAATAAATTCTCCTTTAATCTTAAGGTATAACCATCTTTCTTTTCCATAGGCAATCAGGCTTTCCAACTCAAGAGGTTCTGAAATTGAGGGACAGCGAGAATCCTCTTGGGGAAGAATAGTTGGTTCAAATTCACTACCACATACCCTTGCCAAGTAGGCCTTAACTAAATGAAGGGGGGTAATTCTCAAAAGATTTCCTTCCTCCCGGGCTTCATAACTTCCAAGCTCCCAGTTCACCTTTTTAATCTTAGCTGGAAAATCCTCCTTAGCTATTAAAATTGGCTCTTCCAGGAAATTCTTTTCTCCTTGCCCATAATATCCTATTAACTCGCCAGTTTTTAGACTAAAAAGGGCAACCCCATTTAGATCCAGGGCTTTATAGGATTTATTTAAATAATAAATCTTTTTAAGAAAATTTGTATCAAGCGAGGTAAGGACGCTCTTCCCATTTTTTAAAATGGGTTCAAAGACCTTTTCCATCCCGGAGTAACCTTCAGATTCTGCCATTCTTCCAATAAGGGGGCTTAAGCTCTGGTAAAGAGGCCTTCTCTCCATTGATCCCTTAATTATAACATCTTTAACTTCCTTTAAGACCTTTACCTCATCTAAGGTTAAGGAGTTAGATAGAAGCACAAGTCCTTTCTTAGGGAGATCCAAAGTGCCTGATAAATAAGGTTTAACCTGTGGTGGAACATCCTCCCCCAGGAGAGACTTTCCTCTTATCAAAAAAAAGGCCTGATAGTTTTCTTTATTTAAGACTAAGGGCTCTCCTTTTCTATCCAGAATGTATCCCCTCTTGCACTCCAAATGGGGATATCCTTTTCCCCTGGCAAACCCAAGCAGGAAGGTAACCCCTAAAATCAAAATACAAAAAACCAAACAGAGATTAAGTCTGCATTTCATTTTAATTTAATAATGTCTCCTGCCTCAGGTTTTCTCAAACCAAGAACTTTGGCCTTTTCAAGTATAACCTCCCGTGAGGTCAATCTTTTAAGCTCCTCTTCCATAACCTGTTTTTCTAAAAGTAATTTTCTGCTTTCACTTTTAATCTTAAAATAAACTAAAGTTTTATAGGCAACTCCTATAGAAAGCACAAGAAAAAGGATAGAAATGAAGAATAAAAGAACTTTTTCTAAGGTTTCTATCAGTCTTTCCCTAAGAGGGATCTCTTCTTCCTTTTTCTGGTTTTTTTTAAGAGGAGAGCTGTAGCTTAAATCTGGCTTTAAAGTGTAAACCTTTCCAGCCATACTCAACACCTCCTTTCAGCTACTCTAAGTTTTGCGCTCCTTGCCCTGGGATTTCTCTTAACCTCCTCAGGACTCGGAGTAACTGGCTTTTTAGTAAGATTTAAGAGCCTGTCATCATTCTTAAAGGCCCTTTTAACCAACCTGTCCTCTAAGGAATGAAAGGAAATAATACCCAATCTTCCTCCAGGTCTTAAAACCTCAGGCAGATCTTTTAAGGCCTTCTCCAGATTTTCAAGTTCTCTGTTGATTTCCATTCTTATAGATTGAAAAACGATAGCTAAGAGGTCTTTTTCTTTTCTCTTCAAGGGTCTATAAAATTCTTTAACCACTGATACAAGATCAAAGGTAGTTTCCAAGGGCTTAATCCTTCTTTTTTGCACAATAAAACGGGCAAAGGCAGTAGCCCTTGGAACTTCACCCCTTTCTAAAATTTCTGCAATTTCCCTTTCCGAAAACCTATTTAAAATATCTCTGGCAGTAAGCTCAAGTTCTAAACTCATTCTCATATCAAGGGGCTCATCCTTTTGAAAGGTAAACCCTCGTCCAGAGCCCTCTATTAAAAAAGAAGAAAGTCCAAGATCAAGCAATATAGCATCTGCTAAAACTCCCTCCTTTTCAAGAACCTCTTTTATATAGACAAAATTCTTAGGGATGATTTTCACCCTCCCTTGAAAGGGTCTCAAATTTTCCTCCGCAAGTTTCAGAGTATCCTCATTCCACTCAAAGGCATAAAGTAAGGCATCCTCTTTAGCTCTTTTCAATATAGCTGATGAGTGGCCTCCAAGCCCCAGAGTTCCATCCACAAAAATTTTTCCCTCTTCAATCTTTAACCACTTCAAAACCTCTTCAAGTAAAACGGGTTCATGATGGATCAGCTCTCTTTTCTCCATTTAGATAAGGATTCAGGACAGCCAAAATATCATCAAAGGACTCTTTTATCTTTTTAAAACGCTCATCCAGAGCCTTAGGATTCCAGATCTCAAAATAAGAGAGCATTCCAAGAAGCATGACTTCTTTTTCAACTCTGATTTCCTCGCGTAGAGATTGGGGTAAAAGGATGCGCCCCTGCTTGTCTGGTTCACATTCCTCAGCTGAACCGAGAAAATATCTCAAAAACTCTCGGGCCTCCTTCATACCAAAGGGTAGCTTGAGAAGGTTTTCTTCCATTTTCTTCCACTCAGAGACAGGATAGACCACTAAGCACTCCGGCATGTTGGTAATAATGAGGGCCTCGGTGCCGTATTTTACCCTTAAAACCTCTCTAAATTTGGAGGGTAAACTAAGCCTACCTTTTTCATCTAAGGAGTGTTTAAATTTCCCTCTAAACATTTTCTCCCACTTTTTACCACTTTATACCACTTAAGGATATTTGACCTCTTTAAAAAGTCAAGAGGGAATTTTTAAAATTATTCTTTCCTCTGTTGCATACCTAAATTCATATCCTTGCGAGAAAAGAAAGGGTGCGAAAAGGTAAAATTCTCTAAGATCTCAAGGTATATACGCTTACACAGGCCGTAATGCCTCATTTAATTTTCTAAAGGAAATTATTTTACCTCCCCCTCCTTTTTATGGTCAATTTTTCTCCGAAAATAATTCCATTTTCTTTTCTAAATTTGCTCTCTCAAGCATTTTCTGATATCTCCTTATCTTTATGTAAAACTCCTTTACCTTTCCCCTACTCTTTTCTTTGAAAAAGCTTTGCGAAAGAACTAAGCTCGTAAATTCAAGAGGAGCGAAATAGGTAGTTTCTTTGTGAAGGTTAAATAGAAGATCTAAATTAGATTTAAGAGATTTTTTGAATGAAGCAACGATAAAATTTCGAATAGATTTTTAATGAGGCAATCCGGATTCTTGCAATTTTTGAAAAAGCAATTAAATTATTTTTTACTTTAAAATTAAGGTTTGGAGGCTTATATGCAAGAAAAACTTAAAGAAAAATTTTTTACACCTTCCAGAAAGGTCATAGCAGATAAAGCCCTTTTCCCTGAGGAAACCATAAAGCTTGTAGAGGAAAGACTGAAAAATTGTCAAATGAAGATCTTTAAAGGGCTCAAGAGGATTGATAAAGGAAGATTGGGAATTCCTGTTTACCTGAGCCTCTATGATATTCAGGGAACGCAGATTACAGGTAATTACAAACAGATGGGTAAGGGAGCAAGTGATATTCTCTCACAGGCAAGTGCCCTTGTGGAGCTTGTAGAAAGATTTTCCCTTTTCAGTTTTTATCGTAAAACTACTGAGAGGGGAATCCTTGCAACTTTTGATGAGCTTAAAGAAAAGGCTATGCCCTGGGAGGTCTTTCTTCAATCTGTAGAGGATGAGGAAGAGCCAAGGGTAAAAGATATAGCCCTGAAGTTTTTGAAAAAAATTCCCTTTTATTTTGTGCCAGCCCTTGAAGTTCGCACAAAAAAGGTCAAATACATCCCCTTTCACTGGTTCTGGCTCCTTTATGAGTATAACGGGTCAGCAGGGGGAAATACCTATCCTGAAGCCTCTGTTCAGGCTATCTGTGAACTCATTGAAAGACATGTCAATGCCCTTTCTATAAGGGTTAATAAACCTATGCCAGCCATAAAAAGGGATAGCATTCAAGGGGGGGCAGGAGAGCTTCTTGCCTGTTTTGAAAGATTAGGAATTAAGACCTGGATTCGGGATATGACCTTTGGTATGCCTGTTCCAACTATTGCGGTTATGGCTATGGACCCTTCAACCTATCCTGAAAGAAGTGAGATTGTCTATGCCGCTGGAACAGGCACAAGCCCGGAAAGGGCTCTCATTCGAGCTCTTACAGAGGTGGCTCAGCTTGCGGGAGACTTTGATACCGAAGGTAAATATGTGGAAAGTGGTCTTCCTAAGTTTGATACCTTAGACTCTGCAGAGATGGTGGTCTCCTTTGATGGAGAAAAGGCTTTGAGTGACCTACCTACGCTTTATGCAGAAGAGCATGTGGAAGAGATGACAAATCTTGCCTTAGCTATGAAAGATAAAGGCTTTGAGGTCTATCTGGTTGATCTTGAAGAGGAACACTTAAGGCTTCCTGCAGTTTATGCTATAATCCCTGGAATTCTCTTTAGAGAAAGAACCCGTATCCCCTATCTTTACCAAATGGTGCGCACATTACCTATTTATCTCTCTCCTCAAGAAAATAAAACCCTTTTAGAAGAGATCCTTAAGGAGGTTGAAGACCGTTATTATATCTGGGCCTATTATGGGAATGCTTTGAAGGGGCTTGAAAGGCTTGATGAGGCTATTATGGCCTATGAAAAGGCCTTAAGTCTCTCTCCTTCAGAGCCGGATCAGATTGCCCTTTACAGCCATTTGGCAGATGCCTATTTTAGAAAGGGAGAGTGGAATCAGGTGGTTAAGGTCTGCGAAAAAGCCCTTCCTCTTGGTGAAGCCCCAGAGTTATATAACCTTCTTGGTAGGGCCCTTTATAAACAATCTGACTACGGAAATGCCTTACAGGCCTTTTTAAAGGCAACAGAGCTTGATCCCTCTTCAGCCATTGATTATGCTAATGCAGGTTATTGTTTAAAGGCTATGAACTTTATACCTCCAGCTGAAGTCTTTTTCCGCAAGGCCCTCTCTCTTGACCCAGGTCTCACTATGGCTCAAAAGGGATTAGAATTTTGTGAAAACCTTTTGCATAATAAGAATTGAAGGGAGGAGAAAAAATGCTCAAAAAGGGTCTATTTTTGAGATTTTCACCTGAAATTGTTGAGAAACCAATAGTTTACCGCTTAGTTAAGGACTTTAATCTTGCCTTTAACATCCTCAAGGCCACTATAACCCCTGGCAAAGAAGGAATCATGATTATGGAACTTATTGGGGACAACAAAGAGGCCCTTGAAAGGGGGCTCCAATTTTTAAAGGAGATGGGAGTTGAGGTTTCCTCCTTAGGTCAACAGGTGATGAAAAATGAAGAAGTTTGTATTCATTGTGGAGCCTGCACAGCGGTTTGCCCCACAGGGGCTCTTTATGTGGACAGGAAGACCTTCAAGGTGGTCTATGACCCTGAAAAATGCACTGCCTGCGGTTTTTGCGTCTCCGCTTGCATTACCAAGGCTATGGAGGTTTATATCCAGAGCGAAGCAGCTTAAATACCCTCCACTGCATAAGTTCAGATCCTTACAAGAAAAAGGAAGGGTGCTAAAAGAGGAATTAGATATCTTTACAAGGGAAGCTTTACAAGTCTGAAAGTAACACAGGCAATCTTGCCTGTGAAAGTAAATTACACTCCAATGGATGAAAGAAACACAGACAAGAATGTCTGTGCTACAACAGACCCACAAAAAAAATTCAAGGGGTTTAAAATTTTAAACCCCTACTTAAGGAAAGATTTTGCAGATTTTTTATCCTTTCTTTCCGAAGGGGAATGGGTATGTGGAGAGATTTAATTTGTGTTCCGTCCTATGAAAAAAATTTTTTTGAGTCTCAAAAGCTTTGGACTTATACAACTCATTGGCTCAATCTTTTAAATTTTTCAAAATAATTTATAATCATATCAATACGGATACCATAAAGGGGTAAACTCTTAGGTTCGCCCCTACAAACTGGAGGGTAGAATGAAGGTGCTAATTTCAGATTCCCTATCTGAAGAAGGGCTTGAAATCTTGAGACAAGCTGGGCTTGAAGTTATTTACAAACCTGGATTATCCCCTGAAGAATTAAAACAAGAGATTTCAGAGGTTGAGGGGCTTATTATCAGAAGCGGCACAAAGGTTACTAAGGAAATTATTGCCTCAGCTAAAAAGCTCAAGGTCATTGGGAGAGCTGGAACCGGGCTTGATAATGTGGATATTCCCTCTGCAAATGAGCGAGGCATAGTGGTTATGAATGTGCCTGGGGGAAACACTCTTTCTGCAGCTGAACACACCTTGGCCCTATTATTTGCTATGGCAAGAAAGATCCCTCAGGCTAATGCCTCTGTCAGGAAAGGCCTTTGGGAGAGAAAAAAATTTATGGGAGTTGAGCTGAATGGAAAGGTTCTTGGAATTATTGGGCTTGGAAGAATAGGTAATATTGTAGCTGAGAGGGCCCTATGTTTAAAAATGCAAGTCTTAGCTTATGACCCCTTTGTAACGCCAGATCATGCATCTAAAAAAGGGATTGAGCTTGTTTCCTTAGATGAGCTTTATAAAAGAGCAGACTTTATTACTATTCACACTCCCCTTACTAAGGAAACCCATCACCTCCTCAACAAAGAGGCCTTTGCTAAAATGAAGAAGGGAGTTTACATTATAAATTGCGCAAGAGGTGGAATCATTGATGAAGAGGCCCTTCATGAGGCCATCCTATTAGGAAAAGTTGCTGGGGCTGCACTTGATGTTTTTGAAAAGGAGCCTGTTTCAGTGGATCACCCTCTTTTAAAACTTGACCAAGTCATTGCAACCCCTCATCTCGGGGCCTCAACTGTTGAAGCGCAAAAGGTTGTTGCTGTTGAAATCGCTAAACAGGTGGTTGATTTCCTCCTCTCCGGAATCGTGAGAAATGCAGTCAATGTCCCCTCTATCAGTGCTGAGGCTTTAAAGGTCCTTCAGCCAGTGCTCAATCTCTCTGAAAAAATTGGCCTACTTTCTGCTCAAATTGCCGAGGGCGCTATTGAGGAGGTTGAAATAACCTATAAAGGGGAGCTTGCTCGCCTTGAAATTAAACCTGTCACTTTAGCCTTGGTTAAGGGTCTTCTTAGTCCTTTTTTGAAAGAGGATGTCAATTATGTCAATGCCCTCTTTAGGGCAAAAGAGAGAAATATAAAGGTTGTTGAGGCAACCACAGAGGAGACGGAGGACTTTACCTCCCTCATCAGTGTTAAAATCAAGCACACTCAAGGGGAAACCCTGGTTGAAGGCACTCTTTTTGGAAAAAAAGAACCCAGAGTTGTCAGAATAAATGGCTTCAGATTAGATGCTTTACCTGAGGGACATATGCTTTATATTTTTAATGAGGACAAACCTGGTGTAATTGGAAAAATTGGAACCATTCTTGGAAAACACAGACTGAATATTTCAAGGATGTATGTTGGCCAGGATCCCATGAAAAAGAGAAATGTAATTCTTCTCAGCCTGGATCAATCCCCAACCAGAGAGGCTATAGCTGACCTTGAAAAGGAAGAAAGTGTTTATCTGGTCAAGCCTCTTGAGCTTTAATGAAACCTAATTTACGAAACCTTTCTCTTGAAGAGATAAAGAACCTCCTTCAAGACCTTGGGGAACCACCTTTTCGGGGAGAACAGGTCTATCATTGGATAACCTGTAAATCTGCCCTTTCCTTTGAGGAAATGACCAATCTTCCCAGGACCTTACGAAAAAAACTTGAGGAGAACTTTTGTCTTGACCTGCCCCTTGTAGTTAATTCCCAGAGTGATGAGGAGGGCACCACCAAATTTGCCCTGCTACTTTCCGATGGGGAGATTATTGAAACAGTTCTTATCCCTGAAAGGGATCACTTTACTCTCTGTGTTTCCACTCAGGTGGGGTGTGCTATGGGATGCCGGTTCTGTTTGACTGCTAAGACAGGTTTTAAGAGAAACCTTGAGGTTTACGAGATCCTCTCTCAAGTCGTTATTGCCAAGAAATATCTTAAGACCAAGCAGGAGAAACTTCCCTTGCGAAATATAGTCTTTATGGGAATGGGTGAGCCTTTGGCTAATTATTCAAACCTTCTTAAATCCTTAAGGATCCTTGAAGATAAAAAGGGATTTGGTTTTTCAAGGAAGAGATTGACTGTCTCAACAGCTGGGCTTATCCCAGAAATGGAAAGACTTGCCAAGGATTTTCCCACTGCCCTGGCTCTATCTCTGCATGCTCCCGATGATGAGTTAAGGCAAAAACTTATGCCCATTGCCCGGAAATTTTCCCTTGCCGAACTTATTAAGGCCTTAGAAAGATTTCCCCGAGTTAAAAAGGGTAGACACACTATTGAATACACACTTATTAAAGGGATAAATGACTCTCTAAGAGAGGCTGCTTCACTTGCTAAGCTATTAAAGGGGTTTCCAGTAAAAGTTAATCTTATCCCCTATAATCCCCATCCTGATCTTCCCTTTGAAAGACCTGATGAATCGGCAGTTGAGAGATTTCAGAAGTATTTACTTTCAGAGGGCATTTTAACCACAGTCCGAAAAAGCAAAGGGCTTAAAATCTCAGCGGCTTGTGGCCAGTTAAGGGGAAAGCTTCTGAAAAAATCCTATTTCCAGACCCCAGCAATAGAAAAGCCACACTTAGGACAAAGCCCATCTTCCTTAAGTTGATTGGAGATAATAGCAAAGCCATATCTTTCAATTAGAAGGGTTGAACACTTAGGGCAGAAGGTATTTTCTGTCTCGTTACCAGGGACATTTCCGATGTAAACAAAATATAAACCCTCTTCTTTACCAATGTAATAGGCCCTCTGTAGAGTTTCAATAGAGGTATAGGGTTTATTTTGCATCTTGAACTGGGGATAAAAACGGGAGATGTGCCAGGGGGTCTCAGGGCCAAGTTCATCTCTTATAAATCGGGCTATATCTCTCAACTCTTCTGAACTATCATTTTCCTCAGGAATGACAAGGGTAGTAATCTCAACCCAGATACCAAGTTTTTTAAGATACTTAAGGTTATCCAAGATGGGTTTTAATTTGGCTTTACATATGCGATGATAAAATCCTTCTGTAAAGGCCTTTAAATCCACATTTATGCCATGCAGATAGTCCTTAATGAGATCTAAGGCAGACTTGGTCATATATCCATTGGAGACAAAGACATTTTTAAGCCCCTCTTTGACTGCTAATTTAGAGCAATCTAAGGCATACTCAAAATAAATAGTAGGCTCTGTATAAGTGTAAGATATGCTTTTACATCCATGATTAAGGGCCTTTTTCACAATATCCTTTGGAGAGTAAGGTGTCCCTGGAATTGAGCCGGGATAAAGATGGGGAAATTGAGAAATTTCAAAGTTCTGACAAAAGGAACATCTAAAATTACAACCAACAGTAGCTATGGAATAGGAATAGGATCCTGGTAAAAAGTGATAAAGGGGCTTCTTTTCTATAGGATCAATATGTTCAGCAATGACGCGACCATAAACTAAGGAGTAAAGGATACCCTCTTCATTTTTTCTAACTCCACAAAGCCCTGTTTTGCCATTAGGGATAAGGCATTGATGATTGCAAAGATAACAACGAACCTTTTTATCCTCTAAGGACTCATATAATAAAGCCTCCTTCATATTTTCATTTTAATAATTTTCCAATTCAGAGTCAAGGGCTTGTTTGCGTCCATATCTTTTGAGACTCTATAGGATTTTTTCTACTATTTCAGTTGTAGGAAAAGAAACTTTTCCCCTTTTTCCAACCCTCCTTTTTCTTGTAAAGATAAGTGCTTATGCAGAAAATCAATTGACGAAGGCTGAAGAAATGAATATATTTTAATATGTTATGCTCCTTGAGCTTAAAATCACCAATTTTGTCCTGATTGAAGAGGCTCACTTAAGCTTTGATAAGGGGCTCACTATCTTTACAGGAGAGACGGGAGCTGGAAAATCTCTTCTTATTAAGGCACTAAAGGTGCTCTTAGGTGATAAAGGAGCTGGAGGACATCTTAAACCCGAGACAGAGACCTCTGAGGTCTCTGCCCTCTTCTACGGTGGCCCTTATCTTTCTGCCAAATTAAAAGAGCTGGGATACCCAGCAGAAGAGGAGATTCATATCAAAAGAATTATTTCACCTCAGAGGCAGAGGAGTTTTCTTAACGGCTCTCCCATATCCACTCTTGAACTTAGCCAAATCACCCGGGACCTTATTTCTCTTACCAGTCAGCATGAATACTACACCTTTTTACGCCGAGAAAATCAACTTAAGTTTGTTGATGAGCTCCTTAGCCTAAAGGAAAAACTTAGGGCCTACCAGAATCTTTACTTACAGTATAGGGAACTTGAAAAAGAGATTAAGGATCTGGAGGAAAAGGTCTCCCAGGTCATGCTAAAAAAAGATTATCTTCTCTTTCAGATCTCAGAACTTGAGGAATTAAATCCTGATCCTGAGGAAGAAGAGACCCTCAAAATTAAAAGAGAAAGACTGAGGCACATGCAACTTATCCAGGAACTTTCCGCAGGCCTAAGGATATCCTTAGATTCTGCAAAGGACAATCTAACTCAAGCGTTAACCCTTCTTTCAAAACTTACGCCTTTTGAGCCCTCTTTCAAAGAGAGACAACACCTATTACAGGATCTTTACTACGAAATATCTGAGCTTGAAAGGGATCTTAAGGTTCTGGAGGGAGATCTCCTGGAGAATCCCTCTGAACTTGAACAAATTGAAGCCCGGCTTGCAAGATATGAAAGACTTAAGAAAAAATATGGTAAAGATGCACAGGGGCTAAAAAACCTGAAAGAGGAGCTAAAGGTTGAACTGGAGCTTCTCGATTCTGGTGAAGAAGAATTAAAAAAACTCCTCAGAGAAAAGGAAAAACTTGAACAGGAACTTTTAAATCTTGCCCTAAACTTAAGGGAGGAGAGACAAAAAGGTAAGGGAAAGATTGAAGATCTTATTAAAAAAGAGCTTAAAGACCTGGGTATGGAAAAAGTGGAATTTGAAATTAAAATAACCCCCAAGGAAATTGCCCCTCAAAATCTTACTTCCACTGGTCTTGATGAGATTGAATTTCTCTTTTCACCTAATCCCGGGCTTGCCCTTAGACCCTTAGAAAAGATTGCTTCAGGAGGGGAGCTTTCCCGTATCTTTTTATCCTTTAAAACCCTTCTTAGGGAAAGAGAGCCTGTGGGCACCCTTATCTTTGATGAGGTTGATGCTGGAATTGGTGGCCCAACCGCCTTGCAAGTAGGTAAAAAGTTAAAAGAACTATCTAAAGGTCTTCAGGTGCTCTGTATCACCCATCTTCCTCAGATTGCCTGTTTTGCAGATCACCATTTTTTAGTGGAGAAACACTCTACGCAAGAGGAAACAACCACCTTTATTAAAAGATTGAATGAAAGAGAACGCCTTCAAGAGCTTGCAAGAATGCTTGGGGATAAGGATAACCTTGAGCTTGCCCGCAGCTTTCTTGAAGGGCTAAATTTCTAATATGCCCAGAGCCTTGCTTCTCTTTTCAGAAGGACTTGATAGCACTTTATGTGCCCTCATTCTCAAAAGGGAAGGGATTGAGGTAATAGTTCTGCGTTTTATTACCCCTTTTTTTGGCTGGAAATATAAAGATTCTCCCCATCTCTTTGAGGAAAAGATTAAGGCCCTTGGCCTTCCTGCTGGTAGAGTGGTAGATATTACTGAAGAATACCTTGAAATACTTAAAAAACCAGCCTTTGGCTACGGAGATTATGCTAATCCTTGTATAGATTGTAAAATTTTTTTTCTAAAAAAGGCTAAAGATTTGATGCAAGAGTTGCAAGCGGATTTTCTTGTAAGTGGTGAGGTCCTTGGTCAAAGGCCTATGAGTCAGAACAGGGTAATTTTAGAAAAAATTGAAAGAGAAGCAGGGGTGGAGGGATTGCTTTTAAGACCCCTCTCTGCAAAACTTCTAAAGGAAACAGAACCTGAAAAAAGGGGACTCCTATCCAGAGAAAAACTTTATGGCCATTCTGGAAGAAAAAGAGATTTCCAGCTGGAACTTGCAAAAGCCTTTGAGCTTAAAGAGATACCTACTCCGGCTGGAGGGTGTCTTCTTGCAGATCCAATTATCGGAAGCCGTATCTTACGGGTCCTGAAAGAAAAAAAACCGCTTAACCCCCTCACAGCCGAACTCCTCACCTTTGGAAGACACCATTTTGATGGCGACCTTTGGGCAGTCCTTGGAAGAAATGAAAAGGAAAATCTGCGGTTAGAAAGGGTGATTGCAGGAAGGCTTCCTCTTTATACTCTAAGTGAGCCAGCTCCCAATCTTGCTGTGATTTGTGGACCTATAGATGAGGAGAATATAAAGAACTTACTGATAAACTATTCTAAAAAGGCCCAACTTAAGCTCCAGAGGGGAGAAAGAGTTGAGCTTATTGCAAAGTAATCCTCCTAAGGTAGTTACCCTTCTTACAGATTTTGGCTTAAAGGACCACTATGCTGGAGTGGTGAAAGGAAGGATCCTGCAAGAGCTTTACGGGTATCCTTATCCCCTGTTTATAGACCTAAGTCATGAGATTCCTCCTCAAGATGTCAAAAAGGCTGCCCTTCTTTTAAAATTTTCCTATAAATATTTTCCAGAAGGGACAATTTTTCTATGTATTGTTGACCCTGGGGTGGGAACGGAAAGAAGGGCCCTACTCCTTAAAACTGAAAAATTTTCCTTTGTAGGACCTGATAACGGGCTTTTTACCTTTATTCTCAGAGAAAGTCAAACCAGTGAGGCCTTTGAAATATTAAAGGAGAAACTTCTTTCCTTTCCCTATAGTGCAACCTTTCATGGGAGAGATCTTTTTGCACCAGCTGTTGCCCTACTTTTAAAATCAGAGAGTATTGAAGACTGGACAAGGGTTATCTCAAAAGAGAGCCTTTTACAGCTTGATTTCCCTGAACCAGAGCCTGTTTCTTCAGGATTCAGGCTTTCTATCTGGTATGTGGATCACTTTGGAAATCTCATAACCAATTGGGAAAAGACTTTTACGGAGAGGCCTTTCAGAGTTTTTGTAAATAAAAAAGAGGTAAGATTGGTTAAGACCTATGGAGATGGGAAAGAGGGAGAAGTGATAGCCCTTTTTGGCAGTGAGGGACTCCTTGAAATAGCAATCCCGAATTCTTCAGCTATACAAAAATTAGGCCTACCTGAGATTACAATAAGTTTTTAAAGAGAAGGCCACTTTTTTACGTAAGGTCTTATCCTTACAAGAAAAAGGTGAGAGGTGAAAGTAAGGGAAGCCCCTTGCGTGTCTGTCCAATCCTTGCGTGTCTGCCTGATAATGTAAAGGAACATATAACAGGCAAATACATAGCCAAAAGAGGGCAACACACAGGTTTGCCCCTACAAAATACAGGTTCATTTTCCCATAACCGAAGTAGTAGAAAAATTCTCTTGAATCTCAAAAGATATGGACTTATATACCCCTTTGTAATTTCAAAAAGTGATGTTATATTTTAAAGTCAAAAAATAGGATAAGGAGGGATAGGTCGTGCCGGTAAGAATTAGGCTTATGCGTTTGGGAAGAAAGAAAAAACCCTTTTTCAGAGTGATTGCTGCGGATTCAAGGTCTCCCAGGGACGGTAAATTTTTAGATATTCTCGGATACTATAATCCCCTTAAAGAACCATATGAATTCAAAGTTGATTCAGAAAAGGTGAAGCTCTGGCTCCAAAGAGGTGCAGAACCTACCGAGACTGTAAGAGCCCTTTTAAAGAGAGAAGGGCTCCTTTAAGGAGAAAATAAACCTCAAAAGGAGGCGGAAGATGAGCAAACTCAAAGATCTCGTGGAACAGGTGGCCAAGGTCCTGGTGGATAAGCCTGAAGCAGTGCAAATTAACGAAATTGAGGGGGAACAAACCTCAGTTATTGAACTCAGGGTTGCCAAGGAAGATCTTGGCAAAATTATCGGAAAGGAAGGTAGAACTGCCAAGGCTATAAGAACTATTCTTGGCGCAGCTGGCAGTAAACTCAAAAAGAGGGTAGTTCTGGAAATTATTGAATAGGCTTCCTTGACAGAGACTGATCTTATTCCTCTCTTTAAGGTCCTCTCTACCCACGGATTAAAGGGTGACCTGCGGGTCGCCCTTCTTACTCTTAATCAGGATCTGCTCTCTCATATCCAAAAGCTCTATCTTAAAAATAAAGAAGAAGTTCCTTTAGTGATTAAGTCAATTCAAAAAGGGCCAGGCTTTAATATCTTTTTGCTCTCTTTAGAAGAAATTGATTTTGAAAGGGCAAAGGGACTTTTGAACAAAATCCTTTATCTTAAACCTTCTGATTTACCTGAACTTAAGGAAGAAGAATTTTATTACTATCAATTAGAGGGGCTAAAAATTGTTGACAGGAAAGATAAGTTCTGGGGAGAGGTTTCAGGGGTTATGCCCTTAGGAGAATATGACCTCCTCCTCATTAAAACCCCTGAAGGGAAGGAATTCTATCTTCCCCTTGTGGATGAGTATGTAGAGGAAGTAAATATCAAAGAAAAGATTATCCTTGTAAAGGAAATTGAGGATCTTGTTAAAAGTCAGCGTTAAGGATGCGCTTTAAGATATTAACCATTTTTCCTGAATATTTTTCTTCTCCCCTTGAAGTGGGCTTAATCAAAAGAGCAAGAGAAAAAAAAATCATAGATATTGAGGTTTATGATTTAAGAGATTTTACCTCAGACAAACACAAGGTAGTTGACGATGAGCCTTATGGAGGGGGGGAGGGAATGGTTTTTAAGCCCGAACCTCTCTACCGAGCCTTAACGCACATAAAAGAAAGAGATCCTGATACCTATACAGTGTATCTCTCACCTCAGGGAAGGCTTTTTAATCAAAAAATAGCTGAAGAGCTATCTAAATTAAAAAGCTTACTTTTCATCTGTGGACGCTATGAAGGAATTGATGAAAGGATCCGGAAACATTTTATTGAGGATGAAATTTCCATTGGAGATTATGTCCTTTTTGGGGGTGAGGTAGCCTCCTTAGTTATCCTTGAAGCTGTAGCAAGGCTTATACCTGGAGTTGTGGGAAAAAGAGATTCCGTTGACAGAGAATCTTTTACCTCCGGGCTTCTTAAGTATCCCTGTTATACAAGACCAGCTGAGTTTCTTGGATTTAAAGTGCCAGAGGTTCTTCTTTCCGGGAATCATGCAGAGATTGAAAATTACCGTCGCAGGGTTTCTTTGGAGATTACCTTAAAGAGGCGCCCTGAATTGCTTTCTCAAATTCCCCTCTCTGAAAGGGACTTAGAGTTCTTAAGAGAGCTTTTACAGAGACAAAGGCTCTATCTTTTTTTGCTTCATTATCCTGTTTACAATAAAAAAGGGGAGATTATTGCCTCAGCCATAACAGGGCTTGATCTTCATGATCTTGCTCGCCTTGGATGCACCTATGGGGTTAAAGGAGTTTACATAGTGCAACCTCTTGAGGATCAAAAGAAACTTGCTGAAGGACTTATAACTTACTGGATATCCGGAAAAGGTAAGGACTATAATCCCTTAAGAAGTAAGGCTATGGAACTCTTGAGAATTTATTCAACCCTTGAAGCTGCCTTGCAGGATGTTAAGGCCAGAGAGGAAGAAGATCCCATCCTTATCGGTACAGATGCTGGCCCTAAAAGAGTGCCCATTTCCCCTGAAGAGGTTAGGGACCTCCTCTGGAAAAAACCTATTTGCCTTGTCTTAGGCACTGCCTGGGGACTTGAAGAGACCTTTCTTAGGCAATGCCATTATTTTCTGGAACCCATCTGGGGAAGAATTGCCCCCTATAATCATTTGTCCGTAAGATCAGCTGCCTCTATCCTCCTTGATCGTATCTTTAGGCCCTATCTCCTTTTTAAAAGGCAATAAAAGGGAAAGCTTGTCTTGAATCCCAAAAAATTTAAAAACAAAATTCCCTTGAAATCCCTATAAATTCCGGCAAAATACCTCTATGCCAAAGAAGAAACCTCCTGTTCCCTATGACCTTTTTGCCAAGGCCTTCCTCAAAGACCCTGAAAACTTAAAAGGCTTCCTCTCAACCTTCCTCCCTGATCACATTAAAACTCATCTTGACCTTGACTCCCTTATAAAATTATCCCGGAAGAGCAAGTTTCTCTTTCTCCCTGTTTTCCCCTTGTGTTTTATGAAGGGAAATAAGCCCTGGGTGTATCCTGAAAGGATAGAGGAGATATTTTCAGTGCCAGAGGGGTTAAAGGGAGAACTTTTTAAGGTTCATGTGGTTGATTTAAAGAGGGTGGAGGATGAGAAGATATTGAGGGTATTTGATATTTTAGCAGGGCTTGGGTGTTATCTTTATTTAATAAAGGCGGAATCAAGGGATTTTGAAAGATGGAGTTAAAGAGCTTTTGGGATAGAGTGGGAGAGAAGTTTTATAAGCAGGGAATTGAGCAGGGAATTGAGCAAGGAATTGAGCAGGGGAAATATCAGGGGTTAATTGAGGAGGCAAGGGAGCTTGTGCTTGAGGCCATAGAGGTGAAGCTTGGGTATGTGCCGGAGGAAGTGAGGGAGAGGGTGGTAAGGGAGGAAGATAGAGGAGTTCTTAAGGAGTGGCATAGAAAAATAATCCTTGCAAAGAGCTCTGAAGATATCTTTAAACTCTTTGAAAATTGATATTATTTAATCTTTCTTGCTTCTTTTTCTTCTATAAGCTTAGGTAAAATTATTCCCAAATCAATTGATTCTATTATTTGCGGATTTAAAATCTGTGTTATAAAATATTTTCCTAAAAAGCAATGTTTAGTAATAAAATATTACGAACATATTATCCATAACGAGCAGGGAGGACGGACGGGAAGCATTATATTTTGTATAAAAAAATAATCTACATTACCTGCCAAAAAAAGCATGTTTAAATCTCAAAAAATCGGGACTTATACACCCCCCTTGACAAAACCTAAGGGAAGGTTATATTTTATTTTATAGCGCCGAGGTGGCGGAACTGGTAGACGCGCTGTCTTGAGGGGGCAGTGGGCCCCGTGCCTGTGCGGGTTCGAGTCCCGCCCTCGGCATTTCACTTCTTCGGGTTAAGTATCTCCTGTAAGGTCTCACCAAGCAAAATAAAAGCTAAAACCGTTAGCAAAATAGCAAGTCCTGGAAATACTGAGAGCCACCAGGCAACCTCTAAGGTCTCCTTTCCATCAATAAGCAGATTTCCCCAGGAGGGGGTAGGTGGTTGAACTCCAATTCCAAGAAAGGAAAGGGCAGATTCAATCAAGATTGCATTTCCCATACCTAAGGAGGCGGATACAAGAATAGGGGGAAGGGTATTAGGTAAAAGGTGCTTAAAGATGATACGAAATGAAGAGGCTCCGTAAATCTTTGCGGAAAGCACAAATTCTCTTTCTTTTAAAGACAAAAATTCAGCCCTCACCAGACGGGCAACCCCCATCCAGGATGTAAGCCCTATCACTACCATAATAGTAAAAATAGAGGGCTCAAGATAGGCAATCACCGCCAAGATAAGAAAGATGGTTGGAAAACAAAGCATAATGTCAATGATTCTGGAGATAATTTGATCAATTATTCCCCCGAAGTATCCAGCTAAAGCTCCTAAGAAGATACCAATAAAAAGAGATAAACCTACCGCAACCAAACTTACTTGAAGGGAAATCCTTGCCCCAAAGATCATTCTACTTAAAACATCCCGGCCAAGAAGGTCTGTTCCAAAGGGATGGGTAGGAGAAGGGGCTTGTAAGATAGCATTTACATTTATTTCAAGAGGATCAAAAGGGGTAATCCAAGGGCCCAAAAGGGCAAGTAAGATTAAAAAAAAGACCATACCTAAGGAAAATGCCCCTGTTTTTGAGGAAAGGAGCTCTTGCAGCATTACCTCTTTTCTCCAATTCTTATGCGTGGGTCAGCTAAAGCATAACCCAAATCAGCTAAAAAATTCCCAAGAAGCGTTAGAAAGGAAACAAGGAGTAAATTTGCCATAATTACAGGATAGTCCCTGCTCATAACCGCCTGCCACATAAGTTGCCCTAACCCAGGTATTCCAAAAATGGTCTCAAAAATAACTGAACCTCCAATTAAGCCCGGTAAAGAGAGCCCCAGAAGGGTTATCACAGGAAGAAGGGCATTTCTTAGAGCATGTTTATATAGCACTACCCTCTCAGGAAGACCCTTAGCCCTGGCATAGGTGATATAGTCTGCATGCAAGACCTCAATCAGGGAGTTTCTTAAATATCTGGAAAACCCAGCGATACCACCAAAGGTTGCTACAAAAAGGGGGCAGAGTAAGTGTTTTGTCCAATCCCAGAGCTTTTGCCAAAAATTCATCTGGTCATATCCAACAATAGAGTGAAGCCCTGATATAGGAAGAAGCTGTAGCTTAACTCCAAAAAACATCATCAGTAATAGGGCCAGCCAAAAGCTTGGCATGGCATAGCCAAAAAAGGTAAATATGGTGAAAAAACGATCAAGTTTGCTTCCTGCCCTGACTGCAGAAAAAACACCCATTGGAATACTTACTAATAAGATAAGGAAAAGGGAGATGCTATTGATAAGCAAAGTTATGGGAAGCCTCTCTTTAATTTTATCCCAGACAGGTCGCTGATCTAAGGCAAAGGAACGGCCAAAATCAAATCTTAAAATTCCTTTTAGCCAGTTTAAATACTGGATGTGAAGGGGTTTATCAAGACCATACATCTTTACAAGTTTTTCTCTGAATTCAGGAGTAATCTTGGGATTAAATTCCGTCAATGGACTCAAAGGACCACCTGGAGCAAGGTGAAGAATTCCAAAGGTTAAAATGGTTATTCCCCAAAGGGTGACAAGTAAAATAGAAATTCTTTTTAAGAGATAGAGAAACATCTTTTCCTTTCAGCCTCTGAGGCCTTCAGATAAAGAGGCAGAATATCTTCTGCCCTTTCAGGTTTAATCTGGTTTAACTCTAATTTTAGCTTAGCCACCTGAGAAAGCAAGCCAGCTCTAAGGACTGGTTGAAAAGGAGGAAGCAAAAATCTTTCTCTTAATGTCTCTCTAAAAAAACTCTCCCACTTCTCTATGGTCTCACTGATAAAAAGAGTCGGTTCCTTAATTAAAGAGGGAATCTCTTTAAGGGGATAAAGCCCTGGTTCTATAAGAGTTTGCAGGTTTTTTCCCTCAAATTTATAAATCCCCACAAATACTTCCTTAGAATAGGCATCAATCAGGGCAATTATGGGCTGAGTTGAACTATAAAAGGAATAAGCCAGGATTTCAAGACTACTCAGAGGCAAAACAGGAAAATCATAAACTAAGGAGAGGGCCTTAGCAAGGCTAAGCCCTATTCTTAATCCCGTAAAACTGCCAGGCCCGATATCTACCGCAAGATAATCAATTTCCTGTAGGGAGACGCCTCCCTTATCAAGTAAAAAAGGTAATATCTGAAAAAGCCTCTTAGAATAGGAATCCTTAGCATAAAAGTTTATCTCCTCAAGAAGCGTCTCTCTATATAGGGCAAGGCCCCCGAATTTCCCTGAGGTTTCAATGGCAAGGATGAGGGGCTCCTTTTTTAATGGAGCTTCCATCCTGAAAGAACGCGAAGTATATCATTATAAAAAACAGCAATAGAAAGGGCAATAATTAGCACAAGGCCAATTTTAAAGATAAGTTCCTGGGTTTTTAAAGAGAGAGGATTTCCTCTTAAGGCCTCAATCCCAAAGATGACAAGGTGCCCACCATCTAACATGGGAAGGGGTAAGATATTTAAAACACCCAGATTTATGGAAAGCAAAGCCATAAAAGAGATAAAGGCTACAATCCCAAGCCGCGCGGAATCTCCAGCAAATTTTCCAATGGTAATAGGCCCTCCAAGAGTAGAAAAGGGAAGCTCTCCTGTAAAGAGCTTGTAAATAGCCAAAAAAGTAAGGGAGGTAAAGTCATAAACCTTCTTGGCAGCAAGCCCAAAGGCAGAGATTGGATCAAGCCTTTCATGAATCTGTTCAGGAGCAGACTTGACTCCAAGAAAAGGCACCCGGGTCTTTTTGCCAAAGACATTAGTCCCCTCCATTAGCTCTGGTTTTACCTTGAAAAGAAGAATCTCTGTTCCTCTCCGGACTTTGAGTTCAATCTCTTGAGGAGTTTCCTCTTTTCTTAGTTCAAGAAGAATATCTTCAAAGGATTTAACACTCTTTCCATTAATCTCGGTAATCAAGTCTCCCTTTTGAAGACCTGCTTTTTCCGCTGGACTCCCAGGGAAAATCTCACCAATTTTGGGAGGCGTAAAGGTTCTACCAATAAAAGAAAAGATAAGCCAGAAGGCAAGAAAGGCAAAGATAAAATTGGCAAGAGGCCCGGCTATTACGATAAAGGCCTTTTGCCAGGTCTTTTTAAAAGCAAAGGCCTTTTCAGTCTCAGCTACATTCGGCAGGGTATCAGGATGCTCTCCATAAAGTTTTACATATCCGCCAAGGGGAATTAAAGAGATACGATATTCCGTTTCTCCCTTAAGAAAGCCCAATATCTTTGGACCAAACCCTAAGGAAAAGATTTCTACCCGGACACCCATTTTCTTTGCAGCAAGAAAATGACCAAGCTCATGAACAAAGACAAGGATACCGATGACAATTATGGTAGCAAGAATGGTTATGAGCATAAACCTTCCCTCTTGATTATCTCCTTAGTAAAGGCAAGCACCTCCTTATGAAGATTCAGATAATCCTCAAGGACTCTTGCCTGTCCAAAAGTAAATTTAAACTCATTTAGAGTTTTTTCAAGAAGACAGGGAATTTGGGGAAAGGAGATCTTTTTTTCAAGGAAGGCAGAGACCACCTCCTCATCTGCTGCCTCAAGGATTAAAGGATAAGGAAACCCTCTCTCAGCTACATCAAAGGCAAGACTTAGACAGGGGAAACGCTTAAAATCTACCTCTCTAAAGGTAAGTTCCTTCAGCTCAGCTAAGTTTATCTTAGAGAAGGGAATCTCCCACCTTTCAGGATAGCTCAGGGCATAGGCAATGGGAATCTTCATGTCTGGTTGACTTAAGTGAGCCAAAAGACTTCCGTCACTCATCTCTATAAAACTATGAACAATGCTCTGGGGATGAATAATTACCTTGATGCACGAAGGAGGAAAACTAAAAAGCTCAATAGCTTCCAGGACCTCAAAACCTTTATTCATAAGGGTAGCAGAATCAATGGTAATTTTAGCTCCCATCTTCCAGGTGGGATGTTTCAAGGCAAGTTCAGGGGTAATTTTGATAAAATCCTTGATATCCCAATTTAAAAAGGGGCCTCCGGAAGCAGTCAAAATCAAGGTTTTGACAAATCTCCTCTCCTCACAGCGCAAAAGTTGAAACAGGGCTGAATGTTCACTATCCACAGGTATAATCTCTCCTCCGAAAGCCTTGGCGGTTTCTCTCAAGAAGCTTCCTGCAGAGATTATGGCTTCTTTATTGGCTAAGGCTACTCTCTTTCCCTTTTTTAGGGCATAATAAACAGGGATAAGGGCCTTTATTCCCGAAATAGCAATAAGAAATATCTCAGCATCTGAACACTCAGCTAATTCCTTAAGACCTTCATCTCCTATAAGAATTTCTGCCTTATATGAAAGGTTGGCTTTCAACCAATCTGCAGAGGCCTTATTTTCAACTACCAGATAGGGCACTTGATATGTCTCAGCCTGTATTTTAAGTTTTTTAAGATTACTCCTTCCTGAGAGGCCGAGGATTTTAAAGTTTTCTTTAAATTCAGTTAAAAGACTCAGAGCAGAGGTTCCAATAGAGCCTGTAGAACCAAAGATAACCAGCCCTTTCATTTACTTGCTTTGAGGGGGAAGAGCCGGAGGGTTCTGAGGTGGAACAGGTGGTAAAGCAGGCACAGGAGGTTGGGTCTTTTGAGGGGACTCTTTGGCAGGAAGTTTCTCTGGAAGCATAATCTTATGTTTGGCTGTGCTAATCTTGGTAAGAAGCAGGGAATTTACAAAGAATAGGATGACAAGAAGCATTGTGACCTTATTTAAAAAACTTGTTGGGCCTGCTCCTCCAAAGATGGCTTCAGCACCTCTAAAAACTGCACCATATTCAGAACCTTTAGTTACATTAACAAGGACAATAAGCACAATCAAAATAGCAAGAATTATCTGGAAAACTATTAAGAGTGTCTCCATTTTTAGCTCCTTTTCATAAGTTTTTTTAAATTTATACCCTTTTTCAATTTTGCCAAGGGGAAATAGATCCACACCTTTTAATACTTAAATCTGCACCTGCAATCAATCTATGCGTTTTTTAATAGGACAAACCTGAGTGTTTGCCTGTTATATGTGCCTTTACATTATTGGGTAGACATGCAAGGATTAGGCGACACGCAAGGGCTTCCCATACCCTAACCTTTCACCTTTCACCTTTCACCTCTTACCTCTTACTACCCTTCCATTTTCTTGTAAGGATCTGAACCTATGCACCACCCCTGTCAGCGGACTTTCACCTGTGTAAAGAAGATCCCGCATCATTATGAATGGAGTTAGAAGGCAACAACTTTGGGTTTAATTTGGAGACTTGACCTTTTAAACATTTAAATGAAATTTTTGATATATATAAATGAAAAAAGTATATTAAAAAAATTGTGTGTCTGTGTGGTGGAGAAATTTGACCTTTTTAAACCTTTTGATAAATGCGGGAGGGGGGATTTGAACCCCCACGGGGATAATCCCCATCGGATCCTAAGTCCGAAGCGTCTACCTTTCCGCCACTCCCGCAGCTTATATTAAATCGCTTTTCAAACATATTAAAATTAAACTAACCTTTGAAAAATTCAACCTCTTTAATTGCCTCATTAAAAATCTATTTGAAATTTTATCGTTGCCTCATATAAAAAATCTCAGCTCCTCTTTTGAACCTTCACAAAAAAACTATCTATTTCGCCCCTCTTAAATTTACAAGCTTAGTTCTTTAGCAAAGCTTATTTCAAAGGAAAGTGTAGGTAAGAAGCTTTATAGAAAGATAAGGAGATATCAGAAAATGCTTGAAAGAGCATATTTAGAGAAAAATGGGAATTATTTTCGGGGAAAAATTGACAATAAAAAGGAGGGGAAGGTAAAATAATTTCCTTTAGAAAATTAAATGAGGCATTACGCTTTAACCTTCTCATTTCTCCTGTAGCAAAAAGTTTTTAAGCAACCTTCCTCAGATCAACCACCCTTTATAATTGATTCTTCAAAAAAGTGCATTAAATTTTAGATATGCCTCTTTATGAATTTGAATGTGAGTCCTGTGGAGCCATCTTTGAGGTATTTTTAAAAAGGGATGAACCCTATCCTGAATGTCCCCTTTGCCATTCCTCTAAAATTATAAAACTCCCCTCTCTTTTCGGATTTCAAGATAAAAGTGCTTACCGATCTGCAAGAGAAAGAGCCATTCTCCAGAGGGCAAGAGATTATCTTCAAGATGGAAAACTTAGAGATGCCCAGAGATTTCTTGAAAAGGCCAGGGCATTTCATCCCACAGATAAGGTTAAACAACTTTCTGAAAAACTTGCTGAAAGAAGAGCTCCAAAAGAGGGTTTTTTGATAAAGCCCGAAGCGGTTATAATTAAAAAGAAGGGGTGAGAACATGGACTTGGATAAGGATCTTTGCAATTTAATCAACTTCAATACTTTTATCCTTTCCCTTAACACAGCTGCCCTTGTGCACCTTGGAGAACTTCCTGATCCCATAACTAACCGTAAGGAGCTAAATCTGACTTTGGCCAGGCATACTATTGAAACCCTGGAGATGCTCAAAGAAAAGACCAAAGGTAATCTTACCCTTGAGGAAGAAAAACTTCTCCAAAGTATTCTCTACGAATTAAAGCTTAAATATGTAAAGATCTGTAGTTAATCCCTATCAAAATTTAATGAAATCCCTATTTTGTTTAGCTCCAGCAAAAATTAATCTTACCCTTCAGGTATTGCGAAAAAGAGAAGACTGCTATCATGAGATTTATAGCCTCTTTCAAAAGGTTTCCCTCTTTGATGAATTAGAGATAGAAAGAGAACGCCCTTCCTTTGAATTGATCTTTGAGTGTGATGAAGAGATTGAGCTTGAAAAGAACCTTCTCTATAAGGCCTGGAGACTATTTAAAAATACCTTTCAAGTAAAGGAAGAGATAAAAATCTGGGTCAAAAAAAGAATTCCCCTTGGAGCAGGTTTAGGGGGAGGAAGTAGTAATGCAGGAACTCTTCTTAAAAACTTAGCCAAACTTTATGAGATTGAGAGAGCAAAACTTTTTCCTATAGCAGTAAGTCTTGGGGCGGATGTTCCATTTTTTCTTGAGGATCTCTTTGCAGCTGAAGCAACTGGCATTGGAGAGATACTTAAACCCTTTCCATCCTTTTCTGTCTATTACCTTCTCCTCTATCCGGGTTTTAAGATTGATACTGCCTGGGCTTATCATACCCTTAACTTGACAAAAGAAAAAAATCCTATTAAATATGAAGCCTCTTTACCCCCCTGGGAGAAAAAAGAGGGACTTTTAAACGATTTTAAAGGGCTACTTTATAAGAAATACCCCCTATACGAAGACCTGGAAAGAGCTTTAAAAGAGGTAGGGGCAAAGGGTGTAAGTATCTCTGGAACGGGTTCTACCCTTTTTGGGGTATTTGAAAAGCTTCCTACCAATGCCTACCTGAGACTAAAAAAATTTTTAAAAGGTGGTAAAATATTTCTTGTTAAGAATTTAAACGGGAGTGGAGGAAATTAAAAATGTTTGTTAATCACTTAAAGATTTTTTCAGGCTCAGCGAACCGTGAGTTATCTGAAAAAATCTGCAGATATTTAGCAACTCCTCTGGGACATAGCACTCTAAAAAGATTTAGCGATGGCGAGCTCTTTGTAGAGATCGATGAAAATGTTAGAGGGGCTGATGTTTTCATTGTTCAGCCAACTTGCACCCCTGTGAATGAAAATTTGATGGAACTTCTTATTATGATTGATGCAGCAAGAAGGGCCTCTGCCCGGCGTATAACCGCGGTTATTCCCTATTATGGCTATGCCAGGCAGGACAGAAAAACTGCCCCCAGAACTCCTATTTCAGCAAAACTTGTGGCAAACCTTATTGTAGTTGCTGGGGCAAGAAGGGTTTTAACTATGGATCTTCATGCCGGGCAGATTCAGGGCTTTTTTGACATTCCTGTTGATCATCTCTATGCCTTACCAGTATTTTTGCAGTATATAAAAGAGCATTTTAAAGGAAATGAGATAGTAATTGTCTCTCCAGATGCTGGGGGAGTTGAAAGGGCAAGAGAGTATGCCAAAAGATTAGAAAGCACCATGGCTATTGTGGATAAAAGAAGGCCCAGGCCTAACGAATCAGAGGTTATGAGTATCATAGGGGATGTAAGGGACAAAATTGCAGTAATTATTGATGATATGGTAGATACGGCTGGAACCATCTGTAAGGCAGCTGAGGCTATTTTAGATAGAGGGGCAAGGGAGGTCTATGCTATTGCCACTCATCCTGTCCTTTCAGGAAAAGCCCTTGAAAGGATTGCCGCTTCTCCACTGAAAGCCCTAATTGTTAGTGATACTATTCCTCTAAGAGAAGAGGCTAAAGTCCTTGATAAAATAAAGGTTTTGAGTGTAGCTAATCTCCTTGGAGAGGCTATAAGAAGGATTCACACCGACGATTCTATAAGTTCACTTTTTATATAAAAATTAAAGAAGGAGTCAACTATCAGAAAATAGGGTAAGTTAAAAATGTTAGCCATGGCAAATCACCTCGGAATTATTAATCCTTTTATTAAAATTTTTACGGGAATAGAATTAAAGTTGTCCCTCATTCCATCCCCCCATGTGGCAAGGGCTTTTAGCTTAAACCTTTTCAATGGGAGTTGAAGGACAAAATTAAGCAAAGGAGACATGCTTATATTATAAACAAAAAAATTGTAGGAGGTTTTTTATGAAGCTGGTAACCTTAAATGCTATGAAAAGGGAAAAGACCGGTAAAGAGACCGCCAAAAAAATGCGTAAAGCTGGGTATATCCCAGCTATTCTTTACGGTAAGGGAGCTCAGCCTCTTCCCTTTGGAGTGAGATATCCAGAATTCGAGAAAGTTTACAGGCGCCATCATGGAGAGACAGTTATCTATACCCTTAACTTTGAAAATGGAGAAAACTTGATGAAACAGGCCATTCTTAAAGAGATCCAGCGGGATCCTGTTACAGATATGTTTATCCACCTTGATTTTCAGGTTATAGAAGAGGATAAACCCATAGAACTCAAGGTACCTCTTGAATTTGTAGGAAAACCCGTTGGAATCACGAAAGGTGGAGTCCTTGAGATACACCTCCATGATATTGTAGTTGAATGTCTGCCTGTGCATATTCCAGATAAGATTACTGTTGATCTAAGTAAATTAGATGTGGGCCAGAGTTTACATGTAAGAGATATCAAAGTCCCTGAAACTATTAAAATTGTTAGTAGCCCTGGAGAGACGGTAGCAACCTTAGTAGCTGAAGAAGAGGAGATTCAAGCCTCTGAATAGGCTTCAGCCTAAAAATTATATTGAGGTATTAAGGTTTTGTGTGGATATATTGCGGACTTGGGAATCCAGGACTTACCTATGAAAAAACACGGCACAACTTTGGCTTTCTTGCGCTTACAGCCTTTGCTACTAAGCACAAGCTCAATTTTCAAATGAATTCGGCCTTAGAGAGTGAGCTTGCCTTTTACAGAGACAAAGCCATACTATTGAAGCCTATGACTTATATGAATCTTTCAGGGAGGGCGGTTAAAAAGGCCTTAAATAAATATGGACTTAGTCCTCAAAATCTTCTTGTTATTTATGATGACCTTGATCTTCCTCTTGGAAGGATGAAACTTTTACCCAAGGGTGGGTCAGGGGGACATCGAGGGGTTCAATCTATTATTTCAGAGCTTCAAACCAAAGAATTTCCAAGATTGAGACTTGGGATTGGACGCCCTGAAAAAGGCGATCCAAGGGATTATGTCCTTTCACCTTTCAGGGAAGAAGAATGGCCAATAGTTGAGAGCGTGCTTGAAAAAGTGGTTTTAGCTCTGGAAGAACTTTTATATCATGGACTTTTAAAAACCATGCATAAAGTAAATTCTGGAGAGTAGGTAATGACTCCTGAAGAAAAATCCCAAAACTTTAGAATTCGGGCAAGAGAGTTTTTTATCAAGTTGGAAGAGTATCTCTATTATCTCGTAGCTATAGGGCTGATTATAGGTTTTGGCATTGTTATGATAGATGGTTTAGTCATTCTTATCAATTTATACAATACCGCTAATTTTACAGAGGGAGCCATTAAGTTTTTAGATAAAATACTTGTTTCTCTGATATTTCTGGAGATTTTCTATACAGTTTTAGTTGCCATTTTAGAGGAAAGTGCTGTAAAGTGTGTTGAACCCTTTATTTTGGTTGCTATTACTGCCCTGGTTAGAAGATTATTAATTCTTTCTTTTGAGCTCTCCCATCCCACTATCTTTTCTACAGAGAGAATGAAGTATTATCTTATTGAGATGGCCCTGGTTGGGATATTGATTTTAATGCTTATCTTTAGTCTTATTCTCTTTAGAAGGAGTAAGAGATAATGGAACACCCTGAAAAAATTTTAGTTCTTGATTTTGGCTCTCAGACTACCCAGCTTATCGCCAGAAGAATCAGGGAACTTTCTGTTTATAGTGAGATAAAGGCCTGCTTTGTAAGTCTAAAAGAGATTAAAGACTTTCAGCCCAAGGGAATTATCTTATCTGGTGGACCAGCCAGTGTATATGATGAAGATTCTCCCAAGGTTGATCCAGCCCTTTTTGATCTCGGAATTCCTGTGTTGGGGATTTGTTATGGTGCTCAGCTTATGAGCTATCTCCTGGGGGGAAGAGTAGAAAGAAGTCTCAAAAGGGAATTTGGTTTTGCAGAAATAGAGCTTTTAAAGGACTCTCCCTTTTTTAAAGGACTCAGTCTTGACCAGAAATATCAAGTCTGGATGAGCCACAGTGATAGAGTAGAAGCCCTGCCCCCAGGCTTTGTTGCAATTGCCAGAACTAATAATTCTCCCTACGCAGCCTTTACCCACGAAGAAAAGCCCCTTTTTGCTGTTCAGTTTCATCCAGAGGTTGTTCATACAGAAATTGGAAAGGATCTTCTGAGGAATTTTGTCTTTGAGATATGTGGTTGTAGTCAAACCTGGACAATGCCCTCCTTTATTGAAAAAACTGTTGAGGAGATATCTATAAAAATAAAGCCTGAAGAAAAGGTCATCTGTGCCCTCTCCGGAGGTATAGACTCAACAGTTACAGCCCTTCTTGTGCATAGAGCCATAGGAGATAGGTTAATTTCCGTTTTTGTTAATAATGGTCTTTTGAGGAAGGGAGAGGCAGAAGAGGTCCTTGCTCTTATGGAAGGCTTGGGTCTAAAACCTGTCTATGTGGATGCAAGTTCGCTCTTTTTGGAAAGATTAAAGGGTGTTGTTGATCCAGAGTTAAAGAGAAAAATCATTGGTGAGACCTTTATTGAGGTCTTTGAAAAAAAGGCACAAGAATTTAAGGGGGTTAAATATCTTGCTCAGGGGACTCTTTATCCAGATGTGATTGAATCCTGCTCCTTTAGAGGACCTTCCGCAAGAATTAAGAGCCATCACAATGTGGGAGGTCTTCCAGAAAAAATGCAGCTTAAGCTCATTGAACCCTTAAGGGAGCTTTTTAAAGATGAGGTAAGAAAGATTGCTGAGCTCCTGGGTCTTCCAAAGAAGATTATCTGGAGACAGCCTTTCCCTGGACCAGGACTTGCAGTAAGAATCTTAGGAGAGGTGACCACAGACAAGCTTGCTATTCTCAGAGAGGCTGATGCTATTGTTATAGAGGAGATGCTTGCCTCTAACTGGTATTATAAAGTTTGGCAGAGTTTTGCTGTCCTTCTTCCCGTAAGAACAGTTGGTGTTATGGGAGATGCGAGAACCTATGATTATGTAATAGCTATAAGGGTAGTTGAAAGTCAAGATGCTATGACAGCTGACTGGGTAAGGCTTCCTTATGACCTCCTTGCCCGTATTTCAAATCGTATCATTAATGAGGTAGCCGGAGTAAATAGGGTAGTTTATGATATATCTTCCAAACCTCCAGCAACTATTGAATGGGAATAAATTGGAGAAGAAGGCTCTTTCACATAATCGCATCTCTTTTCTTTTTTGCTCTTTCAAAGCTCCTGAATAAAACTTCTTTTCAGATCTTTCTTTTCTTTTCAGGAGGTTTACTTTTCCTCTGGGAAACTTTACGCCTTAAATTTCCGGAGAGGGTTCCTTTTAAAGGTCTCTGGATAGGGCTCCTTAAAGAAAGAGAAAAAAGGGAACTGAGTGATGCCTCCTTTTTTATTTTAGGGATTTTCATTAGCTCTTTATTAGTTTCAGAAGTATATCTTGGAGTTTGTATTCTCATCCTGGGTATTTCTGATCCTTTAGCTGGAATAGCTGGTAGCTATTGCCCAAAGGGGCCCTTTATAAAAGGTAAAACCCTTGTGGGAAGCTTGGTTTTCTTTTTTTCCTCTCTTGGAATTACCCTTTATTTTCTTGAATTTCCCTTGATAACTCTTTTGGGACTTGTCCTATTTTTAAGCCTGATTGAGCTTTTTACCAAACGGGATAATTTCTGGATACCTGTAGCCTATTCAATTTATCTGAGGCTATTCTTGACAAGGTGAGGACTATAGATTATATTTATAGCATATTTGGGCCGCTAACTCAGACGGTAGAGTACCAGCCTTTTAAGCTGGGAGTCGCAGGTTCGAGTCCTGCGCGGCCCATGGTGGAAAAGCTGCCCCCATCGTCTAGCCAGGTCCAGGACATCGGCCTTTCACGCCGGCGACAGGGGTTCGAATCCCCTTGGGGGCGCTTCTTTTGAAAATGTAAAAGGAGGATTTTTTGGCATGGCCAGGCATAAAAAGATCGAGAGAATGAAAGAGATTGAGAGGCGGAGGAGAAGAAGGGAAAAACTTTCTAAACTTCGTGCTAAAGGTCTCTTCCCAAGGCCTGAGGGCTATGATCCCACTATTTATTCCTATGTGGCTTATGCAGTTGCTAAGGGTATTATGACCCTTGAGCAGGCCTTAGCTCGCTTAGAAAAGGCTAAGCTTTCATAAAGCCTTACAAAAGGATGTCTCAGAAACCCCGCTTAGGAAGCGGGGTTTTCTTTTATGAACCCCCTCTTAAAAGTTAAAGGGCTCTCCAAAAGCTTTGGAGAAAAGGTAGTTCTGAGGGATATATCCTTTGAGGTTAATCCCAAAGATATTCTGGGTATAATAGGTCCAAATGGGGCAGGTAAAAGTTCCCTTCTCTACCTTCTACTGGGAATCATAACTCCAGACCAAGGTGAGATCCTTTATTTTGGAAAGGACTTTTTTAAAGAAAGAAGCCTTCTTTTAGAAAAGGTTGGATTTGCTTCTCATTATGTAAGTCTTCCCTTTTCTCTATCAGTAAAAGAAAATCTTCGCATTTTTGGGCACCTTTATGGGGTAAAGGCTTCAGAGAGAAGGATTGATGAGCTCCTTGAGCTCTTCAAATTAAAAGAAAAGGCAGATGCCCTTACAAGAACCCTCTCATCAGGAGAGATGATGCGTCTTAACTTAGTAAGGGCTAATCTTTCAGCTCCTAAGATTTTACTTCTTGACGAACCTACAGCAGGCCTTGATCCGGAATATATTAGATATGTTGCTAAGGTATTAAAAGATAAGGCTCAAAAAGAGGAATTAGCCATTATTCTCACTTCTCATCAATTAGGAGAGCTTGAAAGGATGGTAAATAAACTCCTTCTGTTAAAGGAAGGACAAGTGATTGGATATGGAAGTGTGGATAAACTTTTTCAAAGATTTGAGGTAACCGATCTTGAGGAATTATATTTCAAGGTCTTTGGAGATGTCAGGACTTAAATTTAGACGAGTCTGGGGAATACTTTTAAGACATCTTTATCTGCTTAAGCACTCTTTTAGTCGCTGGCTTGATCTTCTATACTGGCCTACAGTTGATCTCCTTCTCTGGGGATTTATAACCCTATACCTTCAAAGGGAATCCCAAACTGGCATTAGCTTAGCCTCTCTATTTCTCGGAGCTCTTATTTTTTGGAATATTTTGATTAGAGCTCAACAGGGGCTTGCAGTAGGGTTCCTTGAAGATATCTGGGCAAGAAATCTTCTTCATCTTTTTGTTTCTCCCTTGAAGGTTTCAGAATACATTTTAGGCCTTTTTCTTTATAGCCTTTTTAAGGCTGTTCTTGCCTCGGGGGTGATGAGTCTCCTTTCCATTTTTCTCTTTCACTTTAATTTTTTCTCTCAGGGTCTTTATGTCTTTTACCTTACCTTTGGGCTTATTCTTTTTGCCTGGGCAATCGGCCTCTTAACCATTGCCTTTATTCTATATTTTGGTCAGGAAGCTGAAATTCTGGCCTGGGCTCTTGCCCTCTTCTTTTTGCCCTTTTCAGCAGTCTTTTATCCAGTTTCTGCTCTACCCCCTTTTTTTCAAAAAATTGCCTCCTTTGTCCCGGCTTCATACTTTTTTGAGAGTTTTCGGTTTCTTATGCTCAAGGCTCAAACCTCCTTTTCAATGCTTATAAAGGGTTATCTCCTCACCATTATCTATCTCCTTTTAAGTTCTTTTGTCTTCATCCTCTCCTTTAAAAAGGCCCAATCTCAGGGAAAGCTTATTAAAATTGGTGAATAAAAAACCCTTCTACCTTGTTTTTTTAGAGAGATTGGTTATTTTTAAAAGCTAATTATGAAGGATGGAAAAATTATACCTCAGGAAAAAATAAGAAACTTTAGTATCATTGCCCATATTGATCACGGGAAATCTACCTTAGCAGACCGTCTTCTTGAAATTACAGGAGCAGTCTCAGAAAGAGAGATGCGAGAGCAATACTTAGATAGGCTTGACTTAGAAAGGGAAAGGGGCATTACTATTAAAGCTCAGGCGGTAAGACTTTATTATGAAAGAAAAAAAGGCGAGGTTTATCAATTAAATCTCATAGATACTCCTGGACATGTGGATTTCAGTTATGAAGTTTCAAGGGCTCTTTCTGCCTGTGAGGGAGCACTTCTGGTAGTGGATGCCTCTCAAGGGGTTGAGGCTCAGACTCTGGCTAATGTATATTTAGCCCTTGAAAATAATTTAGAGATTATTCCAGTTATAAATAAGATAGATCTACCTCAGGCAGATGTTGAAAAAACAAAAAGGGAGATAGAGGAGATAATTGGGCTTCCAGCTGAGGATGCCCTTCTTGTTAGTGCCAAACAGGGAATTGGGATTAAGGAAGTCTTAGAGGCAATTGTGGAGAAAATTCCACCTCCTAAGGGAGAGAGGGACGCGCCCCTTAGGGCTTTAGTCTTTGATTCCTGGTATGATTCCTATTTGGGTGTAGTAGTCTTAGTAAGAATAGTTGAGGGAAAACTCTATCCAGGTCAAAAGATCAGGTTTCTTTCAACAGGGAAGACCTTTGAAGTCACTAAAGTAGGTGTTTTTGCACCTGAGGCTACCACTCTTGATGCCCTATATGCTGGAGAAGTTGGTTTTATAGCCGCAAGCATAAAAGAGGTAAGAGATGCCAAAATTGGAGATACCATTACTGAAGCTTCTGCCCAGGTTGAAGCACTTCCAGGATTTAAGGAGATAAAGCCCGTTGTTTTTGCAGGTATCTTCCCAGTTGATAGTGATGATTTTCCTGAATTAAAGGAGGCCATAGAGAAACTCTGGTTGAATGATCCAGCTTTTTCTTATGAGGTTGAGACTTCAGCAGCCCTTGGTTTTGGATTTAGATGTGGATTTCAGGGGCTCCTGCATATGGAGATTGTTCAAGAAAGATTAGAACGGGAATTTAAGCTCAATCTCATTTCAACCGCGCCCTCGGTTAAATACCGGGTAAGATTAAGGAATGGTAAAGAGCTTGAGATTGAGAATCCTGCAGAATGGCCTGATCCCGGCACCATAGAGGAGGTTCTTGAGCCTTATATTCAGGCAGAAATTTATACTCCTAAGGAGTATCTGGGAGCCCTTATCAATCTCTGTGAAGAAAAAAGGGGGATTCAAAAAGAAATCAAATATCTTACTCCTGAGCGCATTGTTCTCATTTATGAGTTACCCTTTAGTGAAGTGGTGATGGACTTTTACGACAAACTCAAGAGCCTTTCTCGGGGATATGCCTCTTTAGACTATCAGTTTATAGGCTATAGACCCTCAGATCTTGTCAAGATGGATATCCTTATTAATAAACAACCAGTTGATGCTTTATCTCTAATAGTGCACAGGGAAAAGGCCTATTACCGCGGGAGAGACCTTGTGAGCAAGCTTAAAGAGGTCATTCCCAGACAACTTTTTGAGGTGATTATTCAGGCTGCTATCGGAAGTAAAATTATAGCCAGAGAAAGAATTGCGCCCTTGAGAAAGGATGTCCTTGCCAAGTGTTATGGTGGGGATGTTACCAGAAAAAAGAAACTCCTTGAAAAGCAAAAGGAGGGAAAAAAGAGGCTTAAATCCATCGGGCAAGTGGAGATACCTCAAGAGGCCTTTCTTGCAGTGCTAAAAATCTGATATTGAAAAGGAGTTAAAAATGACTCAGGGAAAAATTGCCGAATGGGTGAAAAGCATTATTATTGCCCTTGTTTTAGCCCTTTTTATTCGGGCCTTTTTTGTGCAAGCCTATAAGATACCCTCAGGGTCTATGATCCCTACGCTTCTTGTAGGAGATTATCTTCTGGTGAATAAGATCGTCTTTGGAATAAGAAATCCTATTAAAGATGATTTTCTTTATCGCTGGAAGATGCCTGAGCGTCAGGAGATTGTAGTCTTCACTTACCCAGTAGATAAAAAACTTGATTTTATCAAAAGGGTTATCGGTTTACCAGGAGATACTGTTGAAATTGTGAATAAAAAGGTCTTTGTTAATGGTAAACCTTTAAAGGAGCCCTATGTTCAATATACGGACAAAGAGGTCTATCCAAAGGAGATCAGCCCCAGAGATAACTTTGGCCCGGTAAAGGTTCCTGAGGGGCAAATTTTTGTCCTGGGAGATAATCGAGATCAAAGCTATGATAGCCGATTTTGGGGATTTGTTCCTCTTCACTCACTTAAAGGCAAGGCCCTAATTATTTACTTTTCCTGGGACTCTGAAAATGGTGGCATTCGTTTTAAAAGGCTTGGAAAACTCATTAATTAAGGGGCTTATTTAGCAATCATAGCTCGCATAAGATCAGCTGAATTTTCCGCATGGTGAGAAATATCACAGATTAAATCTATGAGCTTAAGGGTATAGAAAAGCTGGAGGGGATCTTGAATTATCTCAAAGGCCAATTTTTTCACCTGATTTCCCATCTCCTCAGTTAAAAATTCTTGATACCGGATCTGGCGGATTAACTCCTTGGCCCTTGTTCTTGAATTTTCGTCCCAGTTGACTAAAAAATCCTGGGCATAGCGGATCATCTCCTCTAAAAAAGTAAGAGGTTCTAAACTCTGATTCAGGAGGGCTTCAATCTTTTCAGAGACCATCGGGGGAAAAGTAATGTCCTTAAAGGAAAGCCAGGTAAGGATACCCTCTGCAGAATCTGCAATGGCATCTTGTTCTTTCAGATAAAGAAAAAGTTCAAATTTTTCAACGGGAAGGATTAACCCCTTTGGAAGGTGCCCTCTGATATTGGTTTTAATTTTATCAGCTTCTTTTTCAATATCCGTTATGTGTTTTACAATCTCTTCAAGCCTTGGTTTATCCTTTTTTAGATAGGCCTCAAGGGCTAAGGGGAGCCTTTCCATACACTCAAGCACAAGTCTTGCATGCTTAAGGAGATAATCAAAAACAGGCAGTTCCCTTGAGAGAAGCTCTCTTACAGGAGGAAACTTTTCTTTTTCCATCTTGGGCATTTTGCCTTCAGATGTGAAAATAACTGCTTCAGCAATATTACAGGCAAGATCTGCAACCCTTTCCAGATTTTCCACTACAACAATATATTCAATACCAGCATCAGTAAGAATAGGATCACTTTTCATGCATTCCTTTATCTGAGATATGTAATCTTTTTTGAATTGATCCACAATATCATCATGGGCAATCACTTTTTTGGCTTTTGAGGTATCCTCAGAAAGAAAGGCATTGATGGCAGATTCAAGCATAAAAAGGGCCTCTTTAGCCATATTCATAATGTTAATTTTGCACCTGATTAAAAGGTGGTCTTTATACTGAATTAGATTGGGAATTCTTTCCGCAATATTGACTGCTTGATCCCCGAGGCGTTCAAGGTTTCTGGCTATATCTATGGAACTAACGATAAATCTCAAATCCTTAGCAACAGGTTGTTGAAGAGCAATTATCTCAAGGGCTGTAAGAGTTACCATGTGCTCATAGTAATCTATTTGATCATCATATTTGATGACCCGTTCAGCTGAGTCCATTTCAAGTTTTTCAAAAGAAAGCATAGCCCCACTAATCATCTCATTTACAGCCTTGGCCATGTCAAGTAAAAGATTTTTTAAAATTTGAAGATCTCTTTCTAAGGCAATTCTAACCATAAGCCTCTCCTTTTAATAATTTATAAATACTGCAAATAGAAGATTCTTTTTATTTTATCCATTTTCTGGCACCTGGTCAATTCCCAAAATTTGTTCTGGCTCCTTAAGATTGTAAGCCCGGAAGTTCATTTTTCTGAGCTTAAGGGTAAAAAGATAACTTAGCCTTCCAGAATAACAGAAGAAAAGAAGATTTTTTTCTCTAAAGGGGCGAAAGGTTTTAAAAAGGTCTTTTTCATTTTCCAGAAGAGAAGGCGATATCCATTTTGCAGAGGGCAAAGTGCCTTTAAGGTAATCCTCCTTTTCCCGAACATCAAAGACCATCCATTTTTGTCTTTCGGAAGACTCTTCAATTTTTTGCCACTTAGCAAGGGATAACTCAAGAGTTTTATCTTCAATTCTTGAGAGAAGATTTACCCTCCGACAAAAGCCACAGATTCCATGGACAGAAGCTGTAGGTTCTCCGCAAACCTTACAGGGAACTAAGGTGCTCTCTTCAAAGTTTTCTCTTAAAAGGGGAATAAATCCCTTTAAAAAGACTGAAAGGAGTTGGTATTTAAAGGTGCGATTTTCTTTTTCTAACTCTTCCAGAATTCCCTTTATTTTTTTTGAAGGGGTAATTTCACCATGGGGGCAGGCACATCCTTCAAGAGGAAGCTCATTTAATACCGCATAAAAAAATATCTCCCTTTCTGGAATTTGATAAAGGGGTTTAATTTTTTTAGCTTGGCCCTCAAAGAGGGGGAGATTAACTGGAACAAGTCTTTTGATGGAGATAAAATCTCCATTAAAAAAGAGGGTAAGATAGGTAGAAAGGAGATCGTCTAAATGATGCCCTGTAGCAATTACGGTTAAACCAAGTTCTCTGGCAACCTTGGAAAAAAGATATCTCTTGATTGTGCCACAAACTGAACAGATTTTATCTTTAAAGGAGGTAAAGACAAAATCATCTATGGAAAAGCCTTTTTCCGCCTTAAGGTCATAGACAAATAGAGGGATAGATAGGCTTTCACAGAGTTCTTCAACGGCTTTTTGAGCAAAGTCAGAATAATATCTTATACCAAGATTGAGATAAAGGCCTTGAAAAGAAATTTCTGGAAAGGTTTTTTTAAGTAGATGAGCCAAGGTTGCACTATCCTTTCCCCCTGAAAGGAGAATCCCTACCCTATCCTCAGGCCCAAACATCCTGTATTTTTTAACAGCCTCGCTGAGTCTTCTTTGCTGAATTTTACTGAAGCAGTTTTTGCAAAGTTTAAGATTCTGAGTAGTGAGGGTAACTACAGGCACCTCAGACTTACATAATTTGCAGAGCTTACCAAGAGGTTTTATTTCAAATTCAAATTTTTCTGCACCACACTTGAGATACTGCATAATACAAACTTAATCAGCATAACTTTTAAAGTCAATAGATTTTGAAGAAAACTTCCATCCTGCATAAGTTCACATTCTTTTTATCTGCAAAATAGGCAGATTTAAGTCTAAAAATATGGAGGCATACACTCTATTGAAATCCCTCTAAATTCTGGCAAAATACCTCTATGTCAAAGAAGAAACCTCCTGTTCCCTATGACCTTTTTGCCAAGGCCTTCCTCAAAGACCCTGAAAACTTAAAAGCCTTCCTCTCAACCTTCCTCCCTGAGCACATTAAAACTCATCTTGACCTTGACTCCCTTAAAATCATCCCTGAAGAACAGGTTTCCCTTTCAAGAAAAAAGCGAGAAATCCCAGATCTTGTTGCAGAGGTTAATCTCCTTAGTGAAGGTAAACCTTCAACCAAAGCCCATCTCTACATCCTTATTGAGCACAAAAGTGCACCTGATAAAAGAATTTACCTTCAGATTTTAAATTACATAACCGCTTTAAATGAGAGGTCTTTCAAGGAGGGGAAGGGGTATGTGCCTGTTTTACCTCTTGTGTTTTATGAAGGGGATAAGCCCTGGGGCTATCCTGAAAGGATAGAGGAGATATTTTCAGTGCCAGAGGGGTTAAAGGGAGAACTTTTTAAGGTTCATGTGGTAGATTTAAAGAGGGTAGAGGATGAGAAGATATTGAGGGTATTTGATATTTTAGCAGGGCTTGGGTGTTATCTTTATTTAATGAAGGCGGAATCACTGGATTTTGAAGAGATAATTGAAGTTATTACAAGGGCGACAGAGAGATTAGTAGCAATAGGGGAGAAAGGAAGATGGGAGATGGGATTTTTGATTAGGATATCTGAAATAAAGTTCAGGGTTGACGGGGAGGTAATCTGGTTTAATATATTAGATAGTTGTGAAGAAGAGGGGGTAAAGATGGAGTTAAAGAGCTTTTGGGATAAAGTGGGAGAGAAGTTTTATAAGCAGGGAATTGAGCAGGGAATTAAGCAAGGGATTGAGCAGGGGAAATATCAGGGGTTAATTGAGGATGCAAGGGAGCTTGTGCTTGAGGCGATAGAGGTGAAGCTTGGGTATGTGCCGGAGGAAGTAAGGGAGAGGGTGGTAAGAGAAGAGGATAGAGGAGTTCTCAAGGAGTGGCTGAGGAAAATAATTCTTGCCAAAGGTTCTGAAGATATCTTTAAACTCTTTGAAAATTGATAATTTGTAAGCTTTCTTGTATTCTTTTCTGCTATAAGCATAGTCAAAAATTCCTTTTAAAAAAAATCCTCTTTAAGTTGTAAAAAATATGGATGCATGCATGCCCTTGACTTTGAGATAAAGGATGTTAATTATAAATAAAAATTGCAGGAGCTATCTTTATGCCTGAAGTTGATCTTGAGGAGCTTTTTTTAGAAGCAGCCAAAAAGCTTGCCCAGAAAGATTTTGAAAGGGCCCTTGAGCTTTTTAATAAACTTTTAAATTATGATCCAGGGCATGTTAAGGCCTTAGAAGCAAGAGCCGCTATTTATCTTCAGAAAGATGAGCTTGACTCCGCAGAAAAGGACCTAAGAGAAGCAATGGAGAGGGAACCTGAAAATTATAGAATTTACTTTCGTTTAGGTCAGGTCTATTATAAAAAGAAAGATTTGGACTCTGCCCTTGAGCTCTTTACTCGGGCTATTGATCTTAATCCCATGTATCCAGCGGCTTATTTAGCAAGAAGTCAGATTTTAAGAGAAAAGGGGCTTGAAGAGGCAGCTGACCTTGAACTTGATAAGGCAGTTGCTGCTCATAGGGAGCTTGCTAAGGCCCAAAAGATTATAGATTTTGCTTAAAGGCTCTCCTCAAGGATAAGGGTCCACTTAAAAGGGTCTTCAATCTCCCCATACTGGAGACCTGTTAGATAATCAAAAAGCCTTTTGGCAATCTCTCCTGTTTGCCCTTGATTTATTAAATATTCCCTTTCCCGATAAAAAATCTTACCCACTGGGGAAATCACAGCTGCTGTGCCTGTGCCAAAGCACTCTTTTAGTTTTCCCTTTTCAATTCCCTCAATAACCTCATCAATGGAGATTCTTCTTTCCTCAGCTTTTAGTCCAAGTATACTTGCGAGTTTTAAAACGGAATCTCTGGTTATACCGGGAAGAATTGAACCAGTGAGGGCAGGAGTAATCAGTTCATCCTCAAAAACAAAGAAGATATTCATGGTTCCAACTTCTTCTACATATTTTCTTTCAAGGCCATCAAGCCATAGAATCTGGGTATAGCCTGCCTTTTTGGCTTCTTCTTGAGCCTTAAGACTTGCAGCATAATTACCCCCCGCCTTAACATCCCCTGTGCCTCCTGGAAAGGCCCTGACATATCTTTCCGTTACATAAATCTTAATGGGATTGAAGCCTTCTTCGTAATAAGCTGAAACCGGGCATAAAATTATTATAAATAAATATTCATGGCTTGGCTTAACCCCAAGACTTCCCTCAGTACCAAAGACAAAGGGTCTAATATAAAGTGCTGAGCCCTTTTGCTTGGGGATCCAGTCTTTATCCAGCCAGACTAAGGTCTTTATAGCCTTAAGCACAAATTCTGAATTAAGTGTAGGAATACAGAGCCTTTCAGCAGATCTATTTAAGCGGGCCACATTTTCCCAGGGACGAAAGAGTCTAATTTTCCCATCCACACCATAATATGCCTTAAGGCCCTCAAAAATGGTCTGGGCATAGTGAAGGACAATAGCTGCTGGATGAATCTCAATGTTTGAAAAGGGAACTATGCGAGGGGAATGCCAGCCCTGATCACAGTTATACTCCATAATAAACATGTGAGGAGTAAAGACCCGACCAAAAAGCAATTTTTCAAAATTCGGGGCCATCCTCTTTTCCTCGGGTGCCAGTCTAATCTCAATCTCCATAACTAAAATTGTGCCTCCCACTCTATTTAAATTTTCATAAATTAAACCCTTTTACCATTTTGACAAGCACCTAAGGATGTGTTAATTTATAAAAAATGGCCTTGCGTTTATATCAATCCCCCATCTCACTAAAACTTTTACAGGAAAAAAGTTACTTCCAAAGACTTGGTGAAATTTTACACTTTTCTATAGAGGCCCTCCTTTTAAAAGAAGATATTTTCACAATTAATGAGGAGACACTAGCAAAGCTTGTGGCAAAGGCCCTTTTTCTCTATCCAGAGCCTTTACTTGAAAGGGAAAGGTTAAAAGAAGAGGCCTTAAAAATCCTTAAATCTGCCATACAAAGCGAAGATTGGAGGGCTTTGCAAAATATTTTTAAGGATGCTGAAGCATTTTATCAGGAAATTGAGGGCTACTTTGCAGAGGAAAACAAAATTTTGAGACCAGATTTCTTGATTTTTAAGAAAGATATCCTTTATCTCCTTGAGTTTAAACTTCGTAAAGAGGATTTTCAAAAGGAGCAAGTTAGACTTTATCAGAAGTTTTTGAACTCTCTTTATCCCCAAAGAAGGGTAAAGTTATGCCTTTTGACCTTTCTGCCTTTTAAATTTATTCTTTTTGAAGAAAACCTTAAGGAAAGTTCCAAAGATGCGGATCAAAAGCTACTTAATACCACCCAGCTCCCACTTTTTGAAAAGTTTAATTAATTTTCTCTCTGGAGACCTCGATTTCAAAAATCCTGAGGTCTCTGGTTTTTACATCGTCTTTCCAACCAAAAGAGCCTGTTACTACTTCAAACACCTTTTGATTCAAAAATTTAATGGCCAGTCACTTTTCTTTCCAAGAGTATTAGCCTGGGAGGAATTTTTACAGAAGCTCTATCTTGAAATCTGCGAAACTCCCAAACTTCTCCTGCCAGATAGTGCTAAAATTTTTTTTCTTTTGCAGTCCCTGGATAAAGAAAAACTAAGGAAAGATCCTACCCATCTTTTATTCTGGGGAAGCAAGTTTTTAGAGGTCTTTGAGGAATTTGAAAAGGAGGGAAAACTTCCTCCCAACCTTCTTTATCCACCCGAGGGAATTCCAGATACAGCTCAAGCCCTTTTTGAAGAACTTGCTAAAATCTATGATACCTTCAAGGAGCTTTTAAAGGAAAAGGGTGTTCTCTTCCCCTTACAACTTCTTTCAGAAATAAGTGAGCTTTTATTAAAGAGAGAAAGTGAGCTTAAAATTAAAGGATTAGTTATGGCAGGGTTTGCAGCCCTTCGGGAAGCAGAAAAAGAACTCTGGCAAAAACTTTTTGAGGTTCTGAAAAATACCCCTATTTATCTCTTCTTTGAGAGTAACCACCCTCCGCATCCTATTCTTCAGGAGACCTTTAAGGCCTTAAAGATAGAGGCCTCCCTCTTGCCAGATAATTTTTTAGACAGATTGCCATCTAAACCAGAAATAAAGCTTTTTTCCTTTCCTGATATAGAATCAGAAGTCTCCAAGGTAATGGAGAACCTCCCTTCAGAGCTAAAGAGGGCTGATCAAGTGGCTATTATTCTACCTCAACCCCTGACTCTCCTTCCTCTGCTTCATAGGTTAGAAACAACTGACCTTGAGGTTAACATAACTTTACCTGTTTCTTCCCGCATTCTTCCCATATATCATCTTTTCAAACTCCTCATTAAAGCGCAGAGAGAAAGAAGAGGGAATTATTATTTAACTGAGGGTATTTTAAAAATACTCAGATTCCCTCTCTTAAGGCTTTTGATACAGGAAGAGGGCCTTTGGGAAAAAATCCTTAATGCAATCAAAGAATTTTTAAAAAAAGAAAAACCAAGAGAGATATCCTTTGAGGAGCTACTGAAAATAGTTCCAGATTTACTTCAACAGGAGTTATTTGAAAAGGTCTGGCAGATCCTATTTAAAAATTTTGAGAATCCTGATAGCCCAGAAAACCTTAAGAATGCCCTTTTGAGGGTGCTTGAATTCTTAAGCCCCGCTCTCCAAAAAAAAGAAGAGGTTTTAAATGAGACGCTGGATGCCTTTTTCCTGAGGGGATATCTTGCCTTTCTGGAAAAAGAGGTCTTACCTCTCTTTGACTACTCACCTCTCTGGAAAGGTCTTGATTTTGAGGACAAGAAGGATTTTTATCTTCGTATTCTTGACTTTTTGCTTTCTCAGGGAAAGATTTCCCTTTCTGGAGAACCCTTAGCTGGTGTTCAGATTATGGGACTTCTTGAGGCAAGGCTTCTTTATTTTGATAGGATCATCCTTCTGGATGTAAATGAAGGGGCCCTTCCCCCAGCTACCCCCCTAAATCCCCTTTTAACTGATGAAATCAAGACCTATCTTGGCCTTCCCATTTTTAAAAATGAGCTCTGGGACTATTATTTTGAGCAAATTCTTTTCTCAGCTCCTGAGGTTAACCTCTATTATATCCTGACCTCCAAGGGCAAAGGAGAGCTAACAGGAGAACCCTCTCGCTTTATCCAAAAATATAAGTGGTTGTCTGAAAAAAACGGAAGTCCCCTTAAAGAAGAGACTTTTAAGCCTGAGCTGAAACCTTTGACACGCATTGATGGAATTCCCAAGAAAGATGAAGATAAAGAAATCCTTTTAGCTTACCTTAAAAGGGGATCCTTAAGTAGATTTTTCTTTGAGACCTATATTACCTGCCCTGTGAGATTTTACTTTAAATATCTTTTGGGTCTTGACTCTCCAGAAGAAATCTCCCTTCAAGACAGGGATATAGGTCTTTTTTTACATGCTTTTTTTGAGAAATTATTTGGAGCCTATCAAGGGAGAGCAATCTATTTTTCTGAGATTACCCAAAAGGGTAAATGGGAAGCCCTTTTTGAGGAACTCTGGAAAGAATTTGGATTTGAAAGAAGTCTTGACCCTCTAAATCTGTGGCTTTCAGAAAAGATCGCCCGAGCCTCAATTGCCAATTATCTCCAGCATCTTTATTCCCTTGAAAGGGAAGGAACAATTAAACGCTTCCTTATCCTTGGTGTTGAAAAGGACCTCGAATATAAAACCAATCTTCATTCCTATGATATTAAACTCTGGGGTAGAGTAGATTTTATTGTCAAAAGAGAAGAGGCTTTCCCCAAGTATTGTATCTTTGACTTTAAGAGCAATCCCTATAAAAAGCCAGCTCCCTCGGCCTTAAAAAAGCTCTTGAACTTTACACCCCGAGGAGACTTTAGCCTTGAGGAATTATCTAATTTACAAGAATGCTTTGGCAAGGATTTAACCAATTTTCAACTCATCTTTTATCTCTTTCTCCTACTAAAAAATAAAGAAACTTTACTGAATTTAGAGAGTTATTCCGAAGTTGAAATCAATGCAGGCTATCTAACTCCCTCTAATTTTAAAGAGCCTGAAAAATTTTTGATAACAAAATCTAATTATAAGGAGAGGTCTAAATTTTTCCAATTTTTGGAAGAGGACTTTGAAAGCCTCTTGGATTTTGTCTTGACCCATATCTTGGAAAGTCCAGCCTTTTATTTTACCGAAAATGAAGAGGCCTGTAAATTTTGCGATTACAAGTCTCCCTGTTTGAATCTACGAACTTAGGAGGAGAAAATGAAGTCACCTCTCAACTTTTCCATAGCACAGATGGAAGTAACCCAAAACTTAGAGAAAAATTTAGAAAAAATTCTTGAATTCATTAAAAAAGCTAAAGGGGACATAATCCTTTTTCCTGAGCTTGCTTTAACAGGGTATCGGAATTTTCAAGAGCTTTCTCCAGATACGGTTGAAGTTGCTCTAAGGGAGATTCAGAGGTCAACAGGGGATAAAAAGATCTTTCTTGGATCAGTCTTTTTCAAAAAAGATGGATATGTTAATGCCTACCTTGCCCTTTCTTCTTCAGGTGTATCTTGTCTTGCAGAGAAGGAACTTCTCTTTCCAGGACTTGACGATCTCTATTATCTTAAACCGGGTCAAAGAAAGGGGTGTCTCTTTTTAAATTCTACTACCTGGATTATAGCGATTTGCTTTGAATTAAGGAGTCCTGAACTTGTGAGAGGTTTTCTATCTGAAGGGCTGGATGGTTTAATAGTTCCTGCTCAGTGGCCAAAATTGCGCATAGACCACTTTAAAACCCTTCTTAAGGCAAGAGCCCTTGAAAATCAGATTCATTCCATAGGTATAAATGGTGTAGGAAAAATCGGAGAGCTTGAGCTTGGCGGAGGTTCTCATGTTTTCTCTCCCTCCGGAGAAGAACTGGGAAGTTGTGGTGATGAAGAGACCCTCCTTGAGCTAACCCTTGACCTAAAAACTCAACCCCTTCCCTATCCTTTAAGAACCCCCTTTTTAAAAACCTCTAAACTCAAAACCCTGGATGAACTTAAAGAGATTATTTCCAAAAGAAGATCCAAAGGACAGGTCATGGTCTTTACAAATGGTTGCTTTGATCTTTTGCATGCGGGGCATGTGGATTACCTACAAAAGGCAAGACATCTGGGAGATTTTCTTGTGGTTGGACTTAATAGTGATGTATCTATCCAGAAAATCAAGGGACCTGAAAGACCTATTAACCATCAGGCTTACAGAGTAGAGGTTTTATCAGCCTTAGCCTGTGTAGACTACATTATTCTCTTTGATGAGGAAACCCCTGAAAGACTTATTCATACACTAAAACCTGATATTCTTGTAAAAGGGGAAGACTGGCCAGAGGACAAAATTGTAGGCGGGGCCTTTGTCAAAGGCTATGGAGGAAAGGTAATCAGATTGCCCTTCAATTATAATACTTCTACAAGCAAACTGATAGAAAAAATCAGAAGTAAAGGGATTTAAGCGATTTCCGAGAGAAGAGACCCTACCATAGCCCTTGCAATCTGTTGATTGGAGACTTGATAATTTCCAGAGGCAATTTGCTCTTTCAATTGAGAAACCTTTTCTTCTCTAATCTCAGGCAGGGAGGAAGCCTTAGCCTTGGCATTCTCAATTGCAGGTTTAATGGAGAGTTGAACCTGATCCTGGGTAATCTTAAGTTGTTCATTTTCTTTTGGTTGTTCCTGAGGTCTTCCCTTTTGGATTTCTCTTTTTATCTCTGTTTTTTGAGGTGTTAATTCGTTAATTTTCATATAAATACCCTCAGGGCTTTTTATATTATTTATCGGCATTTTCTACTCCCTCTTTAAATTCCTCTTTTAAAGATAATAGACAATCTTTCAAAAAAGTCAAGCTATTTTCAGAGTAAATCCTCAGGGTCTATATCTAATTCCAGTTTCAGGCCTGAAAATAGTAAATCTTTAAGATAAATCAACAGGGGTTTAAGGTCAGAATATTTTTCACCTTTTATAAGAATTTGCCAGCGATAAAACCCCCGGAGTTTCCTTAAAGGACAAGGAGAAGGACCAAGAATTTCCACAGGCAGACCTTTTTCTTCCTTCAATTTTTCAAGATTGAGCTTAATTTCAAGGGCCTTTTCTTTGAGTTTTTCTTCAGATATTCCTATAAAGCGTAGGAGTGCAAGTTTCCTAAAGGGTGGAAAGCCATATTTTTTGCGATTTAAGAGTTCTCCTTGGAAAAAACCTTCATAATCCTGGTTCAAGGCCTGCTGGATAACATGATGGTCCGGAAGGGCCGTCTGAATTAGTACCTTTCCCTGTTCATCCTTTCTACCAGCTCTACCTTCAGCCTGAAGAAGGAGTTGAAAGGTCCTTTCATGGGCCTTATAATGGGGTAAAAATAAACCTTCCTCAGCCCTTAAGATAACAACCAGATTTACCTGGGGAAAGTTGTGTCCATGCACCCCCATCTGAGTTCCCACTATAATTTTTGGGCTGGGCTGATAAATTCGTTCCATAAGGAGATTTAGCTTTTTTTCCGAGTTCACTGCATCCCTGTCAAACCGCAAGATCTCAGCTTCGGGGAAAAGTTTTTGCATCTCCTCTTCAATCCGTTCTGTTCCAAATCTCAAAAATCTCCATTTACCCCTTTGACACTGAGGACAAAGAATCCTGGCCTTTAAAGTTAAAGAACAGTAATGACAAAGGAGAAAATCTTCCTCCCTGTGATAGGTTAAGGGAATACCACAATTTGGACAGGTTAGGATATAGCCGCAGTCCTCACATTTGACAAGGGGAGCATATCCCCTGCGATTAAGATAAACAAAAACAGACTTTCCTTCTCTCAGACTTCTCTCTATCTCCATTTGAACTTGCTGGGTAATCAATTTAAATTTTTTATTTTGAATGAGTTTAACCTCAGGCATTTTTACGAAAGGTCTTTCTTTGAGGGTAAGAAGTTCGTATTTTCCAGTTCTGGCATAATAGTAACTTTTAAGGCTCGGTGTAGCAGAACCAAGTAACACTAAGGCTCCTTCCATCTTCCCCCGCACCAAAGCAAGGTCTCTGGCCTGATATCGGCATGGAAGATTTTCCTCTTTATAGGAGGAGTCATGTTCTTCATCTACTATGATAAGTCCCAAATTCTCAATAGGGGCAAAGATACTGGAACGAGTTCCGATAACAAGGCTTGCTCTGCCGTCAAGGATCTTCATCCACTCAGAAAGCCTTTGCTGAGGGGTTAAGGCACTGTGCAAAAGGGCCATTTTATCTTTGAAGTGATGAAAAAGAAGCCTCTCAATATAATGAGTAAGAGCAATCTCTGGAAGTAAAAAGAGAACCCTCTTCCCCTGGGCTAAGGCCTCTTTTACCAGTTCCAAATAAATAAGGGATTTCCCTGAGCCTGTTACACCATAAAGCAAAAAGGGGTGATAGCCTCCCTCCTTTAGTGTTGAGATAAGCCTGCGTAAAATTCTCTGCTGTGCCGGGGTGAGTTGATAATTTCTCAGAGGCTCCAAAGGAAGGGTAATTTTTCTCATCTTTGGATACTCTACTCTTTCAAGATAGCCTTCCTCCTGCAGTTTCTTAATTTCTTTTGCTTTCAAGGCCTCCTTGATAACCTTTTCAGGCACCTCATCAGTCTCATTGAAAAGGGGAAGAATCTTTTTAGCAATCTCAGAAGGAGGAGACTTTACCAACCGGTAAAAGACCTCAACCGGAATCTTTACTCTGGGGATTTCTGTCTTAAGCTCTAAGAGTCCAAGGTGAGCCCAGTTCTTAATTTTCTTCATCTGGATTTTAGTTTTCTTTAAGAATTGCTTTAGTCCCATCCCTTTTGAAGAGATTTCTTCAAAGGCCCGAGGAAGACTTCCCTCTTTCAAGGCCTTCTGCCCTGCCTTGGTAAGATAAATTCTTCTGGCTGGAACTCTAAAAACACCCGATGGAAGAGCCATTTTAAGGACTATTCCCAGAGGGGACTGATAATAACCTGAAACCCACTCAAGAAAGGGAAAAAGCTTTGGTGGATAGAGAGGCAAAGGATCAAGGACATCTTCTATTTCTTTGTATTCAATAGAAGGGTCAAGTAAACCCTGCATTGCAGATTCTATCTTTAAAACAATTCCAACTATTTTCTGTTTACCAAAAGGTGCAACTACCCTGACACCTGGTAGAATAAAGTTCTCACTTAGATAATGAAAATTTTTAAAAAGAGGAAGTGGTAAGGCAACTTCAAGAAGATACATCAAAGATTAGCACAAAAAGACCTAAGGACCTCTCTTAAAGCTGGATCCTTTAGGGCATAATGTAAGGTAGCCTCAAAAAATCCTTTCGGATTTCCTGTATCAAGCCTTTTTCCCTGAAAGAGATAGCCATAAACAGGATAACCGTCCTCAATCATTTTTTGAATAGCATCTGTCAGCTGATATTCTCCAGAGATCTTCGGAATCTCCTTGAGATATTTAAAAATTATGGGATCAAAGATATATCTTCCAATGATGGAAAGATTAGATGGAGCCTCCTCTATTGAGGGTTTTTCAACAACTTTTTTTATTAAGATAAGATCATCTGAAAGTCTTTCTCCATCAATTATGCCATATTTAGAAACATCTTCTAAAGGAACCTCTTCTAAGGCAATAATACTATGTTCTCTGGTTTTAGAGGAAAGCTCAAGATAGCGCTCATTCATCTGTCTTAAGCAGGGTATATCGCTATCCACAAGGTCGTCTCCCAGAATAACTGCAAAGGGCTCATCACCAACCAGTCTTTCTGACATCAGAACAGCATGCCCAAGGCCCTGGGGTATCTTTTGCCGAATGGAACTTAAATATTTAATCTTCTCTTCCACTTCTTCAACCAGCTTTAAAAGGGCCTCTTTGTTTCTGTCCTTAAGAAATTTTTTTAAACCCAGATCTATATCAAAATAATCAAGTATGGCTTCTTTTCCGTAGGAGATGACAAAAATAAGGCTATCAAGGCCTGAGGCAATAACTTCATCTACCACATACTCAATGACAGGGCGATTGAGAAGGGGTAGAAGCTCCTTAGGTATGACCTTTGTAACAGGAAGCATCCGAGTTCCAAACCCAGCAACAGGTAAAACAGCTTTTCTGATCATATAGATCCCTCAAGAAGTTTATTCAGAGTAGTAAAATAGGGTTTGTAAAGGTGTTCCCAATAAGCTTTGGCTTTTGAAAGGATCTTTTCAAAATCTTTAATATCTTTTTCATTTAAAATGAGATTTACAGAAAATAAAAACATCTCTTTTATATCCATTGTATTCAAATTAGGTGAAATAAAGACTATAAAAATATTTCTTCTTTTTTCAATAACTATACCATCTAATATTGTTTTAGCTTCCTTAAGCTTATCCAGAGTTTTTACACCAACGATGAAGTAACGGACATCAACCATTTTTATCCATTCCAGAAATTCCTCAATAGAAGAAATAGATCTAATCTCAGTTTCTCCTTGTAGGGCTTGAAAAATAGGATCTGGTTTAGAGTCCAACTCCCAAAGGATTAAGGTTACTGGTTTTTCAAGAAGAAGATCCTTTAATTCCAAGGTCATTTCACACCTTTCCCAAGAATTTCCAAATTAGTTGGAGTTTCTTCTCTTCTTTTTTGTTTTTTGATGAGTTCAATCTGTCTGCCTACAATATCCTTTCTAAGAGCATGATAATAAGCTATATCTTCTTCAATAAGACCTTGATCATAAAGTTCAATAAGATTCTGGTCAAAGGTGCGCATACCAAAGGGACCACCTTGGGTCATTATATCATAAAAGGTCCTTCCTTCGGATTCGCCTGTCATAATAATTTCTTTGGAACGCAGATTGTTATAAAGAATATCAAAAACAGCAACTCTTCCGCCTCCGATTTTGGGCAAAAGTTTTTGCCCCACAACCCATCTTAGGGCTGAAGAAAGTCTTTGTCTAATCTGGTTTTCTTCATCTTTATCATAAAAGCCAATTATTCTATTAATAGTCTGTCCAGCCCCTATAGTATGAAGAGTGGAAAAGACAAGATGTCCTGTTTCAGCAGCGGTTAAAGCGATATCCATGGTCTCGCGATCACGAATTTCTCCAACAAGGATTACATGAGGAGCTTCTCTTAAAGCAGCTCTCAGGCCCTCTGCATAACTTGAAAAATCTGTTCCAAGCTCACGCTGATTTATCGTTGCCCTTATGGGCTTGTGAAGATATTCAATAGGATCTTCAAGAGTAAGAATATGCACAGGTTCATTTTTATTTATTTCATTTAATATGGCAGCCAAAGAGGTAGTTTTACCCTGGCCCGTTGCACCTGTAACAAGGATTATTCCAAACTTTTCATTGGCGATTTTATAAAAAACCTGAGGTAGAGACAGTTCTTCAATACTTTTCACTTTACTTTCAAGTTTTCTCATAATAATATTATAAGTTTTTTGGCGACTGAAAATGTTGACTCTAAAGCGCGTATCATCATCTAAGAAGAAAGAAAAATCAGCATAACCATCTTGAAGAAGTTTTTTAAATAGAAAAGGTTTGTCTCTCAACATGACAAAGGCAATTTCTTCCGCTTGAAAGGGATTTAAGACCTCCACAGGATAATCCGATAAAAAGGCATTTTTCATTCTTCCGTAAACCATAATCTGAAAGGGATATCCCGAAAGGATAAAAATATCAGAAATTCCGGGTTCTAAAAATGCTAAGGATTTAACAATTTTCTTGATCTCAGTTTCGGTTAGCATAGCTTAGCCCGGTAACTCGGTAAAATCAATAGCCTCTTTGTTTTGGACAAAATTAATAAATCGTGTTTTATCTATAGCCTTAATAAAGGCTTCCTCAGGACTAATAATATTTCGATTTAGATAATCCATAATTACATCATCTAAACTCATCATGCCGTATTTTTTTCCAGTTTGAATCATGGAAGGAATCTGGTGAATTTTACCCTCCCGGATAAGGTTCCTTACAGCAGGAGTTGCAATAAGGATTTCTGTAGCTACAATTCTTCCTGGACGATCAACTCTCTTAAACATGGTCTGTGAAATCACAGCACGAATAGCTTCTGAGAGGGTAGTTCTAATCTGGGCCTGCTCATCCGCAGGAAAGACATCAATGATACGGTTAATGGTCTGAGCAGCTGAGATGGTATGGAGTGTAGAAAAGACCACATGTCCTGTAAGGGTGGCCTCAATAGCTAAAGCAATCGTCTCTCTATCTCTCATTTCTCCAACAAGGATAATATCTGGATCTTCTCTAAGGGCAGCTCTTAGAGCATTTGCAAAACTTTTAGTATGAGTTCCAAGTTCCCTCTGGTTAACAAGACAATTTTTGGATTCATGCACAAATTCTATGGGATCTTCAATGGTTATAATATGATCATAGCGCATTCTATTAGCATAATCAATTACTGCAGCCAATGTAGTTGATTTTCCAGATCCTGTTGGACCAGTGACGAGAATTAAGCCCTTAGGTAGTAGGGCAAGTTTGTTCAAAATTTGAGGAAGCCCTAATTCCTCTACAGTTTTCACTTTAGTAGGAATAATTCTGAAGGCTGCAGCTATTCCTCTTCTCTCCTTATAATAATTTACCCTGAAGCGGGCAAGACCAGGTAATTCAAGACCAAAATCAACTTCTCCTTCTTCTTCAAAACGCTTTATTATCTCTTCAGGGGCAATTTCATAAAGCATCTCTCTTAGTTCATCTTCATTTAAGTTTTTATATTTAATCCTCTGAAGGTCTCCATGGAGCCTGATAAGGGGAGGATTACCAACAGAGAGGTGAAGGTCTGATGCCCCTGTATCTACCATTAATTTGAAAAAGGGATCCAGCTTGGCCATAGCCTCCTCCTAAAGCCCCCTAACCCACTTTTACAAAGTTTAGCCAAATTCTTACCAAAAGTCAAGAATTTTGTATGCCCCCCATATCTTTTGAGAATCTATAGGATTTTTTCTACTACTTCTGTTGTAGGAAAATGAACTTTTCCCCTTTTTCCACCCTTCCTTTTTCTTTTAAGGATATGAACTTATGTAGAATTGTGAGTGTCCTCTATCTTATGGTTAACACTTTTTAGATAGGGCTTTAGTATCTCTATTGCCTCCTTCAATTTCTTAGAGGCCTCTCTTATAGCTTCAGCAAGAGCTTTACTCTCCTCTTCCTCTTCAGCCCTTTTAGCTAATTCTAAAAACTCTTGAGCATGTTCCTCAGTATGCTCTACAAAATGTGAGAGAATGTGCAATATTTTGATTAGCTTATCCATAAATCCTCCTTCCAGGAAAATAAATACTTAATTATACCCCGAAAAAAAGTTTCTGGAAATTCTAAAATTAGAAAATTGAAATCACAGTCTTTTTAAGTTCAGGGCTTTTTGCATAAGTTTTTTTTTGGTTTTTTTTGCATAAGGTCAGATCCTTACAAGAAAAAGGAAGGATGGTAAGAGGTAAGAGGTAAGAGGTGAGAGGTAAGAGGTGAAAATGTGAGAGGTGAAAGTAGGAGGAGCCCCTTGCGTGCCTGACTAATCCTTACCTGTCTACCCAAGAATATAAAGAACCACATAACAGGCAAACACATAGGATTGTCCCTACAAAATACAGGTTCATTTACTTACAACCGAAGTAGGAGAAAAATCTTCTTAAGTCTCAAAAGATATGGACTTATACAAGGGCTTGAGTCCTTTAAAAAAAGTTGTATCTTTAAAGTATGCAAAAAGAGCTTGCTGTTGTGCTTTTGAGTGCTGGAATGGATAGTGCAGTCTGTGCAAGTGTGGCAAGTCTTAATTTTCGCCTGGCCCTACTTCATGTTCAATATGGACAAAGAACTGCTTTGAAGGAATTAGAATGTTTTTATAAACTCTGTGCCTATTTTCAGCCTGAGAAAAACTTCGTTGCCTCTGCTATGTTTCTAAAGGAAATAGGGGCTTCAAGTCTTACAGATGAAAGTAAGCCTATTCCCGAAAAAGAAGAACTCAGTATTCCCTCCACCTATGTTCCCTTTAGGAATGGAATATTTCTAAGTATTGCCACAGCCTGGGCTGAAGCAATAGGAGCCACCCGTATTTTTATCGGAGTCAACCAGATTGACTTTTCTGGATATCCTGATTGTAGGGAATCCTTTCTTAAAGCCTTTAATCAAGCTATTCAGGAAGGCACTAAACCAGAGACCCATATCATCATTGAGGCCCCCCTTCTTCATCTCAGTAAAAAAGAAATCATACAATTAGGGATACAACTTAAAACCCCCTTTGAACTTACCTGGTCCTGCTATCAAAATACAGAGGTAGCCTGCGGAAGGTGTAGCTCCTGTAAGTTGAGGCTAAAAGCTTTTGAAGAGGCAAATCTTAAGGACCCCATTCCCTATCAATTATGACACGGCTCTTTGAGTGCCAGAGGTGTGGAGCTTGCTGTCAAGGAGAAAGCACCGTCAGTTTATCTCCGGAAAAGATTGAGGAAATTGCAGAATTTTTAAATCTTTCCAAGGAAGAGCTTTTTCATAAATATCTAATTAAAAAGGGTAAAAATCGTATAGAAATGAAGACCAAAAATGGGGCTTGCATATTTTATGATAGAAAAAGAAAAAGCTGCCAGATTCATCCTGTCAAACCAGAAAAATGTAAAGAATGGCCCTTCCCACCCTCTATCTTTACAGACAAAAAAAACTTTCTTATTATTCAAAATTCTTGTCAAGGCTTAAAAAAACTTTCTTATGAGGATTTAAAAACTACAAAATCTTGACAAACTATAAAATTGTTATAACTTGATATCTAAATTAAAATTAGAAGAGGTGATAAAATGAAAGAAATGGCTAAGAAACTCTCTTATTACAAGAGCCTTGGATTAAAGCTTACGCCCCAGAGGCTTGCCATAATTGAATATTTAGAAAAAACGAAAGCGCATCCCTCAGCAGAGGATATCTATAATGCCCTTAAGGATCGTTTCCCCAGCATGTCCTTTGCAACTGTTTACAATACCCTTGAAGTCCTAATAGAAAAGGGAATGGTTAAAGAGCTTGGAATAGATAGCTCTAAGAAGAGATTTGACCCCTGTGTTCACAATCATCACCACTTCTTTTGTAAAAAATGTGGTAAAATTTTAGATGTAGAAAGAAATTTTGACATAGTTATTCCTGAAGAGCTTAAGGAGCATGAAGTAAATGACTTTCAGGTAGTGTTTAGTGGACTTTGTTCTGAATGTAAAAAAAACATCACTTAAAAGGGGCTTAAATGAAAATAGGTTTTATTGGTCTTGGAAATTTAGGTAAAGAGATTGCTAAGAGGATCTTACAGGCTGGATTTGAACTTTTGGTTTGGAATAGGACTCCTGATAAGGCAAAAGATCTTAACTGCGAGATTGCCTCTTCTCCCCAAGAGATTGCTGAAAGATGTGAGAGCATATTTTTAATTGTTTTTGATAGCCCTGCCTCAAAGGAGGTAATTTTTGGGGAAAAGGGATTAAGTTCAGCAAATCTTACTGGAAAGACTATTATTGATATGACCACCAATAACCCCTTTTATGTGAATGAGAGTGCACAAAAACTTAAAGAGAAAGGGGCATATTATCTGGATGCCCCTGTGCTTGGAAGTGTAATTCCTGCAAGAAAAGGGGAACTAACCCTTCTTGTAGCTGGTGATAAGGGGAAGTTTTCTGCTCATTATGAAATTTTTCAAAGCTTTGCCAAAAATATTTACCATTTTGAGGAGCCTGGTCAGGCAAGCAGGCTTAAATTGATAAATAACCTTATTTTAGGAACCTTCATGTCTGCTATTGCTGAGGCAATTGCCCTTGGAGAAAAATTAGGGTTTAAAAAGGAGCTTCTTATCGAGATCCTTGGTAATGGTGCAGGAAAATCCATGCTTCTTGAAGTAAAAAAGAATAAGCTTCTTGAAGAAGATTTTTCAACTCACTTTAGTATAGACCTTATGTATAAAGATCTCCATTATTTACAAGCCTTACTTAAGGAGAGCCAAGAAGTCTCATTTGTGACGGCAACCATAAAGGAGCTTTACGGTCTGGCCAGAAAAAAAGGCTTGGGTTCCCTTGACTTTTCAGTCATTTACAAGGTCTTTAAAGACTAAAGCCTCTCCCCTTGGATAAGTTCATATCCTTACAGGAAAAAAGTTGTCTCTTCTAAAAAGGGATTATGTCCAAAAAAATGCATAAGTTCAGATCCTTACAAGAAAAAGGAAGGGTGGTAAGAGGGGAATTAGATATCTATACTAGGGAGATTTTACAAGTCTGAAAGTAACACAGGCAATCTTGCCTGTGGAGGTAAATTACACTCCCATGTATGAAAGAACACAGACAAGAATGTCTGTGCTACAACAGATCCACAAAAAAATTCAAGGGGTATAAAATTTTAAACCCCTACTTAAGGAAAGATTTTGCAGATCTTTTATCCTTTCTTTCCGAAGGGGAACGGGTATGTGGAGAGATTTAATAGGACATTAGAGGAGTTTTATATGGTATTGGGAAGAAGAGTTATTTGAGGATTTGTGTTACGCCCAAAGAAAAGAACCTATAAAGTCTCAAAAGATATGGACGCATACACTCCCTTGACAATTTTTTTATATTAGTTATTTTAGTATATAGTTTTAAAATGGGCCCGTAGCTCAGATGGTTAGAGCCACCGGCTCATAACCGGAAGGTCCCAGGTTCGAATCCTGGCGGGCCCATATAAATAGGGCATGCCACCTAAGGTTAAAGATTTCTATATATTTTTAGAGGAACTTGCCCCTCTCAAACTTGCAGAAAAAGGAGATGTTAACGGCTTACAGATTGGCTCCTTTGAAGAGGAAGTAAGGGGAATTCTTCTTGCTATCAATCCAACCCTTGAGACCTTTCAAATTGCCTCAGCTAAAAATCTAAACCTTATTATTACCCATCACCCCCTTTTTTATCGCCCCCTTGCAAGGGTTTGTAAAGAGGAATATCCAGGAAATATCCTTTATTTTGCTATTAAAGAGAAGCTTAATCTCCTTTCCTGGCACACTCCTCTGGATAAGGTTTCTTTTGGTGTAAGTGAGGCCTTAGCTCAGACTCTTAAATGGAAGACAGAGGATTTTGTGTTAAAAGAAGAGCAGGGTTATGGCTATGGAAGGGTGGTAAAATTTAAAAAATATGTTAAGCTTTCTACCCTTGCAAACCAAGTTAAGAGAACCTTAAATACCTGGGTTATGGTAGTGGGAGATCCTGAAAGTAAAATCAATAAAATTGCCCTTTGCGGAGGTTCAGGAGGATTTCTGAAGGAACATCTTTTAAAACAGGGCATTCAAACCCTTCTTACCTCAGATGTTAAATATCATCAAGCCATAGAGGCAAGGGAATCTGGTTTTAACTATATCCTGATTGATCATGGTATTTCTGAATCTCTACTTCTGGATACCTTAAAGAAAAAGATAATAGCTTTTCTTAATACTAAGGGACTCCATCTCCCAGTAGAGGTTTTCAGGGAAGAGAGTCCATATATTATCCTATAGAGGGGAGGAGAAGAATGCAGGAAGACATCGCCCGATTAATTGAGCTTCAAAAGATAGACCTTGAGATCTTAAAGCTGGAAAAGGCTATAGCAGAAACTCCCCAGAGTTTAATTAAAGCAAGGAAAAATAGCGAGATCCTAAATCAAAAACTTTCCCTTTTAAAGCAAGATATTGAAGAAAAAGAAAAACAGAAAAGCCTTTTTGAAGAGGAACTTCAGGAGGAACAGAAAAGACTCAAGCAGACCCAAGCAAGACTCACCCAGATTCGTGGATCTCGTGACTATCAGGTTCTTTTGAGAGAAATAGAGGAGATGAAGAGAACCATCAGGCAAAAGGAAGAGGAGCTCTTAAAACTTATGGAGGAATTAGAAAATTTACATAAGGATCGGGAAAAGCTTGAGGAAGAGGCTCAGAGTCTTAAGTCCTTACTGGAAGAGGAAACCCAAAAATTTGATAAATATTGTGAAGAAATTAATATTCAAAAACAGAGCCTTCTTGAAAAAAGGGCCCAGATATCTGCAAAGATTTCCTCAGGTATCCTCAAAAAATATGATCTCATTCGCCAGAGAAAAGGAGGCATTGGCATTTCAGCAGTTGAGAATGGGGTTTGTGAAGGGTGCTTTATGGCTATTCCTCCTCAACTCTTTAACGAACTTCAAAAGGATAACCGTTACTACGAGTGCCCCCACTGTAAAAGACTTATTTACTATAAGAGGATTTATCATCCAGAGGAAAAAGAGGCTCTTCCTCAAGAGAAATAATCATATTTTTTATCCATGTATTTTAAGCTTTCAGAGGATTTAGTAAAATCTAAGGAACAACTTGAACAGATTGCAAGACTTCTTTCTCAGGATAAGGTAGGAGCTATCCCCACAGAGACCTTTTATGGTTTGGCCTGTAATCCCTTCAGTGAAAAGGCTTTAAAAAGGCTTTTTGAATTAAAAAAGAGAGAACCAGATAAACCCATTCTACTCCTTTTGGGTTGTCTTGAGGATTTAGCCCTTGTAGTTTCTAAAATTCCCGGGAAAGCCATGAAACTTATTAAAGCTTTTTGGCCAGGGCCTTTGACCTTAGTTCTTCCTGCTAAAAGGGAATTGCCCAAACTTCTAACCGGAGGGCTAAAAACCATTGGGGTTAGGCTTTCATCCTGTGAAATAACCAGAAAGATTGCCCTTGCCTTTGGAAAACCTGTTACAGGGACAAGTGCCAATCTTTCCGGGAGACCACCCTGCCAAACCATAGAAGAGGTCATGCAGGAGTTCCCAGAAATAGACTTTGTAGTAAATGGAGGGCCAGCCCCTGGAAAAATACCTTCAACCGTTGTAGAAATTCAGGAAAAAGAGATTAAATTAATCCGAGAAGGGGTAATACCCTTTGAAGAAATTCTCAAAATTGCGGGAGGGAAGCTATCTTGAAAATAGCTTTTTGTGGAAAGGGTGGCGTTGGTAAAAGTTCAATATCAGCCCTTCTTTCTTTAGCTTTTCTGGAAGAGGGTTATCGGGTGCTGGCTATTGATGCGGATCCAAGTCCCCATCTGGCACGCCTTCTTGAGATTCCTCAAGAGATCGTTCCCCTGGCTGAGATGACAGAGCTTCTTGCGGAAAGGGCTCAAAAATCAGGTCCATACTACACTCTCAATCCCAAAATTGATGATTTGCCGGAAAAATTTGCCGTTACCAAAAATGGGCTTCGTCTTATGGTGCTTGGTGCTATAAGGACTGCTGGAGGAGGTTGTGCCTGCCCAGAGCAAACTGTTTTGAAACGGCTTCTTACTTATCTTATTCTCTCCTCCCGAGAGATAGTTATTGTTGATATGGAAGCTGGAGTAGAACACTTTGGAAGGGCAACTGTAGCTCCCATGGATGTTATCTTAGTTATCACCCAGCCCCTGCGGGGCAGTCTTGAAACCACCAAACAGATCCTGAAAATGGCAGAAGAACTTAATCTTAAAAAAGTCTTTGTCGTGGGAAATCGGGTAAAAGATCCCTCTCAAGAGGAGTTTCTGAGAAAAGAATTTGGTGGTCTTTATCTTTTGTCCCTCTCTCCAGATGATGAACTTGAAAGCCGGGAATTTGAAGGAAAAGGTCTCTGGGATTACCGAGGAAAACTCTTTACCCAGGTTAAAGAATTAAAAAGGAGACTTCAGGAGTTAATTGGTGAAACTTCCTGATATACAGAGTAGTCCTCCCGAAGAACAGATCCCTATTGATAAGGTAGGGATTAAAAATCTCCGCTATCCCATTAGGGTTCTGGATAGAGCTAAAGGACTTCAGGCAACGGTTGGAGAATTTAATCTCTATGTAGATCTTCCATCTCATTTTAAAGGGACTCACATGAGTAGATTTATTGAGGTCTTAAACGAATTTAAGGATGAGATTCATGTAAGAAATATTGAAGAGATCCTGAGAAAACTTAAGAAAAGACTCAATGCCAAATCAGCCCATTTGGAGGTCTATTTTCCCTATTTTCTGGAAAAAAAATCCCCTGTAACAGAGATCTCCTCCCTTATGGAGTATCAGGCCTTTATGCTTGCAAGCCTAACCGCCAGAAAGATTGATCTTGTTCTTGGAGTAAAGGTTCCAGTAATGACCTTATGTCCTTGTTCAAAGAGTGTGAGTGAATACGGAGCCCATAATCAGAGAGGAATCATAACAGTAGCTGTGCGTTCCAAAAAATTTATCTGGCTTGAAGAGCTAATTGAGATGGCTGAAAGTAGCGCCTCCTCACCAGTTTATCCCCTTCTCAAAAGACCTGATGAAAAATATGTAACTGAAAGGGCTTATGAAAATCCTAAGTTTGTAGAGGATGTGGTAAGAGGCCTTGCCTTTAAACTTTTAGAGAATAAAGAGATTTTTTGGTTTACTGTTGAAGCTGAAAATATGGAATCCATTCACGGACATAATGCCTATGCCTGTATCCGCTATCCCTTTGAGAATTATTCCTCAGAAAGTTCAATTTCTAAGTAAGACTCACCACATTCATAACATTTTACATCTAATACCTTATCTATGAGGGCTACATAAAGGGTATCTGCCCCACAACTCTTGCATCTATCCCCAATTTGTTGCTCCTCTATGGTCTTAAGAAGATCTTCCTTTAAATCTTCGGGGATATCAGGATCAAATATAACCTTCATAGGGCCTCCAATTTGTAATTATTTGTAAAAATTCTATCAAAAAAAGTCCATTTGTAAAGGGATTTTTTAAAAATTTTTTAAAATTTTGCAGAGATGAGGGTATCTTTAGCCCATTCCTCAGACTTATGAGGAAAATCAAGAAGATAGTGAGTTCCCCGGGATTCTCTTCTGGATAAAGCTGATTTAACCATAAGATCTGCAACTATGCAAATATTTTTGAGTTCCATGACATCAAGATCTAAGTATAGGCCTCCCCAGTTATTTTCTATCTCCTCTTGAATAAAGCTTATTCTTCTCCTGGCAAAATCAAGCATTTTAAGAGATCTTACAATACCTACGAAGTCCCACATGATCTTTCGGATTAGATCCCAGTTATGAGAAATAAAAACTTTCTCTTCCCGAATTTCTTTGACCTCAGGGGTTTTAAGTTTGGGAAGATTTGTGGATGCTCCTCTCAATTGGGGAAAAATTTCTCTAATTTTGAGATAGGCCTGATGGGAAAAAACAAGAGCCTCAAGGAGTGAATTTGAAGCCAACCTGTTTGCTCCATGAAGGCCCGTGCAAGCACACTCTCCAATAGCAAAAAGATTAAATATATCTGTCTGGGCATGGGAATTGGTCCGAATTCCTCCACAAAGATAATGAGCCGCTGGGACAACTGGTATGGGCTGAGCGGTTATATCAATACCAAATTTGAGACAGGTCTCATAGATATAGGGAAAGCGTTTTTTGATATAATCTGAAGGTAAATGGGTCATATCAAGAAAAACGCATTCTCCTCCTGTGCTCTTAAGCTCCATATCTATGGCACGGGTAACTATGTCTCTTGGTGCAAGTTCCTTTCTCAGGGGATCATACTTTTGCATAAAGGGTTTCCCCTCAGGATTGAGGAGAATCCCTCCCTCACCTCTTAAGGCCTCACTAATTAAAAAATTTTTAGCCTTGGGATGATAAAGACAAGTGGGATGGAATTGAAAAAACTCCATATTAGCAAGAGTTACACCTACTCTATATGCCAAAGCTAAACCATCTCCTGTTGCTGTATCTGGATTACTTGTATAAAGATAGACCTTCCCAGCGCCTCCAGTGCATAAAGCTATAATCGGGGCAAGAAAAATTTTTACCTGAGGTGTGTGGAGATCTAAGACATAAGCCCCAGCTACCTTACAGGCCTGCGATGAACAATCCCTGTCAAGAATAAGTTCAACTGCAAAGTGATTTTCAAGGATAACTATATTTTGGGCTTCAAGGGCTCTTTCCACAAGGGCCCGTTCAATGGCTCTTCCAGTATAATCCCCCACATGCAGGATTCTTTTTCTGGAATGACCTCCCTCCAAAGTTAAATGGAATCTCCCTGGATTTTCTGGATCCCGGTCAAAGGGAACCCCCCAATTAAGGAGTTCCTGAATGCGCTCTGGTGCTGATTTTATTACAAGCTTAACTACTTCAGGATTACAAAGTCCATCCCCGGCTATAAGGGTATCTTGAATATGTAGATCAAAATGATTGTCTTCCCTCAGGACGCAGGCAATACCTCCTTGGGCAAGAGCTGTTGCAGTATCAAAAATCCGTTTTTTGGTAAGGATAGTTACCTCTCCCAGTTCTTTAAGTTTTAAGGCTAAGGAAAGCCCTGCAATCCCTGATCCAATAATGAGAAAATCTGTTTTAATGATTTCCATAGGCTTCTTAGGTGTTCTCTGTTTCCTTTAAATTGGGTTTTCTTTCAAGAAAATATTCCAGAAGTTCTGGTCCACTTTTTAAAAATTGAGGGCTCTCATAGGCAAGCCTTTCACAAAAGTTTCCCTCTCTCTTTTTCTCTTTATCCCTTACAGAATCAAAGATTGTCCAGGGCACAGGCTTTATAGAATGGGTTCGGATAGGGATAGGGGTCAGGTGATCACAGCAGACAAGAATCCTGAAATTATTGGTAACTTCAGGAATACGCTCAAGAAGGTATCTAACAACCCTTCGGTCAAACTCATCAATAGCCTTAATTTTTAAATCAAGACTTCCTTGATGGCTTACTTCATCAGGGGCCTCAACATGTATCAAAATAAAGTCAAGCTCTTTTAAGGCCTCTATTGCGTAATCCACTTTACCTTCATAATTGGTGTCCAGATAACCTGTGGCACCAGGAACTTCAATGACCCTTAGTCCCGCAAGGACTCCCAACCCCTTAATTAAATCAACTGCTGAAATAACCCCGCCTTTAAGTCCCCATTTTTCTTCAAAGGGTTCTAAATCCGGAGTCCTTCCTTGACCCCAAGGCCAGATGGCATTAGCTGGTCTTTTTGATTCAAGTTTTCTTTTCTGGTTAATGGGGTGTTTTTCAAGAATCTCAATGGATTTAAGAATAAATTCTTTAAGATAGGGCTCCTCATCATAGCTCTGAAAGGCAAACCAGACATTTTTTCCTATGAGATCATGGGGGGGATAGGTGTGGAGACCCCCTGAACCTCCCCTCCAGATAAGAATGTGCCGATAGCTTACCCCTGGAAAGATCTCAATCTTATCAGTTGATACCTTATGATTAATGCTGTTTATAAGCTCTGTAGCCTCTTCTGTAGAAATATGTCCTGCTGAATAATCCTCCATAATGAGTTCTGAGCCTTCAAACCGGAGGGTCACCAAGTTACAACGATAGGCAACATCCTCGGGTTTCAGCTCAATACCACGGGCTGCTGCCTCAATAGGCCCTCTTCCGGTATATTTCTTCTCCGGGGGATAACCTAAAAGCCCCATTATAGCTACATCTGAACCGGGGTGCATAGAAGGGGGGACCGTTTGACAGCTACCTATCTCACCATAGCTCGTTAAAAAGTCCATCCCCGGAGTTATAGCCACCTCAAGAGGAGTCTTACCATTGAGTTCCCTTAGGGGAAAATCTCCCATTCCATCCCCAATAAGCAAAATATACTTTTTAGGACCCAGTATCTCAGGCTCCTCAATAAGTTCCTTTTTTTTCTTTGAAGCAGACTTCTTAGTTGAACCCTTAGATGAGCTCTTTTTTTTCTCCTTGGTTTCTTTTTCCATCAGGGTTTCCCTCCCTTAGTTACTTTAAGATGCGGGCTATTATAAATGATAATTTAAAAAATAAGTAAAAAAAGAGCGTTAACAAGAGCTGACTAAAAAAATCAGCAGGAGAAAAAAGGAGACTAAGCCCATAAAAGCCACCCCAAAAGTAGAGCCTCCTTCTACGATATAGCTCCTCTGTTATAATGTCTTCCTTAATAAGAAGGGCAAAAAGAAGGGGAATCTGAAAGATAACCATAGAAAAGAGAACCACTTTCAGGAGAAAAAAAAGAAAACCTGCTATACGAAGATTATTTTCAAAGTTTTTACCAAAATAAAGAAAAATCTTCAGAAAAAAAGGGGTAAATATAAAATAACCTGTAAATATTCCGGCTATGGCAAGGCCTATAGAAATAAATATGAGACGCTTAAGGAGCCTTTTTTCATAAGCATATATTTCAGAAGAAAGGGCCCTAAAAAGACGGATAATCAGTAAGGGAAGGGTAAGAGCAAAGGCTATATAAAAGGAGGCTCTTAAAACCACAAAAAGGGCCTCTTCCAAGCTTATAAAGACAAGACTTTTTTCCTTTAAAAGGTGAAAATAGGGGTAAAGCAGATAGGGAAAGATCCTGGGAAATAAAAAAAAGATAGATATCCAGGCAAGGAGTAAGAAAAGGGCATAAAAGATGATTTCCCTTCTTATTTTGTTTAAAATCTCAAGATCAAAAAGATTAGGAAGATTTAGTTTGGTCATTTATCTTGGGATCAAGTTTATCCAGAAGTTTCATGGGGTCAGTAACTTCCTCTTTCAATTCTTCAATTTCCTTTTTAGCCTCTTTTAAATCCTTTTCCACATCTTCCAGCTCAAGCTCTCTTTTTAGCTCGTCAATAGCTTTTTTGACTTCCAGGGAAAGTTTGGCGAGAAATCTACCTACCTCGGGTAGTTTTTCCGGTCCAAGCACAATAAGGGCAACAAGAAAGATAATTAAGGCCTCACTAAAGCCTATGTTAAACATTACTCCTTATATCTCCTGGGAATGATTTTACCAAGATTACAGAAAAGTTCATAGGATATGGTATCTGCAAGTTGTGCCAGTTCATCAGCAGGGACTTCTTCCCTTTCTCCACCAAGGAGGATCACCTCCTCCCCCAGCTGAGGAGAAGGAATCTCGGTAAGATCAAGATAAAGGGCTTTCATGGAAATAGTTCCGACAATGGGGACCCTTTGCCCTCTTATCACAGCAAAGCCTTTATTACTTAGAATTCTTGGATATCCATCTCCATAACCCACGGGTATAATTCCTAAAAGGGTCTCCCTTTTAGCGGTAAAGGTAGGGCCATAGCCTGCAATCTCGCCTTTTTTAAGATGTTTTATCTCCACAACCTTTGATTTAAGGGTCATAACTGGTTTAAGTCTAATACGGGCCCTGGCCTTATTACAAGGATACCCTCCATAAAGAGCAATCCCTGGTCTTACCAAATTTCCTTTAAAATCTTCAGAAAAGATAATCCCAGCAGAGTTGTAGAGATGCACAAACTTGGGATTAAACCCCTCTGAGGTAAGAAGAGACAAAGCCTTCTTGAATTCTTTGATTTGAGCATGAAAGATAGGATCTTCAGGTCTTTCAGAACAGGCAAGATGGGTCATAAGACCTGTAAGCTGAAGCTGGGGGTTTTCCCTTAATCTCTCAATAATCTCTAAAAGCTCATGCATAGGCACACCAAAGCGGTGCATCCCTGTATCCACTTTGAGATGAAACTCAAATGTTACGGCCTTTTTGAGGGTAAAATCTATGAGCCACTCAAGAGTAAAGATGCTTGTAACAACTGGCGTGATTCTAAGGACCTTGATGTCAGGGAGCCAGTCCTTTTCAAAGCCAGAAAGGAGAATCAGGGGATGTATAAACCCTGCCCTTCTTAAAAGATGAGCCTCATAAGGTTCAGAGATACCGAAACCGTAGACCTTCTCCTCAGTTAAAGCTCTGGCCACCTCAAGCAGTCCGTGTCCATAGGCATCATTTTTTATGACCGGCAATATCTCTACCTCTTCAGGTAAAAGCTTACGAAGAGACCTTAAATTCTCTTTAAGATTATAAAGATTTATCTCAAGGAGCCTTGTCCAGAAAATCCCCATCCCCCTGCTAAGTTTCTTTTTTTGATTTTAGAAAATCAGAAGCGGAAAGCCCTGCAATACAGCCTTCTCCAACTGCTTTGGCAAGTTGAAGAGGGGGGCCAGTTAAATCGCCACAGGCAAAAATACCCTCCACACTTGTCTGCATCTTTCTATCAACCCTAACATAGCTAAAGGTCTCAGGGTCAAGTTCTACTCCCAGGGGAGCTATAAGCTCAAGAGCACCTTTAGCCCCAATTTCAATGAAAATCCCATCAACCTCAATGCTTTTATTCCCTTCAAAGACAAGCCCTTTAACCTCCTCTTCCCCAAGGATTTCAAAGGGTTTTTCTTGAATAATCTCTACAGGGAAATCTTTAAGTTCTTCATCAAGACCCTCAAGCTCTTTTAGGGGGATAAAATAGACTTTCTCAGCAAACTGCGTGAGAGTTTTAGCTCCATGAATACCAGCAGAACCATCTCCAATCACAGCTACCCTTTTTCCTCTATAAAACCAGGCATCACAATCCACGCAATAGGAAAGTCCTTTACCAACATATTGATCTTCTCTTTTAAAAATTTTTTTCTTCCTCTTTACACCAATGGCCAGAATAAGAGCTAAAGCCTTAAATTTTTTACCCCTTTCTGTCTCAACAAGAAAAGTCCTATCTTCAAGAAGCTCAAGTTTCACCGCATCCTCATCAAGAATTTCCGCACCAAATTTTTGAGCCTGAGTGATACCTGCATAAAGAAGCTCTTTTCCATCTATCTTTTCCTTAAAACCAAAATAATTTTCAATATGAGCTGAAAAAAGGGCACTGGCCTCTGGTTTTCCAAGAATAAGGACACTATGTCTTCTTCTGGCGCTATGAATACCTGCCTGAAGTCCTGCTGGACCTGCACCTATAATAATAATTTCATATTCTTTCATATTTAAGCCTCCTTTCCTGAGCTTATCTCTTCTATTTCCTCAGGCCTTAATTTTAATCTATACTCCTCACTTAGCCAGCTGTAAAGATCAGCTAATTTGCATTCCTTAGAACAAAAGGGGCGATAAGGATTGCCTTCCCAGGTAGTTTTCCTTTTGCAATGGGGACACCGCACTTTTTTCAGGGGACCAGCCATAATGCCCTATCTTCAAGGGTACTAACAAGTTTGGTTGCTGTTGAACCAAGGAGAAGCTCAGGAAAGCCCCCTCTTCCTCTTTTGCCAACCACAAGGGTTGTAAACTGCCCTCTTCTGGCCTCTTTAAGAATGGCATAGGTTGGACCAAGAAAGGATGTGGTAACCTTTAGCTTTAGCCTTGAGAAATCAAGATGAAAATGCCTCAAAGACTCTTTTATCCTGTGAAAAAAGTCAATAATCTCAGGATCAAGATCTAAGGGTAAGTTATCCTCAAAGGAGCCTTCCCAGGTCCTTCCAGTTAATGTAACATGCAGGAAGGTTGCTGTATAATCTTTAAGAAAACTTAAGACCCTACCGGTATATTCAGCTACCTTAAGCCCCCTTTCGCCCAGATCAAGGGCTACGAGTATTTTTCTGTCAAAGTCTTTTCCTCTAACAATCCAGAGGGGTTGATGGGTGTAAAGAATAAGCTTCTGGGTAAGAGAGCCTGCCCAGATAGATGCAAGTCTTCCAAGCCCTCTTTTTCCTGCTATAACTGCATCAAAGTTTTTATCCTTTAAAAATTGTAAAAGGGCTAAGGCTCTATCACTCTCTGCAAACTCTATATAAAAATGGGCCTTTACCTGTAAACTTTTTAAAAGATCTTGAATAATCTCCTCAAAACGCTTGCGAACTCTTTCTTGATTTTCTCTACAAAATTTCTCTATCTCTTCCTCTCTTTTAATTTCCCTTAGATAATCCCTTTGGGGGAGAAGCAGGCTTGTGGGAATGGTAATTACATGCAAAAGACTAAGCTCAATCTCTCTTCCCTCAAAGAGATGCTTCAGGTAAGTTAATATATTTCTACAGGCAGGGCACTCATCATAACAAAGCAGAAAATGGGGAATTATTTTTTCCATTTTAGGATATATTCCCGCAGGGAGTTCAAATAGCTTTTCACTGCTTCTCTTCCTGTGCCACCCAAAATCTCTCTTCTTTTAAGGGAGTGTTCAATAGTTAGCCAGGTATAAATCTCCTCAGTAATAAGGGGGCTAAAGCTCTGAAACTCTGCAAGGCTTAATTCTTCAAGTTTTTTACCCCTTTCTTCAGCAAATCTTACAATCTTTCCTGTAAGGTGATGGGCCTCTCTGAAGGGGAGCCCCTTGGTAACCAGGTAATCTGCAAGCTCAGTGGCTAAAAGATAGCCCTCTTTAAGAAAACTTTCTATTCTTTTTTGATTTACCTTTAAGCCCTCTATAAGAAGAGTGGCCATTTTTAAAGAGGCTTGAGTTGTGACGATACCCTGAAAAAGTGGAGGTTTATCCTCTTGCAGATCCCGATTATAGCTCAAGGGGAGATTCTTTATAAGGGTTAATAATTGGAAGAGATTCCCAAGGACAATAGCTCCCTTTCCTCGGATTAGTTCAGCAGAATCAGGATTTTTCTTTTGTGGCATGATGGATGAACCTGAGCAAAAGCGGTCTGGAAGATCAATAAAGGCAAATTCTGGGGTCATCCAGAGGATCAATTCTTCACTCAGTCTTGACAAATCAAGCATTATAAGGGTTAAGATAAAAAGAAATTCAGCAGAAAAATCGCGGGAGCTAACTGCATAAACGCTATGGGGATGGGGTGCTGAAAATCCAAGCTCCTTTGCCATAAAGGTTCTATCTAAGGGGAAACCGCACCCTGCAAAGGCTGAGCTCCCAAGGGGTGAGAGCTTGAGCCTTTTTTCCCAATCAAGGAGCCTCTCAAAATGGAGACGACTTCCCTCTGCATAAGCAGAAATCCAGTGAGAAAAAAGAACGGGTTGAGCATGCTGAAGATGAGTAAAACCCGGCATGACAACATCCATATATGCCTCAGCCTTTGTGATCAAGGTCTCAATAAAATTAAGCAAGAGGATCTTAAGCTTTTCTCCTTCATCCATAAGATAGAGTCTCAAATCCGTGACCACCTGTTCATTGCGAGATCTTCCTGTATGAAGTTTATAGGCAATATCTCCGATCCTTTCAAAAAGGGCCTTTTCAAGATTCATGTGGACATCTTCCTGTTCCACCTTAAAAACAAAGCAACCCTCTTTGATCTCTTTTTCAATTTCAAGAAGGCCCTTTTCAATCAAAAAGTATTCTTCCCTGGTCAAGATCCCTGCTTTTAATAGAGCTTTGCCATAAACAAGGCTTGCCTTAATTTCTGCAAAGGCAAGAATTTTATCAAAGGATACAGACTCAGTAAATTCCTCAAAAAACTTATCTGTTTCTTCTCTGAATCTTCCCCCCCAGGCCTTATCCAGCATAATTCAATCCTCTCTAAAAATAAATTCTATTCTAACACAAAAATTTTCACTCCCAAGGGGAAAAATTTGGTATTGACTTTTTATATGAGGTTAATAGAATTTTTCTTTTGAAAAGTGAAATCTACCAGGGAAAAAGGGGGCTTTATGAAGGTTAAAAAATCTATTTTAAAGCAGATTCAGAGAAACGTCTTTCTGGGGCTGGGGATCTATCTTATCCTGATTTTTGCCGGGATTTATGTGGCTTTTAAATGGACCTATCATAAAGAGGTAAAAAGTTCTTTAGAAGGAATAAAAGCTTCTTTAAAAGAGAGTATTTTGCTTCAAGGTGATAGCAATTTCAAAGAAGCCCTTTTATTTGCTGAAAATCAAGATGTAAAAAGGATTTATCTATCCCTTAAAAAAGAAGGAGGAGATCTTTCCAGGGTAGAAGAGAAAAATAAGGAAATTTTCCAAAAGTATGGAAGACTTTTGAGAGACACTACTGAGCCATTAATCAAGGTTCTTGAAAGAGAAACTGGAGTAAGACCTAAGATCCATTTTCATCTTCCTGGTCCCCGCTCTTTTGTAAGAACCTGGAAGAAACCAGGCGAAGATGTTAAGCTTGATGATCTATCTGGTTTTAGATTTGCTATAACGGAAGCTCAAAAATCCAAAAAACCTATTCTTGGGCTTGAGCCAGGAAGAGAAGGCCTCGTTTTCAGAACCATAGTTCCTATTATTTCTGAGGGAGAACTTCTTGGCTCTGTGGAATCAGGGCAAAGTCTTGATACTTATCTTAATAATTTCATAAAAGAGAGAAAAGACATCACCCATTTTGCCATAATTCTTAAAAAGGATCTTGAAAAGATCATGGATTTTTATATCAAAGATGGTAAAGCCAAACTCCTTGACCAGGCCATTCTTTATGCCCAATCTAAGGATTTTGATCCTAAACTTTTAAAAGATGTTCTTGAGCATGCCTTCAAAGAAGAGACCTTTGAGCATGGGAAACTCTACTTTGTGAGAATTCCCCTCAAATCTTTTAAGGGAGAAGAAATTGGATATGTTGTTCTTGGGCGTGATGTCTCTGAGTTAATAAATCTCTTTAGAGGCATGAGTTTTCTTCTTATTGCTCTTTTTATAGTTTTTGCATTAGTTTACTATTTTGTTTTGAATAGGAGCCTTAAGGGCTGTTCAGCAAATCTACTTTCTACAGCTTCTGCTATGGAAGAGCTTGCAAGCGGAAGAGGGGATCTCACCTTCAGACTCAATGTAAAAACTGAGGACGAAATAGGGCTTCTTGCAGGATATTTTAATCAATTTATGGAGACCTTAAGTAATATAATGAGAAGCTTTGTGGAAAAAGTTAAGGTTCTTTTTTCAGGGGCAGAAAAGCTTGAAGACGATGTAAAAACCTTAGAATCAGAAAGTATTGCCTTCAAAGAAAGAGCAGAGTTTATCTCTCTTTCCTCTACAGAAATTCTTTCAAGTATGGAAGAGGTTTCCAAATCTTTACAAGAATTGTCCTCTGCAATAACGGAGATTTCTCAGAGAGCTCAGGATTCTTCCGGAGTGGTCAGGGAAACCGTTTCAACAGTTGAATCAACGAAGGATAAGGTTGAGTTTTTAAAACAGGCTTCCTCTGAGATTGGCGAGGTTGTTAATCTTATAAACAGCATTGCGGAGCAGACAAACCTTCTTGCCCTCAATGCCTCAATTGAAGCAGCTCGTGCAGGAGAAGCTGGAAAAGGCTTTGCAGTGGTAGCCAATGAAGTGAAAGAGCTTGCAAGACAAACCCAGGAAGCTACTCAAACCATTGCAGAGAAGATTAGACTTCTTCAGGATAGTAGTTCTGAAGTTTCAACCGGGGTTGAAGAGGTTGTAAATCTAATCAAAAAGGTTGAGGATGCTTCCACTGCTATTGCAGGTGCAGTTGAAGAACAGACCATTGTAGTAAATACTGTTGCTGACCACATTCTTGGGGTAAAAGACAAGGTTATGATTAATGAAGAACAGGCCAATCAAATACGCAATTCGGTAGATAATCTTGTGTATCTAGCTGAAAGATTAAAAGAGGTAAGTTCTCAAGTCAAAGGAGTGGCTAATGAAATAAAGGAAATTACCTCTCAATTTAAAATATAGGAGGAATAAGAAAAAGCTCTCTGTATAAGTTCAGATCTTTGCAAGAAAATGGAAGGGTAGTAAGAGGTGAGAGGTAAGAGGTGAGAGTAGGGGAAACCCTTGCGTGTCTGCCCAATAATATATAAAACATATAACAGGCAAACCCATAGGGTTGCCCCTACAAAATACAGATTCATTTACTTACAACAGAAGTAGTAGAAAAATCCTCTTGAGTCTCAAAAGATATGGACGCATACACTATCTTGATAAAATTAGAAATTGATGTATCTTTGAAGATTGAGGGTATGGGCGGTTAGCTCAGGGGTAGAGCGCCATCCTCACACGGTGGATGTCGGAGGTTCAAATCCTCCACCGCCCATTTCACTCCTTGCTCCTAAAAATTTAGGGGCCAAAAAGACCAGAAGGAGGGTAAACATGTTTGAGATTCCAAAGGCTGAGCGTTTTCGTAAGTGGGAAACCCTTTTTATCATTCATCCTGATCGGGTGGATGAAAAGGATTCCCTTCTGGAAAAGTTTAGACAAATTGTTCAAGGAAAATCTGGAGAGGTGCTTAAACTTGAGGAATGGGGTCTGAGAAAACTTGCTTATCCCATTGCTAAGAAGAGAAAAGGTTATTATGTGCTTGCAGAATTTTCAGGTAAGGCGGACCTTCCTCAAGAGCTTGAAAATTTCTTTCGCATTGATGAACGGGTTATCCGTTTTATTATCGTTAAATTAGAAGAAAGGTTTAAACCTGAGATCCAGAACTAAGGAGGAGTCAACAATCAGAAAATAGGGTAAGGTAAAAATGTTAACCATGGCAAATAACCTTGGAATTATTAATCCTTCAATTAAATTTTTGATGGGAGTAGAATTAAAGTTGTCCCTTACTCCATCCTCCCGTGTGGCGAGAGCTTTTAGCTTAAACCTTCTCATTGGGAGTTGAGGGACAAAATTAAACAAAGAAGACATGCTTATATTATAAACAAAAAAATTGCAGGTGGAGGTGGAGGAAAAAAATGGATAATAATGTGACTGTTAAAAAGAGATTTTTTCCCAGAAAAAAGGTTTGTAGATTCTGTGCAGATCCAAGCCTTGTTATTGATTATAAAAATCCGGATCTTCTTAAAAACTTTATTAATGAAAAGGGTATGATTTTTCATCGCAGACAAACAGGCAACTGCGCCTTTCATCAAAGGGAATTAACTACTGCTATAAAAAGGGCAAGAGTAATGGCTCTTCTTCCCTTTGTGGTTGATGTTGAGATTGAATAGGAGGAGGTATTAAGATGGAAGTTGTCTTAAGAAGAGATATCCCTAAGCTTGGGAAAGCCGGAGATGTGGTTAAAGTTAAGGATGGTTTTGCCAGAAACTATCTTATCCCCAAGGGGCTTGCTATTTTGGCAAATCAAAAGACAATCCAGGCCCTGGAAAGGGAAAGAAAGGTTATCTTAGCCAAGGCGGAAAAGGAAAAGAAAAAAGCCCTTGGTTTGGCTGAAAAACTGCAAGGACAAAGTTTAACTCTTTATAGAAAAGTGGTTGAAGAAGGGAGACTTTATGGTTCAGTGAGTGCTGTAGATATTGCTAAGGCTCTCCTTGAACAGGGTCTTGAAATTGACAAAAAACAAGTCCTTCTTGAGGAACCTCTGAAAACAGTGGGATCCTTTGAAGTGATGATTAAAGTCTCGCCTGAGATTTCAGTTCCTATTCGTGTTGAAATAATAGAAGAAAAGTAAATGCCTGATAATAAGAGGCGGGGTCAAAAAAAGGACAGTTTGAAAGATCCTCTTCAGACCCTGCCTTCTGAATTTTTACCCCCTCAAGATCTCCAGGCAGAGAAATTTTGCTTAGCAAGTATCCTCATTGACCCAGGTTCAGTTATAAAAGTTCTTGATCTTCTAAAGCCTGAAGATTTTTATTCAACTCCCAATCGCCTGATTTATCAAGCCTTTCTTAATCTTTTTGAGAGGGATGAGCCCATTGATCTTGTAACCACTTATAATGAACTTGAGCGCATGGGAGAGCTGGATAGGACTGGTGGAGCAGTATATTTGTCTGAACTTGCTGGGCTTCTTCCTACCTCAGCCCATCTTGTTCACTATGCCAAGATTGTTAAAGAAAAGAGTATCTTAAGAGAAATTATTCGCATATGTCAAGATCTTATCTATCGTTGTTATTATTCTATGGAAGACTCTCAGGAATTATTGAGTCAGGCTGAAAAAGCCCTTTTTGACCTGAGTTACCACGGAAAAAAAGAGACCTTTGCTCCTGTAAAAGAGGTTATTAAGGATACAATAAAGCATCTTGAGATGCTTTATCAAAAGGGGGACCTCATTACAGGAATCCCTACAGGTTTTTACGAGCTGGATAGACTCACAGCAGGACTTCAGAGAGGAGACCTTATAATACTTGCTGCCCGTCCAGGTATGGGAAAAACTGCCTTAGCCCTGGATGTAGTCAGAAATGCCTGTAAACAAAGCAAACTGGGGGCTGCTATTTTTTCCTTAGAGATGAGTAAGGAACAGCTTGTCTCCCGTATGTTATGTGCAGAAGGAAAGGTAAGCTTTCAGAAATTCAGGACAGGAACTCTGGAAGCTCAAGATTGGCAGAAAATTATCTATGGGGCAAGTGTGCTAAGTGAGCTTCCTATTTATATTGATGATACTTCAGGTATAAATATACTTGAGGTAAAGGCCAAGGCAAGAAAGGTGATGAAAGAGATCCCTCTTGGATTGGTTGTGGTTGACTATCTACAGCTTATGCGAAGTATTGAGAGAAAAGAGAGAAGAGAACAAGAGATTTCAGAGATCTCAGCAGGCCTTAAGGCCCTGGCTAAGGAGCTCAATATTCCAGTGCTTGCTCTTTCTCAGTTAAACCGAAAGGTTGAAGAACGCCCTGACAAAAGGCCCCAACTCTCAGACCTTAGAGAATCAGGAGCCCTGGAACAAGACGCAGATGTTATCCTTTTCATTTATCGTGATGAAGTCTATAACAAAGAGAGCCCTGAAAAGGGAATAGCTGAGATTATCATAGGAAAGCAGAGAAATGGCCCTGCAGGAGTTACTGTAAAGCTTGCCTATCTTTCTCAATTTACATCCTTTGCTAATTTAGAAAAAACATAAAAGATGCATTATGGCTGAAAGAAAGAAAAGCACCCTCAATGAGCTTTCCGAGATTTTAGCTGATACTATTAAAGAAGTTCTCTCTGCCAATACAGCAACCACTATCAAAGTAGCCCCAACCTTACAGAAGATAAACTCTGTAGCCTTAAGACCCGATTTATGTGCCTTTCTTGAATTCAACGGGGATTATAATGGTCTTCTCTGTATGAACTTTTCCAAAGAGGCTGCCTTTGAGCTTTACCAGAGGGCTATGCAATTTTTGGGGTTACCTGAGGAAGAAATCTCCCCAAATCCCCTCTCAGAGGAAGTTATAAACTTTATTGGTGAAATGGTTAATCAAATCATCGGTAATTTTCGCAAAAAGATAGAGCAAAAATATGGACTTACTGCTAAAAACAATCAGCCTATGGCTATCTCCATTTCCCATACTATCATGATGTATATTGAAACTTCTCTGAACAACTCTCAGGCAAGAAAAATTAGCCTTCGCACCGAATCTGGGCATTCCTTTTATGCAGAGCTTTCCTTAGAACAAACGGAATTTATCCCTCTTAAAGGCTTGGAAGGGGAGGATGATGCCTCTGTTGAAGAATTACTTAAAGAGTTTTTTTAATTAATTCTTTACCACAAGAACAGGTCTATCTCCAAGGGAGATTACCTTTTCTGTTACACTTCCCATAAGGAGTCTTTTAAGCCCGGTTTTTCCATAAGAACCCATAACCAGAAGACTTATTCCCTTTTCTTCTGCAAAAGAAAGGATCTTTTCAACTGGATCGCCTTCAGTGATATCAACTTGGGTTTTTACACCTTCCTCCATGGCTTTCTCAGCATATTCTTTCAGGACTTTCCCGACTTTTTCACCTATCCTTTCATAAAGCTGTGGCGATTCAGCTAAGGCCTCTACAGGAAGATCAATCACAGAAAAAAGGAAAAGCTCACTTTGATAATCCTTAGCTAATTTCAGGGCTTTATTATAGGCCTTTTCAGAAAAACTGGACAAATCCAGAGGAACAAGGATTTTATTCCAGGCAACCCGGCTTTTAAAGGGCACAATCAGCACATCTACCGGACTATATCCTATCACCCTGGCTGCTGTGCTTCCAAGGAGAAGCCTTTGCATACCACTTCCTGTTTTTCCCATTACAATGAGATCGCAGTTCTCAGCATAGGCAAGATCCACAATCCTCTCAAAGGGCTCTCCCTCTTCAAGAACAAATTTAGCAAGGATTCTCTCTTCGGCAAGATAATTTTTGGCCCTGCTTATTAGGTCTTCATAGGGTTTAAACATAGTTTTCTGAAAGTCTCCCAAGACAAGCCCAAGGTCGCCAGTATATTGAGGGGCAACGGTTGTAATCACTGCCCAGGTATCTTTATTTCTAATGATCTTCACAGCCTCACTTAAGGTATGCCAAGACTCCTCAGAAAGATCGATTGCCACAAGTATTTTTTTATAAATCCCCATTTCAAGACCTCCTGGTGCAAAGTGGGAGAGGTTCCCCTCTCCCTTTTTATTTTACTTTGTTTTAATAGAAGATGCAGAGGTTTCAAGAACCCTTAAGCGTTTTTCTTCATAGATCCCTTTGATGAGGCTTTTAAAGATAATAAAGGCTGCCACAAGAAGAGCTATTGCATTTACCACAAAGCTTGCACTCTTCAACAAGCTGACAATAGAGGCATCCAGAGGGGCAATCCAGCCAAGTTTACTCAAATAAACAGGAAGCATAAGAGATCTGCTCAAAAGAATAATAAGCATAATAGTTCCCATCACAAATTTAATCATATAACCTTTTACATAGGTTGTTCCAATTGCCCCAAGCTGAACCCCAAAGAGAGAACCAAGAAGTATTAACATAGCAAGTCTTATATCCACAAATCCGCTCCAGGCATATTTAAAACTACCTATTGCTCCCATAACAAAGGCAATAACAAGCTCTGTTCCCGAGGCAAGCAAACTTGGAACACCAAGGATATACATCATAGATGGGACACCTATAAATCCACCCACTGCAATGGTTGCAGCAAGAAATCCTGTAGCAAATCCAAGGGGTATGGTAAAAAGAAAAGATATTCTTTGGTTAATGCTTTTAAAATAAAGCATGGTACCTGGAATGTTTAATTTATAGAGGAACTGAGCAATACGGGTTGGTTTTTCTTCTTCGGCAACCGAACCTTGCCCTTGCTTTTCAAGGGCCATAGACTTAAAGGCATCTTTAAGCACATAGAGACCGACTGTTGAAAGCACAATAATAAAGGCAACACTTACATAGAGGCTTGAACCTGCATCTCCCAGGGTCCTCTTTATATATTCCTGAACATGGGCCCCAAAAAGAACTCCAGCTTCAGCAGAAGCTCCCATAACGATTCCAAGCTTCACATCCACATGCCCAAATTTAGCCCTCTTTATAGCTCCCACTAAGGCCTTGGGAAATTTGTGACACATATTTGAGGCTACAGCCACAATTCCAGGAACTCCCATACTCATCATAGATGGAGTCAACACAAAGGCTCCACCTGACCCAATAAAACCACTCACTAATCCCCCTACAAATCCAACAAAAACCAGGTAAATGATATGCCAGAGCTGTAAATCAATCATCTGAACTGCCTGCTGAACTACCTCCTGCATGGTTACTTCACCTCCCTTCTTTTTTTGGCTTCAACCCCCAAAACCTTCCAGAAAAGATCCGTGGTATTTCCGTGAATAAAGGAAAAAACAAAGGCTGTAGCAATGGGTAGTAAGGCATAAAACCTACCCTTTGTAAAATACTCTGTAATAAGATCCTGTTTAGCTAAAAGAATGTAATAAAGAATAAAAGATAAAATCCCATAGATTAAAAACTTTCCAACTGGTTTCTTTTTCGTCATAGTAGCCATTTTTTCCCTCCCTCCTTAAATAAAATTTACATAGCGCCTCTTTCTTTAACCAGAATGAAGGGGAGACCCAATCTTTCCCAGATACCCTTGATGATTCTCTCATCCTCAGCCTGGGAATGCTTATGCGAGGGTTTTACAATCAAAAATTCAACCCCTTCATTCTTTTTCACATACTCCATTAAAACTCTATCCAGACTTAAAGGGCTCTCTACATAACTAACCCTGAAGAGTATGCCCTCTGATTTGAGGTGATTCAGAAATACCTCAAGGGCACTTCTTGAAGCCTCACTCTTTGAAAGCACAAGGACCTCAACTGGCAAATTTAGCCTCTTGCATAGCCCCTCCACATAACTCAGCACCTCCTGATTAACTCCATCCTCCTCCAGAATAAAAAGCACCCTTTTTTTGGAATGAAGGATTAATCTTGCAGTATCCAGCTCACCAGCTTCAGCAAAGGTAACCGCAGTGAAGATCTCATCCCAGGCTGGAGAAGGAGCTCTCTCTTTACGCTTTCTTTTTAAAAAGTACCTTGCTGTGTCTACATCACCTCCCTCTGCAAAAGTAATAGCTGTAAAATAGTCATCCCACTTTTTTCTGAGAAGTTCTAACATCTTTCCTCACCCTCCTTATATAAATTTTTATACCCTTTATTATGCAAAGGTTGTGCCAGATTCTTTGTTTTATTTAAATCTTTGATATAACGAGAAAAAATAACTTTCAACTAAATAAATTTTCGTTGCAAAATGCAATTTAATTAATATTCCAAAGCAGGAGGCTTAAAAAATTGTTATTTTTCTTGTGTTGAATTTTTCAACATAGGTGTTATTATAATTCAACAATGCCAATTAAATGGTTCAATAGCCTTCAAAAAAAGATTACCCTTTTGTATCTCATAGGGGTTCTTTTTATGGGGCTTTTGATTTATGTAAGCTATGAAACATTTAGTTCGGCCAATTTCATACTTACAAGGAGTGAAAAAATTTCAGAATTCGTTGAAAATGTGCTTGAAATGAGAAGATATGAAAAAAACTTTTTTCTTTATCATCACAGTGAGGACTTAAGATCTATAGAAAGCTATCTTTTGAAAGCCAAAAACATTTTTACTTCCTGTTATCCTTGCTTTCAATCCCTTACAGGTTCTTATAATTATAAAGAGGTTAATCAGGCCTTAGAAGACTATGGAGCCCTCTTAAAAAATATTACAGAAAAGGGGATTTCCAAAATATATTTTGAAGAACTCAGAGAAAAGGGAAGATACTTAACTGGATATGCGGAATGGATGAATAAGTTAAAGGAGAAACAGATCAAAGAAAGCTTAAATGAACTTAAAAACTGGATATTTTTTACCTTGGGAATTTTTTTGGTTTTAATTTTTCTCTATGGATTGTATTTATATCATAGTCTTCGCAGACCTATCCAAAAACTGGAAAATTATATCTTTCAGATAAGTCAAGGAAAGTTCTGTGCAGTTCCACCGGATTTTGAAGATCGTGAAATGATCTTACTGGTTGAGGCTATTAACAAGATGCTTGCTGAAATTGATAAAAGAACAGAATACCTAATTCAAACGGAAAGACTGGCTACTTTTGGAACCCTTCTTTTTAGTTTAGCCCATGAGTTAAATAATCCTCTGAATAATATTTACACAAGCTGTCAAATTTTGAAAGAAGAGATTGAAGAGGATAACACCGAATTTAAAAAGAATCTCCTCCTGGAGATGGAAAAAGAGATTGAAAGAACTCAAAACATTATACGAAGCATTCTTGATTATTCTAAACCAAGTTCTAAAGAAGAAATTAGATTAAAAAGCCTTCTTGAGGAAACTCTATATTTATTAAAGGGGAAATTACCAAGAAATGTGGAAATTATTTTTGAGATTCCTGAAGATTTCACTATTGTTACCGATCCTCAACAAATGAAGCAGGTCTTTATAAATCTCTTTAAAAATGCCTTTGATGCAATTGGAGATAGGGAAGGTAAAATTCAAATCCGAGGAGAAAAAAGCTCAAACTATGCTATCCTTTATTTTTCTGATACAGGGCCAGGTATTCCAGCCAAAGTTTTACCTCATATCTTTGATCCCTTCTTTACAACTAAGGAAGGAAAAAGAGGTTATGGGCTTGGACTCTTTATTGTTTATAATCTTATTCAAAACCACGGAGGATCAATTGAGGTAGAAAGCGAGGTAGGAAAGGGAACTACATTTATCATAAAAATTCCTGAAAAAGAGGAGGAAAAAAAGAAATATGACGGAAAATAAGGGTAAAATCCTTGTAGTAGATGATGAAAGGCTTACCCTTAAAAACTTAAGTTATATCCTTACAAAGGAGGGATATGAGGTTGTAACTGCAGATTCAGGTTCTTCTGCTTTGCATAGACTTCAAAAAGAGGAGTTTGATTTAGTTATTACTGATCTCAAAATGGAAAAAGTCAGTGGTCTTGATATTCTTGAAAAGTGTAAAGAGTGGTGGCCTGAAACCGAGGTTATTATGATTACTGCTTATGCCACAGTTGATTCAGCTATATCTGCTATGAAAAAGGGAGCCTATCATTACATTACCAAACCCTTTAAACTTGATGAGCTAAGAAAGGTAGTCAAAGAGGCCCTGGAAAAGGTAAATTTAAAAAGGGAAAACTCAAGATTAAAGGAAGAGCTTGAACGCCTTAGGGCAAATCAAGTGGAGTTTATCACAAAAAATCCTGAAATGAGGCGAATTCTTGAAACCGCTGAAAAGATTGCCCCAACAGATTGTTCCGTTTTAATTACCGGAGAAACTGGAACAGGAAAGGAGCTTCTTGCTCGTTATATTCATGCTCATAGTTTAAGAAAAGATAAAACCTTTTTAGCAGTAAATTGTGGTGCCTTTACCGAGGAACTTCTGGCTAATGAACTCTTCGGACACGAAAAAGGCGCCTATACCGGGGCTGTAAATACCAAAAAAGGGCTTTTAGAGATAGCAAGTGGGGGCACTCTTTTTTTAGATGAAATAACAGAGATGAGCCCAACCATGCAGGTTAAACTTTTGAGGGTTTTACAAGAAAAGGAGTTTTTAAGAATTGGTGGGACAGATCCTATCAAAATTGATGTGCGGTTTATTGCTGCAACCAACCGGGATCTCAAAAAGGAAATTGAAGCCGGGCGCTTTAGGGAAGATTTATACTTCCGGTTAAATGTAGTTTCTTTTAGGCTCCCTCCCTTAGCAGAAAGAAAGGAAGACATCCCCCTTTTAAGCTACTTTTTCTTGAAAAAATATGCAAAAGAGATGCATAAAGAGGTAAAAGAGATCGAGGAGTCTGCCATGGAAATTCTTATGGATTACGACTTCCCTGGAAATGTGAGGGAACTTGAAAATATCATTGCCCGAGCAGTTGCTCTTACTGGTTCAGATAAAATCTCGGAATCCCACCTACCTGAGGATCTAAGAAAATTAAAGATTTTTACTTATAGAAAAAAAGAGAAAACCCTTCCTTCCCTTGAAGAACAAGAGAAAGAGTATATAAAGCTTGTTCTTAAGGAAACCGGGTGGAATAAAACCTTAACTGCCCAAATTCTGGGCATAGATAGAGCAACCCTCTGGAGAAAACTTAAAAAATATGAACTTGACGAAGAGGGCTCTCTTTAACTCTTTACAACAAGAACAGGTTTATCCCCGGTATTTATTACCATTTCCGTAACACTTCCCATAAGTAGCCTTTTTAAACCTGTTTTACCATGGGATCCCATTATAATAAGATCTATGTCCTCTTTACTTGCAGTTTCAAGAATTCTCTCTTCAGGAACCCCTTCCATAATTAATCCCTGAACTGAAAGACCCTCTGATTTAAATTTAATTTTTTCCCTCCTTATGAGCTCATCAGCAGAGGTCTTTAAGGTCTCAGTAAGTTTAGCTATTTCACCGGGAGCCTCATAGAGTTCAAAGGGGATCTCAACTACAGAAAGTAAAAAGACTTCGCTTTTAAAGGTCTTAGCTATCTCAAGGGCCCTAAGAGTAGCTTTTTCTGCATAACTTGAACCATCGGTTGGCACAAGGAGTTTTTTAAATTGAAGGGTCTTTTCTTTAGGAATGATAAGAACATCAACTGGACTTGCACCAATGGTCCTCATAGCTGTGCTTCCTAATATCCCCTTAGCAAGGCCGGTTTTCCCTGTTTTTCCCATAACCAAAAGATCAACCTCTTCTGCTAAGGCAGTATCAACAATTCTCTGAAAGGGTTCCCCTTCATCAAGAATTAGTTTAACTTTAAAATTTTCTTCCCCGGCTATCTCCTCTGCTTCTTTTAAAATCTTCTCCCCACCTTTAATAAAAATATCTTTCATTCCCAGAAAAAGGGAAAGAGCGCTACTGATTTCAGTTTTAAGGGGGACTACATTTATAGCCAAAAGTTCTGCACTAAGCTCTTTAGCTATTCTTATGGCATTTCGATAGGCATTAAAAGATTCCTCTGACCCATCTAAACAGGCCATAATCTTTTTGTAAAGCATGGCACCTCCCTCCTTATCCAAGGATTTTTGAAAATTTATTATAGATTACCTCAATTAAAAAGTCAAATTTTCGTATCCGTCCATATCTTTTGAGACTCAAGAGGATTTTTCTACTACTTCTGTTGTAAGTAAATGAACCTGTATTTTGTAGGGGCAACCCTATGGGTTTGCCCTTTTTTGGAAAATCTATGGGTTTGCCTGTTATATGTTTTTTTACATTATTGGGCAGACACGCAAGGGTCCCCCTACTCTCACCTCTCACCTCTTACCTTTCACCTTTCACCTCTTACTACTCTTCCATTTTCTTGTAAGGATATGAACCTATACACTCATTTTAACTTTACTTTAACACTTTTTTAATTTTTAAATAACAAAGGGACTTTATTATATAAAAAAAATAAACAGGAGCAGAAGATGCTTCAAACAGAAAAGAACACCTATCAAAATATATCATTAATCTCATTGCATTCTGAACTTACGGTTCATTATCAGCCCATCTTTTCTGCAGAAAACGGACAAATTTTTGGATATGAAGCATTAACAAGACCTGCCATGAATCACGCCGAGCATTCTGATAGTTTTTCTTCTATAGTTTCCGGTATGCCTCTATTAGACAAATCTGAAATCGCTAAGTTGCTTGAACTGGTGAAGACATCTATGAATGGAAACATAAAAAATTTCTTTATCAAGGCAAAGGAAAAGGGATTAATTTTTATACTTGATATGATATGCAGAGAAAATGCCATCAGAGAAGCCTCAAGACAAAATCTTGATGCTTTCCTTTTTATTAATATCTGTCCTGAGAGTCTCTTTCATCCCAAACACGAAGTTGGAATCACTGATAGACTTGCTGAAGAATATGGTTTCCCTAAGGAAAAAATAGTTCTTGAAATAACTGAAGAGACTGCCATAGAGAATTATGATTTACTAATTGAAAGCATTTCTTATTATAAAAAAAGAGGCTATAAAATAGCTATAGATGATTTTGGAGCAGGATATGGAGGCCCTAAACTTTTTAGTCTGCTTAGGCCAGATTTTGTTAAACTTGATAGTTATTTCATTCATAGTGTAAAGAAAGATTGTATTACGAAAGCATTCATTGAATTTACAGTTAAAACCTGTCATAGCTTAGATATAAAAGTTATTGCAGAGGGAATTGAAACATATGAACAGTTACTTGAAATGAAAAAAATGGAGATAGATCTCCTTCAAGGATATTATCTTGGAAGACCAGATCCCAAAATAAAAAAACTTAAGCATTAAAATGTCAAACTGTGAAGTGAAACCAATTAACTTTGAATTAGAACCATCAATTTTAGATCATTCAATAGGAACCATTGCAATTAAAATTGAACCAATGTATAAAAACACTAAAATATTAGATGCTTTCTTACGATTTATGAATGATGAAAGATTAGGTTTAATCCCTGTGATAGAGGAAAACGATGTAGTAATAGGACAGATTCAAAGAAATAGATTCTTAGAAAATGTAGTGCTTGGAAAATTTGGCTATGGAATTCACCTAAATTCAAAAAAATGTCTTTGTGAAGTTATGGAAATACCTTCTTTTGTTATTGACTATAATATCTCTCTTGAAGAAGCTTCTTTAATGATTCAAAAAAGAAATATTATGCATCTTTATGATGATCTAATTGTAACTGAAAATAATAAGTATTATGGAATAGTTCCAATCCATGTTCTCCTTGAAGTTGTGGCTAAGCGATCTATTATATTAGCAAAGGAATCAAATCCACTTACAGGGCTTCCTGGAAACTGGGCAATTCAAAGAGAAGTAGAAAGAAGAATCAGACTTAAAATTCCCTTTGATGTATGCTATATAGATATTAATCATTTTAAACCGTATAATGATTATTATGGATTTGAAAAAGGAGACACTGTTATTTTTAGTCTTGGAAATATTCTTTTAGATCTTTCAAAAAACAATAATGAAATTTTTGTAGGACATATCGGAGGAGATGATTTCATTATTATATGCCCTCCTGAAATTTCTGAATCTCTATGTGCATCTATAATAAAGTCCTTTGAAGAACTATTACCAGTTTTTCACGGGGAAGATTTCATAAAAGGATATTATATCTCTAAAAATAGAAAAGGTGAACAGGAAATATTCAGTCTTCTTTCTCTTACTTGTGCAATAGTTAGTAATAAAACAGGAAAAATAAGTTCCTTTGCCCATCTTGCTTCAATTGCTTCTGAAGTCAAATCAGAGGCTAAGAAATTGGCAAGAATAAATAAAACTTCTGTTATATTTAAGGATAGAAGAACTTACTAAAAAGATTTTTCTGATTACCTATTCATTTTAATCTTACTTTTTTTTGAGAGGATTTTCTTTCTAAATTTTTTCTCTTTTTCTCTTCAATAGCATATACATATACCCAGAGATGAGTTTTTAGTTCAAAAGGGTATTTTTGATTTCCATAACTTTTTACCCCTCTTGGAAGGCCAACAGAAAGCACCCACCAACCTTCCTCTTCAAAGTTGACAAAAAAGTATCCCCTCTCATCAAGACGCGTGCTTTTTTTAAAAAGGGGGTAGTTTATCTCTTTGGTTGAATCTGTAGGTAAGGCCTGGGGATTTAATTTGAGCCTTAATCTTTCAACCTCAATAGTTCCATTTCCAAGGGGCTCTCCCTGATACAAAACCTGTCCCCAAAAAAGGGCCCCTTTCTTAAGACCATAAGGCCTTGTGAAGGGTCTGATTTCAAGCTCAAAACCGCACAGCTGATCCCAGAGCCCCTCCTTTTCCACATGGAAAAGAGCCTTGACATAATTCTTAAAAAGGACTCCTCTCCCTGTCAAAGCATCTTCTCCTTCAATGCAGAGGAGAAAATCCCCTTTAGCCTTGGGTGTAATTTTAGTCTCAAAGGCAATTCTTTTTTGATTGAACCAGGGATCAAAAAGCTCCCTGCGTAAAAGGGATAACTTTTCCTCTTTTCCATCCGGAGTTTTTAAATAAAACTTAACTGGAACCCTTGCATCAAAAAAATTTGCAAAGGATGGCTGGCCATAACCAATGATCCAGGTCTTCTCTTGATTCACTTTTCCATAGGAGTCATTATCAGTATAAAGAATTAAGGTTTCCGCAAAGGTAGAAGAAGTTTTTGAAAAGGTAAAGATAAAGAGGAGAAAAATAAAAATTAAAGGCATTCTTAAGAAGAAAAACTATGTAAATCTATTCATGATCCAGGATATAATGGCACTTTTAAGCTGGAGCTCCTGTTCAGGGGTTAAAGAGGATAACCAGTATTTTATCCACTTTTGAAGCCTGCTGAGATGTAACTTAGGAATCTTTTCTCCAAAGATCATCTCAAGACTCCGCATATACCAGACAAAAATGGCCTGAAGAGGCATAAAGCGATATTCTAAGGTAATAGGATAGAGGCTTTCGTAAAAGGCTCTGTTAGCAAATTTCTTGTCAGGTTCCTGAGTGTATTTTCTGATGTTTAGCTTGGAGACATTCTCATCCATTCGGGGCTGGCTATCAACCTCTCTGAGGTATTCAAGATTTTGTTGGAAGACTCTTAATTTTTCCTGATTTAAGCGGACTATTTCATCCTGTAAAGCAAGAAGGGCAAGTGGATTCTCTCTTTCCCGATAATATTTGGCAATTTTTTGTTTTAAGACAGATTTTCTTGATCTTCCACCCATAAAATCACCCCTTTATTTACTTTCAAGACAAATCTGGTCTTTCCCATGAAGCTCTTTAAAATAAACGGATACATAATCAAAGGGAGCAACCTTTTTGACCTTCATAGCACAAAATGTTGGCTCAATAGGGAACTCTCTTCCTCCTCTGTCCACCAGGACTGCAAGCTCAATTTTTTTAGGCCTTCCAAGGTCAATGAGGGCATCCATAGCGGCGCGCACAGTTCTTCCTGTAAAAAGCACATCATCAACTAAAAGGATAATCTTGTCCTCAATAGAAAAGGGAATCTCCGTTTTTTTAATCTCTGGATGCTGAGAAATTCTTGTCCAGTCATCTCTATACAGAGTAATGTCAAGGTAGCCCACTGGTAATTCCAGTCCCAGTCTTTTTTTAAAAATTTCCTTTAATCTATTGGTCACTGGAATGCCTCCACACCGTATCCCTATAAGCACAAGGTCTTCTAAATGGGGATGACTTTTAAGTATAGATTCAGCAAGCCTTTCAAGAAGGCCTGCCATCTTTCTTTCCCCAGCTATTACTTTTTTACTTTTTAGAGTTAAAATATCTTCCATAAAACATAAAATATACCTATTTCTAATTTTAGCAAGTGCATGCATCCATATCTTTTGAGATTTGGTGGGGATCTTTTCTGCCAACGCTTTTGTTCCTTTGCATTATCGGGCAGACATACAAGACTTGAGCAGACATGCAAGGGGTTTCCCTTCCTCTCACCGCACACCTCTTGCCTTTCACCTTTTTACATTTTCCACTTTTCCTTTTTCTTGTAAGGATATGAACTTATGCAAAAAGAGGGGGAGCATATGGAGGGAGAAATTTTTTATAGAGTAATATATGGGGATACTGATTGTGGTGGGGTCATGTATTATGCCAATTATCTCAGGCTCTTTGAAATGGGAAGAACAGAGCTTATCCGAGCCTGTGGGCTAAGTTATAAAGAGATAGAAGAGGAGATGGGAATTATCCTTCCTGTGGTTGAAGTAAAGGCAAGATATAAGGCCTCTGCAAAATATGATGATCTTTTAAGGATCAGGACCACTCTTGTAGAGGCCAGATCCTTTAAAATCCTTTTTGCTTACCAGATTTTTAGAGAGGAAATCCTCCTTGTAGAGGGATCAACTCTCCATGTGGCTATTAACCGGATAGGAAAAATAGTAAAAATTCCTGAAAAAATCCTTAAGCTCCTTTCAGGATAAAAATTCTGTTTTATCTTTTCAGACAAAAGGACTTATAGGGGCGATATATGAATCTGAAAGTTGGATTAGTTGGGCTCCCCAATGTAGGGAAATCTACTATTTTTAATGCCCTCCTTCAGAAGGCTAAAGCTGAGGTTGCCAACTACCCCTTTTGCACTATTGAGCCTAATATGGGGATAGTGAGCATTCCAGATGAAAGACTTAATGAGATTGCAAAGAAGGAGGGAAGCGCAAAGATAACGCCTGCTTTTATAGAATTCGTTGATATTGCAGGCCTGGTTAAAGGGGCAAGCAAAGGAGAGGGCTTAGGGAATCAATTTCTCTCCCATATAAGAAGTGTTTCAGCTATAGCCCAGACCCTTCGCTGTTTTGAAGAGGAAGATATTGTCCATGTAGAAGGAGAGGTAAATCCCTTAAGGGATGCGGAGATCATTGAGCTTGAACTAATTCTGGCTGATCTTCAGACCATTGAGAGAAGAATGGAAAAGGCAGTAAAACAGGCCAAATCCGATAAAAATGCTCTCTTTGAGATAGCAGTGCTTGAAAAGGCCAAAGCTCATCTTGAAGAAATGCGCATCCTTAGACACTCCATCTCTGACTTCACTTTAGAGGAGCTGAATTTTTTAGAAAAGACTCTTTTCTTATTAACCCTAAAACCTATTATGTATATTGCCAATATTGGTGAAGAAGATTTAGTGAATCCCCAGGGAAATAAACATTTTAGAGCCCTTAAAGCAAAAGCAGAAATAGAGGGGATCCCTATAATTGCCCTTTGTGGAAAGGTTGAGGCTGAACTTTCTTCTCTTACTGAGAATGAAAGAGAAGAATTTTTAAAAGCCTTTGGGTTGAAAGAGCCTGGACTTTATCAGATGATAAGAGAAGGTTTTTCCCTTCTTAATCTTATTACCTTTTTTACTGCTGGACCAAAGGAGGCCAGAGCCTGGACTATTAAAAGGGCAACCACTGCCAAAGAGGCTGCTGGTGTCATTCACTCTGACATAGAAAGAGGTTTTATCTCTGCGGAGGTCATCTCCTTTGAGGATTATAAAAAAGCTCCCAATTTTCAAAAAGCCAAAGAGCTTGGTCTTCTTCGCCTTGAGGGAAGAGACTATATCCTTGAGGACGGAGATATCGTGTATTTCCGATTCAATGTTTAACCCTCTTTTAACAATCTTCATTTAAATTAACCCTTGCTAAGAAATTAAATCTCCTTATAATAATTAAATATGCTTAGTCATCTCTATACCCAGTTTACTCCCTATGAATGGCTCCTCACCAATCGGAAAGGAGGCTATGCCCTTGGGACAGCCTTTTTGGCTAACCTTAGAAAATATCATGGTCTCCTTATTGCAGGTAAAGAAAAGGGTTATAGGGCTCATTTACTCTCTTCCCTTGAGGAAAAGATTTCTTTCCCCTCCGGGCTTACCTATCTTCTGGATACTAACTTTTATCCAGATAATATCTTCCCTCAGGGGTATACCCACATCAAGGAGTTTTTTTTCAAACCCTATCCGGTATTTTATTACAGCTGCCCCAAGACAAATGAGATTTTTCTACAAAAGAGTCTGCGCATGGCTGAAGATAAAAATGCCCTTCTTCTCAGCTATCATAATATTAGCTCTTATCCCTTTAAACTCTTTTTAAGACCCAAGTTAACATTTAGAAATCATCATCACCTTACTTCGGCCCAAGCCTGGAAAGATTATATAGTTGAAACCTCTTCCCAAGAAGCCTTTATCTCTCGGGATGATCTTGCCCTCTTTCTCTACCTTAATCAAGGAAACCTTTTTCAGGATTCCCTTTTTTACTACCGGGTCTATTATCCCTTAGAGGAATTAAGAGGATACGCCTCCCTTGAAGACCTCTTTTCCCCTCTCTTGATCGAGGTTGAACTCTTGCCTGGAGAATCTTTAGAGCTCCTTTTTAGCGATCAGTCTTTACCTCATCCTGAAGAGGAGATAAAGAAGATTAAGGGCCGCTATGCCCCTGCCCTTTCACTTTCTTCAAAAAAGAAGGCCTTTAAGCAAGAAGATTTTGCAGATTTACTCAAAGGTATGGTCAGGGACTTTCTAATTGAAGGTGATGTTATTGCTGGTTATCCCTGGTTTTATTGTTGGGGAAGGGATACCTTCATCGGGCTTCCAGCCCTTTTTTACCTTGAAGAGGGCCAATCCTTCTGCATAGAAATTTTTGAAAACTATGCTCAAAGAAGACAAAAGGGGCTTATACCTAATGTAATTGGTTCTCAAGAGGAGACAAATTATAACTCTCTTGACGGAACTCTCTGGTTTCTTTTAAGAATCTTTGAATTTTTAGAATTTTTTAAAGGAAAGGTAAGTTCTGCTGGAAAAAAAAGGCTTCTTTTGAGTGTAGAGGAAACTTTAGAATGTTTTTTAACTGATACCGGGCTTCCTTTTTATGTAGATGAAGAGGATGGCCTCCTTGAGATACCTGAGACAACTAATCTTGCTCTCACTTGGATGGATGTTGTGATTGATGGAAGGCCCTTAACTCCCCGATATGGAAAACCCATTGAGATTAGCTTTCTCTGGCACAATGTCCTTACCTTTGCAAAAAGCTACTTAAAAAAGAGTTTTTTAAAAAAATATAAGATTGAAGGTCTTTTGGAAAGGCATTCATCCTCTCTTCAGAAATATTTCGGGAAAGAGGCTATAGCTGATCGTCTTTTCAGAGGAGAACCAGTCTTTGAGACACGCCCTAATTTTGTAATTGCCTTAAGTCTTCCTGTAACCCCGGTTGTGCAAGAGACTCTAAAGCTTGCGGAAAAAATTGCACGAGAAGAACTTTTAACCCCATTTGGGCTCAGAACTCTCTCGCCTAAGCATCCGGGCTTTAAACGCAAATATTTTGGAAACCAATATCAGAGAGATCTCAGTTATCACAACGGCTCAGTCTGGGTCTGGCTTTTATACCCATATTGTAAACTTCTTGGAAAGATTCTAACCCTTAGGGACTACAAAGAGGCCTTAAAAAAACTCCTCCACCCCTTCAGAGATCTTATTTTAAGTGGAAAGGTTGGGAGCCTCCCTGAGCTCTACGATGGAGATTCCCCCTTCTATCCAAAAGGGGCTCCTGCCCAGTTCTGGTCAGTTTCAGCCATCTTGCTGTTAGAAATGGAGAGGCAAGAGAAAAGAGGAGGTCTTAAATTATGAAAGTCTTAATGCTTACCTGGGAGTATCCTCCCTTCATTGTGGGAGGCCTTGGAATGGCCTGCTATGGACTTTTTAAGGCCTTAGCTGAACTGGGAGTAACCATAAAGATGCTTCTTCCCACTAAGGAAGAAGTTTTTTTTGAGATAACAAGGCCTGAGGAGGCTGATTTTCCACTGGCCAAAAAAGAAAATGGTAAAAATCTTTCCCCTAAACCCCTAAAATTTTTTCCCTATCTATATGTTCTACCAGAGGAATCTGTCTATACTTCCTTAAAAGAATTTTTAAAGGGTTGTTCTACTTTTAAAGGAACCCCTGATCAGAAAAATCCTATCCCGGATGAGATTTTCAATCGTCTTGAATACATTCTTTCTCAGGGAAATTCCCTTCTTTATAAGGTGAAGCTTTATACTCAGAATGTCTTAAAAATGGCAGAAAAAATTGACTTTGATCTGATTCATGCCCACGATTGGCTTACCTATCCAGCTGGCCTATTTTTAAAGAAGACCACCTCTAAACCTCTTATTTGTCACCTACATGCCACTGAATTTGATCGGGCTTTAGGATTTGGGCATCCTTTTATTCATGAGATTGAATACTTAGGGTTACAATATAGTGATTTAAATATTGCTGTTTCAAATTACACCAAGGGCATTGCAGTTGAGCACTACCATGTTTCACCAGAAAAGATACGCGTTGTCCATAATGCCTTTACAGCTAAGACCTTAGCTCCCCAAAAGACAAAAAAATTTAAAGAACCTGTAATCCTCTTTCTGGGAAGATTAACTCCCCAGAAGGGCCCTAAGATCTTCCTTGAGATCGCTAAAAAGGTTTTAGAGGGAGGGGGAAAGGCTCGTTTTGTGATTGCTGGAGCAGGAGAGATGGAAAGAGAGCTTATGCTTGAAGCAAGCTCCCTTGGGATTGGCACTCATATCATGTTTACTGGCTTTTTGACCCGAGAAGATGTGGAAAGAGCCCTTTCTTTAGCAGATTTAGTAGTTATGCCCTCTGTTTCTGAGCCCTTTGGAATTGTCGCCCTTGAAGCCATGCACTTTGGGTGTGCTCTTATTCTCTCCAAACAATCAGGAGCCTCTGAAATCATAGAAAATGCATATATTGTTGACTTCTGGGATGTGGATAAGATGGTTGAGATTATCCTTGATCTTATCTCAAATCCCACCAAACTTAAAGAGCTTCAGGAGAAGGTAAGAGTTGAGGTAAAAAATTTTACCTGGCTTGAACCTGCCCAGAAAATTAAAAAACTATATGCGGAGCTCTTGAGAAATCCTTAATGCTTTATATTATCTTCTATTTTCAGGTTCATCAGCCCTTTCGGGTCTCTAAATACTCCTTTTTTGACATAGGAACTTCTAAATCATACTTTGATGAAGAGCTTAACAGGTTTGTCTTTAACAAGGTAGCTGAAAAGTGCTACCTTCCTGCCAACCAGCTTTTTAAGGAGCTTATTCTTAGATCTGAAGGGAGATTTAAAATCTCCTATAGTATCACAGGCACCTTCCTTGAGCAAGCCAAGAACTATCGCCCTGAGGTCTTTGAATCTTTCATAGAGCTCCTTCAAACAGGTGGGGTTGAATTAATTAATGAGACCTATTACCATTCCTTAGCCAGCATTTTTGATCTTGATGAATTTTTAGAGCAAGTTTCAGAACACTTTGAAATTATGGAGAGGGAATTTGGATATAAACCAAGTGTCTTCCGCAATACGGAGCTTATTTATTTTGACAAACTCTCTGATGTGCTTCTCAACTTTCCCCACATTAAAACCATACTTATTGAAGGGGCTGATAAAATTCTTATGGGAGACTCCCCCCTTTATCCCAGACTTTCATACAATCATGCCCACCTTTTGCTACTTAAACATTACAAACTCTCTGATGATATTGCCTTTCGCTTTAGTGATCGGGGTTGGGCTGAATATCCCCTAACTGCAGAAAAGTATGTCCAGTGGGTTAGAGAACTTCCCCTTTCAGAAAGGGAAGGACGAAATCTTTACTTAGGTCTTTTTATGGATTATGAAACCTTTGGAGAGCATCAGTGGAAAGAAAGCGGAATCTTTGAATTTACGCGGAGAGTCATTGAACTACTCCTTAAAGAGCGAGAAATTTCCTTCCTTTTTCCCTCGGAGGTGCATTCAACCTTAAATTATACCCTACGGGGGCTTTCAGTTCCAACTCCTACCTCTTGGGCAGATACAGAAAGAGACCTTTCCGCCTGGCTTTCCAATCCCCTTCAGTGGAATGCCATGAAAACTGCCTTTGAGCTCTTGCGCAAAGCCAAAATTCAGGGTAAAAAGGATTTGATTGCACCTTTGAAATACCTTACCACTTCGGATCACTTTTATTACATGTGTATAAAATACTTTCAGGATGGAGATGTTCACAAGTATTTTTCACCCTATGATTTGCCTGATAATGCTTATAAATATTATATGAATATTTTAGCTGATATAGAGGAAAAATTGGAGGCCTGATATGGAATTTAAAAAATTTTTTGTTTACCCAAGGTTTCCAGAATCCTTAGAAAAACTTGTAACCATTTCCTATAATCTTTGGTTTACCTGGGATTTTGATGCCCTTTCCCTTTTTTACAGGATGGATGCAGAGCTTTTCAGGAAGGTCAAACACAATCCCATTAAATTTATTCACCTTTTATCCAAGGAAAAGATAGAAGCCCTTGCTCAGGACAGAAGGTTTTTACTTGATCTTCAGGAGATCTGGGAACGCTTCGAGGAATATCAGAAAAAGGTTCATCCCATGGTATCTGCATCGGATCTTACCAAAGGGGATGTAATAGCCTATTTTTCTACGGAATTTGCCTTGCATGAAGCCCTCCCAGTTTATGCAGGTGGTTTGGGGGTTCTGGCTGGAGATATTCTTATGGGGGCTTCAGACCTTGATATTCCTTTAGTAGGAGTAAGCCTCCTTTACAATAGAGGCTATTTTAAACAGACCTTTGACCCTGCGGGTCTTCAAAAGGAGGAATCAGATATTTTTGATAAATTTTTAAATATACTCCGTGAAGTTAAAGACCCTGAAGGAAAGCCTCTCCTTATTGAACTCCATATTCTTGACAAATTTTATAAGGCCAAAGTCTGGAAAGTTGAAGTTGGAAAAAGAATCTGTCTTTTTTTAGATACAGATATCCCTGAAAACCCTCCAGATGTAAGGGCCATTACAGAGTATCTTTATCCTGCTGAACCTGAAAAGAGACTGAAACAGGAGATACTTCTTGGTATGGGAGGTTATCAGGCCCTTAGAAAAATGGGACTTGATCCTAAAATTTATCATCTGAATGAGGGGCATTCGGCCTTTGTGATCCTTTCCCGCTTGAAGGAGCTTATGCTGGAAAAGGGCCTCTCTTATCCAGAGGCTAAACTTTTTATTCAGGAAACAACTGTTTTTACTACCCATACTCCCCTTATTGCTGGAAATGAGCACTTTGATACCAAATTGGTTGAAAAATATTTAGGGCCTGAGGTAAGTGCCCTTGGTCTTACTATGGAGGATTTAACCAAGTGTGGCTGTATTCTTGGAGACAAATCCCTCTTTTGGCTTCCTGCCTTGGCTATAAGATATTCTCGGCATGTAAATGCAGTTTCCAAACTCCATCAGGAAACCACAAAAAAGATGTGGCAACCTCTTTTTGAAGACTGGCTTTTTGAGGAAGTGCCTATTGACTATGTAACTAATGGTGTGCACTGGAGATGGTTGAGTGAGCCTTTTAATGATCTCTTGAAGGAGTATGTAGGGCTTGATTTCAGATTTCTTGGCCCGGATGATCCTGCCTGGGATGAAATCTTAAATATTCCCGATGAGGAGGTCTGGGAGGCTCATAAAAAAAATAAACAAAGGCTAATAAATCTTTTGAATAAGCTTCTTGAAGAGGAGTTGATGCGAGGAGATCCCCAAAAGACCTCCCGAAAATGGAGTCTTCCTCTGAAAAGATTCCATCTAATTATCGGATGTGCCAGACGAGTTACAGGCTATAAGAGAAATAATCTCATCCTCTTTGATAAAGAAAGGCTCCTTAAGATCTTGCAGGATACAGATAAACCTGTGCTTTTTGTTTTTGCTGGTAAAGCCCATCCCAAAGATCTGGAAGGTAAAAAGATGATCCAGGAACTTTTAGACTTTAGGGCTAAATATCAACTTGAAGACAAATTTGTTTTTATAGAAAACTATGACCTCCATTTAGCAAGATACATTATTTGGGGATCAGATGTTTGGTTAAACAATCCTTACAGGCCAATGGAGGCAAGTGGAACCTCAGGTATGAAGGCTGCTATAAATGGGGTTTTAAACTTAAGTGTTCTGGATGGATGGTGGGCTGAAGGGTATGATGGAACCAATGGTTGGGCTATTTATCCCAAGGAGGGGCTTCCTCCCTATAATTATTTTGAGGCTAATCAAATTTATACCCTTCTTGAAGGAGAGATTAGAAATCTATATTACCAGAGAGATGAAGAGGGGATACCTCGAGAATGGGTTCAGCGTATGAAAAGGGCTCTGTATATCTGCTGTAAAAACTTTTCCATGAATCGTGTCCTCCTTGAATATTTACAAAAGTTCTATCAACCAGCTCTTACCCAATTTAAAACTCTGACTGCCGAAAATTTTGCTCTGGTCAAAAGACTGGATGCTGAAAGGAAAATTTTAGAAGAAAATTGGGGAAAAATAAAGATTCTTTCCTTTCAAACCAATATTTTAGGGGAGGCCACTTGGGAGGACTCTGAGATTGAGATAAAGGTTGAAGTTGAATTTGGAGATCTTCCCAAAGAACTTGTTACAGTTGAACTTGTTTGTATCAAAGAGATGGGGCTTGAAGAAGAAATAAGTAAAGAATTTACCTTTGTCCCTCTTGAATTAGAAAAGGCAGAAAACGGAAAGGCTTTTTATAGCATTAAATATCAGCTTTATGGACATGGCCTGCGAAAGGTAGGAGTAAGAGTTGTCCCCAGTAATGAGATCTTACGCCGGGCCTATCCTGAATTAATTAAGTGGTATTAAAAATAAAAATTTCCCTTGCCATAAAGGGAGAGAGGACTTATAATATAGAAAAGTCAAATTTTTCATAGGGGAGGTCTATGGAAAATATTGTTTACATCTTTTTGGGTTTAACTATCCTTTTTGTCTTCATTGTCTTAATCGGGGTTTTGAAATTAATCCAAACCCTGAAAAATCTGAATCAAAATCTTGAGTTATTACCTCCGGTTCTTTTAAATCTTAAAAACTCATCCGAGAAACTTCAGGAAAATCTTGAGGTCTCTAAAAGCACCCTTGAGAATTTAAATCATTTGCTTTCCGAGTTAAAGATTGTTCCTCGCATTGTTGGGGAGATCGGGGCATCTATCAAAGACTTTGAGGCCTTTTTAAAAGGACAGGTTGAGGTAGTTAAAGATGACCTCCATTTTTCCTTGGAGGACTTAAGGGAGATATTGAAGGATTTTAAGGGTGTAAGTCTTGAAGTTAGTGAAAAAACTAAAAAGTTAAGCCAGAGTCTTGATCCTGTAATCAAGGGTCTTTCCGAAAGTGCCCAAACCGGGGCTCAACTTCTCGAAAATTTTAACACTACTCTTAAAAAGACCTATATTGAGGTCTCAGCTATGACCACAGGGGTTTCAGAGGTGTTGAGGGGTTTAAGAAGGATCATAAAAATTTAGACAAGGGGGTGATACCATGGAAGGAAAGAAATTACCAGTCTGTTTAGCCTTTTTAGCTGGAGCTGCGGTGGGAGCCCTTGTGGCCTTACTTTATGCACCAACCAGTGGAGCAGAACTCAGGAGAAAAATCAAGGAAGGTGCTGAAGATACTACTGAAAAGCTTAAAGAAAAAGGAACTTATTTCAAAGAAAAGGTTTCAGAATTTAAGGATACTGCTGAATCTAAATTTGGTGAATTAAAGGAAAAGGCTAAGGAGGTTTTGGAAGAAAAAAGGGTCTCTCTCTCTGAGACGCTGGAAAAGGCTAAAGAAGCTGTGAAGGAGAAAAAAGAGGAGCTAACAGAAAAATTCTTTAAAAAAGAGGAGGAGATCTCTTAGGGACTTACCAGGTAAATTTTTCCTTTAAGATAGTAAGATAGGATTTAGTTGGAGAGCTAACAAGTTTTAGAGGCCTTTTAGCCCTATGGAAACGCACAGGTTGTTTTGGTTCAATAAAAAGATTAGTTCTTCCATCTAAGAGGAGGTGCACCTCCTCCTCTCCTTCTTTTAATATAACCTCAAGGGTTGAATCTTCAGGGATTAAAAAGGGCTTATGATTTATTTTAAAGGAGCATATGGGGGTTATAATCATAGCTCTTACCCTTGGGTGCACAACCGGGCCTCCAGCGGAGAGATTGTAAGCAGTAGAACCAGTAGGAGTGCTAACAATTAGGCCATCTCCATATATCTCAATAAACTCTTCCCCATCAATTTTAAGATCAAGAGTTATTATTCTTCCTACAGGGCCTTTAAGAATGGCACCTTCATTTAGAAAGACCTCAACTTTATCCTGATATTTTGCCTCTAAAAGAGTTCTTTCATCAAAGGTGAGCGAGCCTTCTACCCAGAGTTTTAAAACCTGGGGCAACTCCTCTAAGGTAATCTCTGTGAGAAAACCAAATTTTCCCATATTTACACCAAGTATGGGAAGGTCATACTCGTAGGCATAAGGCACTGCTTTTAAAAGGGTCCCATCGCCTCCAAGGACAAGTATCCCAGATAGAGCTCTGTTATCAATTACTTCATCAGGGTTTTTAAGATTTATCCCAAAGGCACCTATGGTTTCTAAAAATTCCTTAGGAACCTTGATCTCACTCTTACAGAAAAAAAGAAAATTTAACATATCTTTGAGATTAACAGGAAGGAAGTTCTTGTCAAGAGAAATGTATATGTCCAAATAAATATACCCATGCATTGATGATGAAATATATATTGCATTGTCCGGGTCTCTCTAAATCTTCATGGATACCTTTTTATCAAGTCATATAAATTTAAAAATCCCTTTTTGACACAAAATTTAAAAAGGCACCTCCAGAAGATATCTTCTGATCTTTAATTGAAATTATCAACCATAGAGATTATAATTCTTTGAAAATCGGGAGGAGAAAAATGTATCCTGAAATAAAGAGAAGAAAAACAAAGGAAATTTTTGTTGGATCTGTTGGCATCGGAGGAGGAAATCCCATTCGCGTTCAGAGTATGACTAATACGGATACCCGTGATATTAAGGCCACCCTTGACCAGATCTTCAGACTTAAGTCTGCTGGATGTGAGATTGTAAGGGTTGCTATTCCTGATGAAAGGGCTGTCTCAGCCTTAAGAGAAATTGTTAAAGAAAGTCCTATCCCAGTTATTGCTGATCTTCATTTTGATACCTCCCTCGGGGAAAAAGCAGTTTCTGCAGATGTTTCAGGAATAAGAATTAATCCAGGAACCTTTAGAAATAAAAAAAGACTTGATTCCCTGATCAGGGCTTGCAAAGAAAGAGGGGTCTGTATAAGAATTGGAATTAATGCAGGATCTCTTGAGAGTGCCCTTTTGAAGAGATACGGACATCCTACACCTGAGGCTATGGTTGAAAGCGCCAAAAACTGGCTTGAATATATAGTTTCCAAGCATGACTATTATAACCTTAAGGTCTCTCTTAAGTCTTCAAACTGGTGGCAAACTGTAAGGGCCTACGAACTCTTTTCTGAGGCATTAGATTTTCCCCTCCATATAGGAGTTACCGAGGCAGGGGGGCTTATACCTGGCACTATTAAAAATACCATGGCAGTAAGCTATCTTCTTCTTAAGGGGATTGGGGATACGGTGCGGATATCTCTTACCGCTGACCCAGTGGAAGAAGTCTATGTAGCCTATGAGATTCTGAGAAATCTTGGATTAAGAAGTCTTTATCCAGACATAATTGCTTGTCCAACCTGCGGAAGGTGTGAAATTGATCTTATACGGCTTTATGAGGAGGTTTCAGCCTATGCAAAAAAATTAAGGGCCAATCTTAAACTTGCAGTTATGGGGTGTGTGGTAAATGGCCCAGGTGAGGCAAGGGAGGCAGATCTCGGAATTGCAGGAGGAAAGGGAGTGGGGATTATCTTCAGGGAAGGAAAAATCATCCAAAAGGTGAAAGAGGAAGAACTCCTTAAAGCCTTTTTTGAAGAGATTGAAAAATTTTTAAAAGAACATCCCGAAAGGATTAACTCTTAATATCCTTAGCTAAGCTATAAATTTCCTTTGAAGAGATTCCATATTTCTGGCTTAAACGCCTTGAAATCTCTTTTATTTTAAGCCCCTTTTTCAGAAGATTCTCTATCTCCTCTTTTAAAGAAGGGGGTTGAAAGCCTTTTTCTTCTTCCTTTCCCTCAATAATGAGGGTGCTTTCCCCTTTAATTTCTTCTCTTTTTGAGAGTTCAGAAAGACTTGACCAGGTAAGTTCCTCGTGATATTTAGTGAGTTCCCTTGCCAGAAAGGCCTGTCTATCACCGAGAATTTCAAGAAGGATTTTAAGGGTCTTTGAAAATCTGTGGGGGGGAAGAAAAAGCACTAAAGTGAGCCCTTGGGGAAGGTCTTTAAGTTTTTCTTTAATTTCCTTTTCTTTTCTGGGCAAAAATCCAAGGAATATAAAGCCCTTTGAGAGGTCTACTCCAGAAGAAGATAAGGCAGTAGTTAAAGCTGAAGGCCCTGGAATGGACTCTACCTTTATGCCCTCAAGATGCGCCCTTCTAACAAGCCTTGCGCCAGGGTCTGAAAGCAGAGGAGTTCCTGCCTCACTGCAAAGGGCTATCTTTTTCCCCTCCTTTAAAAGCTCTATTATCTTTTCCTCTTTCTCAGTTTCAACTTCTCTGTAAAAACTTATGACCTCCTTTGGAGAAAGACTGTAAGCTCTTTCAAGTTTTTTAAAGGACCTTGTATCCTCTGCAAGAATAAGATCAACTTCTTTTAAGACCTCAAGGGCCCTCAGAGTTATATCCTTAAGATTTCCAATGGGAAGGGCAACCACATAAAGGATTCCAGATTTTTCAGTCATGAATTTCTACTAATCAATTTTTTCCCAGAAAAAGCCCTTGATATTCCTCTCCCTTGAAGAAAACTCAATCCCGATAAGATAAATCTCCTTGGCTGAACCATCATACTTCTTGTGATAACCCTTCTCCTTAAGTTGAGCTAAAGCTTTACCTTCTCCCTCCTCTCCCTCAACCACCTTGAACTCAAAAAGATAAGCTCTTTCCCTATAGATCACCGTCAAATCTATCTGCCCCTTATTTGTTATATCCTCAGGGATTACCTCAAGCCCTGATCCACATAAAAAGGCATAAAAACAACTTGCATAATACCCCTCATAACGAGAAAGCTCATTTTTCCTGAACCAATCATGGGGTATCCCTGCATAAAGACTCTCAAGAGTCTTTTTTATCTTCTCAAAATCCCTCTCCCTCACTGCCTCAATCATCTTAAGAGATAGCCTTGGTCTTTCTGAACTGAGCTGAGTAAAATAAGAAAAAAGAACTCTATTTAAACTAATCTTTACCTCTTTATTCGGATAAGAAAGCTTATAGAGAATTAACCTTTCCTCTTCAATAGTTTCTTTAATGGTCAAATAACCCACCTGAAAGAGAAGGTTTTCTGGCTCAATATAGTCAAGGTCAAAAGAGCCAATCAGGTCATCAGTTGCAGTTAGGTCTTCAAGCTCAGGAAGATAAAAACGCTTCTCCATTAAAAGCTTTACAAGAAAGCTTGGAGTCCCTGTCTCAAACCAGTAAGGGTGAAATTGTTTTTCCTCTAAATAGAGAAGCACATCAAAGGGATTATAAACAGGCTCCCCAAGCCAGGAATAACCATTATACCAGCATCTTATAAGCTCTAAGTCTTTATCTTCTAATTCTTCTCTGAAGACCTCTTCAAGCTCTTTCTGAGTGTATCCACAGATAGTTGCATACTCCCTGCTTATAGTAATATCCCTTAACTGATTTAGCCCTGAAAAAAGGGATACCTTTGAAAATTTTGAAACTCCTGTGAGGAAAACAAATTTAAGCTGGGCATCAAGGGGCTTTAAGACACTATAAAAATTCTTAAGCACATCTCTTACTGCCTTTGCAGTTTCTCTATCCTCAATACAATCAAGAATAGGTTTATCATACTCATCAACAAGAACTACCACTTTAGATGCATATTTCTGAGAAAGTTTTAGGATTAGTTCCCTGAAGCAGGCATGATAATCATCTTTCCATTTGCAGGTAATATCATAAAGATTTTGATGTTCCTCAAGTTGCTGAAGTATCCATTTCTCAAGGGCTTCTATACCTTTAACCTCTCCTCCCCCAAAATCAATATGAATAACTGGATACTTAACACTCCAGTCCCAGTTCTTTTCAAGATAGAGCCCCTGAAAAAGCTCTTTTCTTCCAAGAAAGGCCTGCTTCAGGGTGTCCACAAAAAGGGATTTTCCAAATCTCCTTGGGCGAGAGAGAAAATAATAAGTTCCTTCTTCAACAAGCTTTGCCACAAAAGGGGTTTTATCCACATAATAATAGGGCTCACTTCTAATCTTTTCAAAGCTTGAAATCCCGATGGGAAGGTTTTTCTCCATAGCTTTATTTTAAGGCTTCTTTTTTCAAAAATCAATGTTAATCCTTTTTTTATGCAATTCCTTTTTTTAAAAATAGTCAGTTTTCATCATTAATGTAGGGGCAGACCTAAGGTGTCTGCCCCATGTAGGGGTTTAAAATTTTAAACCTTGATTTCTGTAGGGGTTCAAAATCTTAAACCCCTACATTGATGCAAAAAACACATAGGTTTTCCAAAAGGGGGCAAACACACAGGTTTGCCCCTACAAAATACAGGTTCATTTTCCTATAACAGAAGTAGTAGAAAAAATCCTATAGAATCTCAAAAGACCTGGACGCATACAGGGGCTTGGCAAATTCGGAATCTATATTAAATTTTTAAAAATCTATAAAACTTGCCCTAATTGTTAACCTTGGGAAAGAGATTTAAATCAAATAAAGAGCGGATTCAGTGCTTTCTTAAGCTTTTTGATAAAGGGGATCAGGTTCTGATTCTCTTTTGGGCAGATCCTGATGCCTTAGCCAGTGCCTTTGCCTTAAAGAAGATTCTTCAAGGGCGGGTCTCAAAGGTCACCCTTTCAGCGGTAAATGAAATTAAACGCCTTAATAATTTGGTTATGGTGGAAATTTTAAAGATACCTTTAACTCCCTTTCAAAGAGAGTTTCTAAAAATTTATCAAAAAATCATTTTAGTAGACTCCCAGCCTACGCACCATGAAGCCTTTAAAGAAATTCAATTTACAGCAGTAATTGACCATCATCCAGTCACAGAAGGCTGGTCAGCAGAGTATGTGGACTTGAGACCAAATTATGGGGCTACCTCAACTATCCTTTATGAATATTTGAAGACCCTACGCTTAAAGCCCAATGTCTTTCTTTCTACTGCCCTTATTTATGGTATAAAAACAGATACGGATAACTTTAAGAAAAGTGCTCAACTTCAGGATGTCCTTGCCTTTCAGAGGCTTTTTAAAAGAATGAACAAACACCTTCTCAATAAGATTGAGTCCTCCGATCTCAGAAGATCAGAACTCCGTTATTTCAAAACCGCCCTTCATAATCTAAAATATCAGGGTAATCGGGCTTTTACATATCTTGGAAAGGTTAGCAGTCCTGATGTTTTAGTATTAGTGGCTGATTTTTTGAATAAGGTATATGAGACTGCCTGGGTCTTTGTGGCTGGTGAATATAAAAAAAATCTTATAATTATTGTGAGGTGTGATGGTTATCGTAAAAATGCAGGAAAACTTGTAAGCAAACTCTTTAAAAATATAGGTCTGGCAGGGGGACATAGAGAGAAGGCTCGGGCAGAAATTCCCTTTGCCAATCTTTCTCTTGAGCCAGAAGAGTTTAGCACAGCTAGCCTTCTTAAGCTCTTTAAAAAATATTTTCCCTCTAAAGGAGCAAAAGAGAAACCATCTGTTGATGTTCCTCCAATTTAACATCTTCTTCTCTCCCTTTAAATTCAGCTCAATGGTTGTAATGCCTCATTTAATTTTCTGAAGGAAATTATTTTACCTCCCCCTCCTTTTTATGGTCAATTTTTTTCCCGATAATAATTCCCTTTTTTCTATAAATATGTTCTCTCAAGCATTTTCTGATTTCTCCTTATCTTTCTGCAAAGCTCCTTTACCTTTCCACCCGCTCTTTCTTTTGAAATAAGCTTTGCGAAAGAACTAAGCTCGTAAATTCAAGAAGGGTGAAATAGATAGTTTTATCGTGAAGGTTAAATGTAGGAGCTAATTTGGATTTAGAAGATTTTTTATATGAGGCAACGATAAAATTTCGAATGGATTTTCAATGAGGCAATTCGGAGGTAATTCGTAGTTGCATATTTTGTGATAAATTAGTAAAATCAAATTTAGTTAAAGGATAGGCTATGGCTCGTTTTGTTGATCAGGCTAAAATTTATGTTAAGGCTGGAGATGGAGGCTCCGGCTGTGTAAGTTTTCGGAGGGAAAAGTATGTTCCCCGAGGAGGGCCAGATGGGGGTGATGGCGGGGATGGTGGAGATGTGGTTCTGATTGCAGATCCTCAGATTCATACCCTCTATGATTTTCATCATCAGGTGCACTTTCGTGCTGAAAATGGACGGCCTGGTATGGGAAAAAAGATGAAAGGCCGGGATGGTGAGGATCTTATCTTAAAAGTGCCTGTAGGAACATTGGTTAAAGACGCTGAAACAGGAGAAATTCTCGGGGATCTTGTAAAACCAGGGCAAAGGCTTGTGGTGGCAAAAGGAGGAAAGGGAGGAAGAGGTAATGCTCATTTTGCTACTCCTGTTAGACAGGCCCCTCGCTTTGCTGAACCTGGAACTTCAGGAGAGGAGCGCTGGCTAATTCTTGAACTTAAACTCATTGCTGATGTGGGCCTGGTAGGATTCCCCAATGCAGGGAAATCAACCCTTCTTTCCCGAATAAGCTCTGCTAAACCCAAAATTGCTGATTACCCCTTCACTACCCTTGAGCCTAATCTTGGAGTTGTTAAACTTCCAGATGGAGAAACCTTTATTGTGGCAGACATTCCAGGTCTTATTGAAGGGGCACATCTTGGTATAGGACTTGGACACGAATTTTTAAGACATATTGAAAGAACAAGGGTTCTTCTTTATATCCTTGACCTTTCCAGAGAAAAGGAGATCTGGAAAGATTTCAAGGTCCTAAGAAAGGAGCTTGAACATTATAATCCCAGCCTCTTACAAAAAGATTTTCTTATAGCCCTTAATAAGGTAGACCTGGTTGCACCCGAAGGAAAAAAAGAAAAATTAAAAGAGATTAAGAAACTATTTCCAGAGAACCTCAGAGAGAAAATTTTATTTCTATCAGCAGTAACTGGAGAAGGTCTTCAGGAGCTCCTTTATAAACTTTATCCTTTGGTAAAAAGGGCAAGAGAAGGGGAAGAAAAACCATGGATAGAAGAGATGAGTATTTAAAAAGTTTTGAAAAGGCAAACCTCATCGTTTTAAAAATAGGCAGTGCGGTTATTACCAAGGATGACGAAGGATTAGATTATCAGGTTCTTTCAAACATTGCTTATGAGGTGCAGAGGCTTTATAGGGCAGGTAAAAGTGTGGTTATTGTTTCCTCTGGAGCTATTGCTTGCGGGAGAAATAAGCTTAAATTTAACAAAAAGCCCCTTGCCCTATTTGAAAAACAGGCCTTAGCAGCCTGTGGTCAGGCAGATCTTATCAAGGCCTATGAAGAAGTCTTTGAACAATACAATTTAAAGGTAGCGCAGGTCCTATTAACAAGTGAAGATCTCTCGGTAAGAACGCGCTATCTTAATGCCCGCAAGACCCTTCTTACCCTTTTAAAATGGAAAATTGTGCCTGTGATTAATGAAAATGATACTGTTGCTACCGAGGAGATTCGCTTTAGTGATAACGATATATTATCTGCCCTTGTGGCTTTAGCTCTGCCAGCTGAGGCCCTTTTTATTCTTTCTGATATAGATGCCCTTTATACCGAGGATCCAAGAGTAAATCCTAAGGCCCAGAAAGTCTCTGTGGTCAGAGAGATAACTCCTGAGATTAAAGCTATGGCAGGTTGTAAACCTGGAAAGCTTGGTAGAGGTGGAATGTATTCTAAATTACTATCAGCAGAGATGGTGACTTCAGCTGGAATCCCTATGGCTATCTTGCCTGGTCGAACCCCTCTTATTCTTGAGAAGTTTTTTAGTGGCCAGCAGATTGGAACTCTCTTTCTCCCTAAGGAAAGAAAGGTCTCTATGCGAAAGCTCTGGATTAGATATTATCTTAAACCAGAGGGAAGGCTCTATTTAGATGAAGGTGCAGTTAAGGCTTTAGTTGTTGAGGGTAAGAGCCTACTTATGGGAGGAATATCTAAGGTTGAAGGAGATTTCAGAAAAGGAGCCTGTGTGGAATGCCTGAATGGAGATGGAATTGTTTTAGCCAAGGGTCTTATCAACTTTTCAGCTGAGGAAATACAAAATTTTTTAAAGACCTCTGAAAGGCCACCCAAAGAGGTCATCCATAGAGACAATCTTGTCATCCTTGACTAAAACTAAATTTGCGTAAAAATATATATAGAGGAACCTTGAGAGACCTTAAAAATTTTTTCTTCATCCTTTGGATTTTATTTTTAATTTTATTTATTCAGAATGTTTATGCAGAACCAGAAGAGGCTTTAAAGACCTATACCTTTGGAATTCTGGCTAAAAGAGGAGAAGAGGTTGAAAAGAATAGATTTTATAAATTGAAAGAATATTTAGAGAAGAATCTCCCTTATAAAATTCAGTTCCTTTTTCTCCCCTTTGAGGAGTTGAAAAAAAGAGCTTTAAAGGGAGAGATCAACTTCATCCTTACCAATCCCTATCAGGGAATAACCATAAAAGAGCTTGCGGATAAGGAGAATATTCACTTTAGGATTATCCTGAGTTTGGGACAATACGAAAAAGGAAAATATTATCCCTATTTTGGCGGAGTTATTTTTACTCGCAAGGGAAGTCCTATTAAAAGCCTTTCAGATATTAGAGGGAAGGTTTTTGGTGCAGTGAATCCCGAATCCTTTGGAGGTTATTTAATTGCCCTCTATGAACTCTATAAAGTTGGAATCTCAGAAAAGGAGATCAGGCCTAAATTTTATGGAACTCACGATGCAGTAGTGAAAGCAGTTTTAAAGGGTGAGGTTCCAGTTGGAACTGCACGCACAGGCGTGATAGAGAGGATGATTTCCTCTGGGGAACTTTCTATTAAGGAAATTGAAATTCTTAATCAGAAGGTCTATCCTGAATTCCCACTTTTAATCAGTTCTCCCCTTTATCCCGAGTGGCCAATCCTTGCTCTGGAAGGAACTCCTCAAAAAGTAATTAAGGATCTGGCAAGGGTCTTACTCGAGATAGAAGAGAAAAGTTCTTTAGCAATGGCAACAGAGGCTATCTTTTATCTCCCCTTTGATTACACTCCTGTGAATAAACTTCTTTTAGATCTTATGAAGGGGCCTTATGTAGAGTTGAAAGAGTTTTATTTTCAACGCTTTAAAGAAAAATATACCCCTTATTTTATAACCCTATTGTTAATCTTTATAATCTTTTTAGGTTTGCTTGCTTATGGTCTTTTTCAGAGAAACAGACTTCTTAAGACTGCCAAATCTGACCTGGAAAAGGAAAAGGCCTTTTTAGATACAGTGCTTAAGCATACAGATTTTATGGTCTTTTATCTATCACCAGAAGGACATGTTATTTGGGCAAATCAAAAGGGACAAAGAATCTGTTTAGATGAAGACAATTCTACGGAACCTCTTTGGGAGATCTGCCCTTATATTAACCGGATGGACAGATTAAAGAATCTTTTTGAAAAAAAAGAACTAACAAAAGATTATTATAATTTTGTGGAAACTATAATTCTTGAGGATGTGGAAAAAACCTTTGAGGGAGAACTTATTCCCTTGAAAAAAGGGCAGGATCTGGAAGGTATTTTATTCTTCCTAAGGGATATCTCAGAAAAGGTAATTATGGAAAAACAAAAAATATATCTTGAAAAGTTGAATGTCTTGAAAAATGTAGCAGGTGGGCTTGCCCATGACTTTAATAATAGTCTCCTTGGGGTGATCAACCAGATTGAACTTTTGAAAACTAAATTGAATCAAAAAAGGCTCTCAAGAGAGATTAAAAATCTCTTTGAGGGAATTCAAGATAGTCTTATGAGTTTGAGAATTTTAGGGAGAGAGCTCCTCACTCTGGTTAGAGGTGAGGCTCCAGTCAAAGAAAAGGTTAACTTTGGAGACCTTATTAGGGATTATACAAAGCTTGCTTTAGCCGGAAAGCATGGCTATGAGGTCTTTTATGAAATCGAAAGTCCTCTTCCGGCTGTTGAAGTGGACAAAGAGCTTTTCTCCATCCTTTGGATGAATCTTGTGTTAAATGCTATTGAAGCTATGCCCAGAGGTGGAAGAATCTTTATTAAGGTAAAGCCTAAAACCAAAAATGGAGACACCTTTCTTGAGGTCTCAATTCGTGATGAAGGCTCAGGCATTGAAGAAAAGTATTTACCTTATATCTTTGAGCCCTTCTTTACTACTAAAGCTGGAGGATCAGGTCTTGGCCTCTATGTGGTAAAAGAGGTGGTGAAGGCTCATAACGGAGAAATAGAGGTTCACTCTAAGGTGGGTGAAGGAACAACCTTTAAAATAGAACTTCCTACCCTTAAAGGAGAGCTCATTCCCACTTTCAAACCTCAAAAATTAACCTCCAAGCGCATTCTTCTTATGGATGACGATGATCTAATTAGAGATACCCTTAAAGAACTTTTACAATCCTTTGATTATGAGGTTGAAACAGCTCCAGATGGCGAAAGCGCCATAAAGTTTTTTACAGAGGCCCTTAGAGAGGGTAAACCCTTTGACTATGCTATTTTTGATTTAATTGTGCCGGGAAAATTAAATGGTTTTGAGACCTATCAAAGGATTAAGGAATTGTATCCTGAGGTCCAGGCTATCTTAATAAGTGGCTATTTTGATGAACCGGTTATACACAATTATAAAGCCTATGGCTTAAAAGGTGCATTAATAAAGCCCTTTACTATTCAACAACTTCTTGAACTCTTGGAATAATTTCAAGGGAGGGGGTAAGAGTGGCAGATTTTGTTCATCTCCATCTCCATACGGAGTGGAGCCTTCTTGATGGAGCAATAAGGATTGAGGATCTGGTAAAAAGGCTTGCAGAATATAAGATGCCAGGGTGTGCTATTACTGACCATGGGACACTTTATGGATTGATTCATTTTTATAATAAACTAAGGGGAGCAGGTCTTAAACCTCTTTTGGGATGTGAATTTTATGTAGCAGAGGGATCCCGTTTTCAGAAAAAAACTAACCGCAAAGGTGAGGCTGGAAGACATCTTATCCTTATAGCTAAAAATGAAGAGGGCTACAAAAATCTAATCAAACTTGGAAGCCGGGCTTATCTGGAGGGATTTTATTATAGACCTCGCATAGATAAAGAATTATTGATGGAATTTCATCAGGGACTAATCTGTCTTTCCGCTTGCCTTGAAGGGGAAATTCCTCACTTACTTTTACAGGGCCTTATGGATCAGGCTATTGAATCTGCCCAGTTTTATAAAAATCTCTTTGGAGAAGATTTTTATCTTGAGCTTCAAAAAAATGGCCTTTCCGAACAGGAAAAGGTTAATACCGGTCTTCTTGAAATTTCTGAAAAATTGGGAATCAAAGTGGTTGCTACCGCTGATTGTCATTACTTAGATAAGGAGGATGCCTTTGCTCATGAGGTCTTGCTCTGCATTCAGACAGGAAAGACTTTAAATGATACCGATCGTTTCAAGTTTAACACAGATCAACTTTATCTGGCAAGTGCTGAGGAGATGGAGGCTCGCTTCAATGAGTTTCCCCGTGAAATTTTGGAGAATACCATAGAGGTCTTTGAGAAGGTTAATTTAGAGCTTAAATTCGGGACTCCTCTTTTTCCA